>DASVWB010000147.1:0-7896 GCA_036389815.1 Pyrinomonadaceae bacterium | reverse complement strand
CTTCTACGGGCCGAGCGGCACGGGCAAGACGATGGCCGTCGAGATCATCGCGCGCGAGCTGGGGCTGGACGCATACAAGATCGACCTCTCGACCGTCGTCAGCAAGTACATCGGCGAGACGGAGAAGAACCTCGGGCGCGTCTTCCGCGAGGCGGAGACCTCGAACGCCGTCCTCTTCTTCGACGAGGCGGACGCCCTCTTCGGCAAGCGCTCCGAGGTGAAGGACGCGCACGACCGCTACGCGAACATCGAGATCAACTACCTGCTCCAGCGCGTCGAGGAGTTCGACGGCATGGTCGTCCTCGCCACCAACCTGCGCCGGAACATCGACGAGGCGTTCTTCCGCCGCCTCGACGCGGCCGTCGAGTTCCCGTTCCCCGAGGAGGGCGAGCGCTACCTCATCTGGCGGCGGCACATCCCCGAGGGCGCGCCCGTCGCCGAGGACGTGGACTTCGACTTCCTCGCCACCCGCCTGAACGTCGCCGGGGGCAACATCAGGAACATCGCCGTCAACGCGGCCTTCATGGCGGCCGAGAATTCCGGCCGCATCCACATGCGCCACCTCATCCGCGCCGCGCGGCGCGAGTACGAGAAGATCGGGCGCATGTGCACGGAGATAGAGTTCGCGCCCTACCACTCGATGCTGGCGAACGATTGATTCGGGGGGCGGAGGATGAGATGGATTTCCCGCGGCTGACGTTCGACGAGGTGAGGGTGGCCTGCGAGTGCGGCCCCGGGCACGCGCACCGCGCCGAGAGGATCGCGCGGCTCGCCTTCGAGCGGGTGCGGGAGCTGGTGGGCCGGGAGTTGCAGCACCTCTCGGCGGACGTGGAGGTCGAGTCGGTGGAGGTCGGCCCCGTGCACGTCTCTTTCGAGACGATGGGCGACGACGAGATAGCGCGCGCGGGCGCCGACGAGATAGCGCGCGCGCTGTTGCACGCGCTGCGCCGGTAGCGGCGCGGGAGGGGGGAAAAGATGGCCGGGGGATTCAGCAACCAGCCGAAGATTCTGCGCGGCGCTTTCGTCGAGTTCGGCCTCAGCCTGCCGCCGCTGCTCGTCGTCTTCCAGTTCAACCCGCAGACCATCAGCCGCACGCGCACGGCGCAGGCGCAGCCGCCGCCCACGCCGCGCGCGCGCGCCGCGCGGAACATGGAGCTGCTGCGGCGTGAGGCCGCCTCGGACTCGCCCCTGGACGCGCGCGGCAAGCAGGTCATCAAGGTCAACGAGGAGACGCTCTCGTTCGACATCCGCCTCGACGCCACGGACGCGCTCAGCGAGGGCGACGCCGTCGCCGAGGAGTTCGGCGTCGCGCCACAGCTCTCGACGCTGGAGCTGATGATGATGCCGAAGGGGCGTGGCGTGCTGGGCGGCGCGCTCCCGGCGCTGCTCGGCGGCTCGGGCGCCGGCTTCGCCTACGCGGACGAGGCCAAGAACCCGCCCGTCATCCTCTTCGTCTGGGGGCGCAAGAAGGTGCTGCCCGTCAACATCACGAGCATGCAGATCAGGGAGGAGGAGTTCAGCGTAGACCTGAACCCGACGCGCGCCACCGTCTCCGTCGGCCTCCAGGTCATCGAGGGCCCGAACGCGCCCTACCTCTACTCGAGGGCGCTGGCGGAGGCCGTGTCGCTGCTGAACCTCTCGAACCCCGGCGAGGTCGCCAACACCGTCGTCCCGCTCTGATTATGTTCGGCAAAGGCTCACGCTATCGCAAACTCCCGGAGTCAAGCCCGGTCGACGCCAAGGGCGAGCGGCTGCGGGGCAAAGACCTGCGCGTCATCCCGCGCGTGGCGGGCCGCTTCCTCCACACCGTCCGCGAGGGCGAGCGGCTCGACCTGCTCGCCTTCAAGTATTACGGCGACCCGGCGCGCTGGTGGCAGTTGAGCGACGCCAACCCGGAGGAGCCCTTCCCGCTCGACCTGCTCGACCGCCGGCCGCTCGTCGAAGAGCGCCTGGTGCTCGCGCACGCCGACTTCGCGGGGCGCCTCGCGCAACTCGTCGCGGACCTCGGCGCGTACGGCCGGGCCGCGACGCTCGAAAGCCTCGGCGCGCCCGACGCCGCGCCCGAGAGCTTCCTCCTCGCCACGGCCGTCGTCGTCTACCCCGAGTCAACCGGCCGGCGCAACGACATCATCGGGCAGATCGGGCGGAGCGGCTTCAACTTCCTGCGCGCGCACGGGCGCACGAGCGGCGGCGAGACCTCCGAGGCTTTCACCTTCGACGACGTGCAGGCCAAGACGAACTGGCACCTGCTCGTGGCCGAGCTGTCGGCCGCGCCCGGCGTGCTCGCGCTCCGCTCCGACGCCGCGCGGTCGGAGCTTGAGATCACCTACAACGGCGCGGCCGTCTCGCGCCACGCCATCGAGGCGTTGATTAACGGCCGCGACTTCTCCCTGACGGCCGACTCCGTCAGGCTCTCGCGCACGGGAGCGAAAATCACCGTGCCCCCCAACCAGACGACCTGAAACCTTGTGAGCCGGAGCGCCGAGCGTGCCGCAGATTGCCGCCACCATTCGGATTGACGACGAAGAGGCCGCCGACCTCTTCGCCGACCTCCTTGAGATGGAGGTCGAGGAGGACTACCGCCTCGCCGCCGCCTTCCGCCTCAAGCTCGCCACCTACAAGCGTGACGACGGGCTGTGGGCCTACCTCGACGACGAGCGCCTGCGCCTGTGGAGGAAGCTCGCCATCTCGGTCACGCTCGACGAGGAGGAGCAGACGCTCTTCGAGGGCTACGTCACGCAGCTCCGCCCGCACATCGACCCCGACGAAGACCAGTCCTTCGTCGAGGTCTTCGGGCTCGACCCGACCTGCCTGATGAGCCTCGAAGAGAAGCTCAAGGACTGGCCGGGCAAGACCGACAGCGACATCGCGCGCGAAATCTTCCAGAGCTACAACCTCGCGGGCGTGGTGGACGAGACGGGCATCGTCCACGAGGAGACGGTGACGACCATCATCCAGCGCGAGTCCGACATACAGTTCCTGAAGCGGCTCGCGCGGCGCAACGGCTTCGAGTGCTTCGTCGAGGGCGGGCGCGGCTTCTTCCGCCGCCCGGCGCTCGCCGGCCCTCCGCTGCCCGTGCTGGCCGCGCACTTCGGGGGCGAGACCAACCTCGTCTCCTTCGAGGCGCGCGCCGACGCGCTCAGGCCCACGCGCGTGCGCATGCAGCAGATAGACCCCGTGGCCAAGGAGCTACAGGACGCCTCGGCCGAGGGCGGCGAGCAGCGCACGCTCGGGCGCGACGCGGCGCTGCTCGCCGCCTCGCCGCCCGGCGGCGTCACGCCGCGCATGTTCGTCAAGCACGCCGTCGCCTTCAACCGCTCCGAGATGGAGAACATGGGGCGCGCCATCTTCGACGAGGCCGAGTGGTTCGTCGAGGCGAAGGGCGAGCTGGACGGCTCGCTCTACGACTCGGTGCTGCGCGCGCGCCGGCTCGTGCCCGTCAAGGGCGTGGGCGAGCTGTTCAGCGGCGTCTACTACGTGGCCGGCGTCCGCCACGTCTTCCGCGAGGAGCGCTACACGCAGCATTTCACGGCGCGGCGCAACGCGCTCGCGCCCGCGGGGCCGGGCGACTTCCCGCCGCCCGGGGCTTCGCTCGCGGGGGGCGCGCTATGAGGGACGACCTCCTGACCAGACTGGTCGAGCGCGTCGAGGCGCGCTACTACGGGAAGTACCGCGCCTTCGTCGTGGACAACGCCGACCCGGAGAAGCGCGGGCGGCTGCGCGTGCGCGTGCCGAGCGTGACGGGCGACGAGGTGGTCACGGGGTGGGCGCTGCCGTGCGCCCCCTACGGCGGCGCGGCCGGCGACGGCTTCTTCTTCGTCCCGGAGGTCGGCGCGGGCGTCTGGGTCGAGTTCGAGGCCGGGCAGCTCGAATACCCCGTCTGGGTCGGGGTCTTCTGGAGCAAGCCGGGCGGCGAGCCCGAGACGCCGAAGAGCAACGGCGCGGACGGCGCGGAGGCGGAAGTGCAGGACCCGCCGACGCGCAAGATCATCAAGTCGCGCAAGGGGCACACGCTCCAGTTCGAGGACGCCGACGACGACGAGACCGTCCTGCTCGTCGAGGCCACGCACGGCCACGTCATCGCCCTGAACAAGGACGGCGTCACCGTCTCGGACGGCGCCCACGGCGGCAACAAGATCACGCTCGACGCGAGCGGCGTGACGGTCGAAGACAAGAACGGCAACAAGATCACGATGGGCGCGGGCGTCATCCAGATCACGGGCGACAGCATCCGGCTCGGCGGCTCGGCGGCCGTAGACCCCATCGTCCTCGGGCTCCAGTTCAAGACGAGCGTGCAGCAGTTCGTCGCCGCGCTCAACGCGCACACGCACATCGGCAACCTCGGCGCGCCGACCTCGCCGCCCGTCCCGCCGATGGTGCTCGACGTGCCGCTCTCGGGCAAGCACAAGGTCGAATAGGAAGGCAGGGACACCCGATGGGACTTGAGGCCGGGGACGCGGCGGCGACGCGCGGCATGAGCCGGGCGATATACGAGCAGATGGACGCGGTGCTCTCCCCGGCGTTCTCGGGGCTGCCGCCCGCGGCGCTCGACGAGGCGCGCGAAGGCTGGCGCAAGCTCTCGTTCGCCATCGCGGGCGGGGTCGTGGGCTACATCGTCTCGAACATGGAAATCTACGACATACAGGTCGGCAGCCAGCAGGTCGGCACCCTGACGCAGACCGGGCCGACCACGGGACACGTCAGGTGAAGCGTCGAAGGGGGGCGTCGGGGGCGCGATGGACATAATGGGGCTGGCTTTTCCGTTCACCGTCAACAACCTCGGGCAGGTCGCCGCGCTCGAAGGCGACGACCGCATCCGGGCCAAGATCATCCAGGTCCTGCTGACCGCGCCGGGCGAGCGCGTCCAACTGCCCGAGTTCGGCTGCGGCCTGCGCGAGCTGGTCTTCGACCCGAACAACGAGATACTCGCGGCGACCACGGAGTTCGCCGTCAGCAAGGCCCTCGTGCGCTGGCTCGGCGACGAGATCGTCGTCGAGCGCGTGGACGTCACCGGCGGCGGGGAGCGGCTCGAACTCGAAGTGGTCTACGTCCGGCGCGACCGCCTCGAAACGGGCCGGGTGAAAATCGCTTTCTAGGGGCGCGCCGCGCGCGCGGGAAGGTTCGCATGGCGACCATCAACGTCAGAGACAACCGGCAGGTCATCGACTACCTGGCGCGCGACTACAACAGCTTCCGCAAGGCGCTGCTCGACCTCATCCCGTCGAAGCTGCCCGAGTGGACCGACCGCTCGGAGGCCGACTTCGGCGTCGTGCTCATCGAGCTGTTCGCCTACATGGCCGACATCCTCAGCTACTACCAGGACAGGCTGGCCAACGAAGCCTTCCTCCCGACGGCGCAGGAGCGCCGCAGCGTCATCAACCACCTGCGCCTCATCGGCTACGAGATGGCCCCGGCGGCCGCCGCCACCGCCCGCCTGAGCGTCGTCGTCGGCAACAACGTCAACCGCGTCATCGAGGTGCGCAAGGGCGACCAGTTCGCCACCGCGAGCACGCGCGAGCGCCCGAGCGTGACCTTCGAGTACACGGACGAAAAGCCGCTGCTCGTCAACACGAAGCTCGCCGCGCCCGGCTCGGCCAAAGGCCCGGACGGCGCCCCGCTCGCCAACTTCAAGGAGGTCGCCGACGCCATCCCCGTGCGCGAGGGGCGCTCGGTCGTCGACGAGGTCGTCGGCGTCTCGGACGGCGCGCCGAACCAGCGCTACGCGCTGGCGCAGCCCCGCCTCCTGCGCGACACGCTCGAAATAGTCGTCCGGGCCGGGCAGCCGACGCCCCCCTGGACGCTCCGCCGCAACCTCGCGCTCAGCCGCCCCGCCTTCACCGACGAACAGCTCTCGGCGCTCATGCAGCAGGGGCGCATCGGCTCGACGCTCGCCTTCAGCCGCCGCGCCGACTCCGACTACATGACGGAGACCGACGAGCACGACGTGACGACCGTCATCTTCGGCGACGGGCAGTACGGCCGCATCCCGCCCGCGGGCGCGCTCATCCTGGCCAACTACCGCGTCGGCGGCGGCGCGGCCGGCAACGTCGGCGCGGGCCAGATCACGGTCGTCAGCCGCGCCCCGCAGCTCCAACTGCTCGGCGCGAAGGTGGTCAACCGCGACGCGGCCAGCGGCGGGGCCGAGCGCGAGTCGCTGGAGCAGGCCGTCAAGTTCGCGCCCTCGGTCTTCAGCTCCATGCAGCGCGCCGTCACGGCCGAGGACTACGTCTCGCTCGCCAGGCTCTTCCCCGGCGTCGCCAAGGCGCGCGCCGAGGCGACGGGCTGGAACAAGATCAGGCTCTACATCGCGCCGACGGGCAGCGGCAAGCCGCCCTCGGACATCCTCGTCCAGGACCTGCTCGCCTACTTCGAGGACAAGCGCATGCTCACGACCGTCATCGAGATCAAGGAGCCGAAGTACGTGAGCATCAACGTGACCGCGAGCGTCGAGGCGCTGCCCTACTTCCGCAACGTGGACGTGTCGGCGGCGGCCGACCGCGCCGTGCGCTCGCTCTTCGAGTTCGAGAGGGTGGACTTCAGGCAGACGCTCTACCTCAGCAAGATTTACGAGGCGCTCGAGAGCCTCGACGGCGTGATGAGCGTCTTCGTCTCCGTCTTCCAGAGGTCGGGCGACCCCGACGCCGTCGCCGGCAACGGCCTCATCCAGCTCGAACAGAACGAGATTCCGGTGGCGGGTAACTTCCGCGTGCAGGTGACGGGAGGCGTTTAGCCGTGCAGCCGAGCAACGTCAGAGCCGAGGCCGACGCGCGCGGCGGGCGCGTGCGCCTCTCGTGGTCGGCGCCGCGCGCGGCCGACTTCCCCCGCCTCCGGGGGGTGAAGATCGTCCGGCGCGAAAACTCCTTCCCCGACCCCGAAGAGGTGCGCCGCGACCCCGGCATCTACACCGACACGCGGACGCGCGCGGGCGAGCCCGCGCGCTTCCTCGACGCGGGCCTGCGCCCCGAGACCAACTACTATTACGCCGTCGCGTCGTTCGACGACGCCGACCCCGTCAACTACTTCCCGGCCTTCGTCTCGTCGCTCTCGACCGGCGCGTACGGCATGGCCGGGCGGCTCTACGAATCGCTGCCGCTGCTCTACAGGCGCTACGACACACTGCGCCCGCCCGCCGCCCCGCAGCTCGACCCCGCGGACCTCGACAAGGGGCAGCTACGCCGCCTCGTCGAGATGTTCGGCTCGCAGTTCGACCTGCTGCGCAGCTACGCCGCGGCCGCGCGCGACTTCTCCGACGTGCGGCGCGTCGACGGCGCGCTGCTGCCGCTGCTCGCGCAGTGGCTCGGCTGGCCGACCGACTACAGCCTGCCCTTCGCCAAGCAGCGCAACGAGATTCGCTACGCGCCGCACTTCTACCGCACCACCGGCATCGCGGCCAACCTGCGCGCCACGCTCAACCGCATGACGACGTGGAACGCCGAGATCAAAGAGTTCGTCCACAACATCTTCAACACGAACAACCCCGAGCAGCTCGCCGTCTGGGGGGCGACGCGGCGCGCGGGCGCGTGGGAGGAGCCGCGCCCCGTCTCGGCGGACGCGGCCTACGGGGGGCGGCTCGCCGCCGTGCGCGAGGACGCGCGCCGCCACTGGGTCTTCTACCACGCGCGCCTCAAGGCCCACCGCGCCACTTCGGACGGCACGGAGTTCAGCGCGCCCGGCGACTACTCGCACCTCTACCTCAAGCTCTGGGACTACGACCGCTGGCTCCCGGCGCAGCGCGTCTCCTTCCGCGACCGGCTGAGCCGGCACCCCTTCGCCGTGCGCCGGAAGGCGGACGGGAACTTCCTCGTCTTCTACACCGACTACGCGAGGCAGCCGGGCGACGCTTACCTGCCGCAGCTCAGGCTCAACCTCGTCGGCGCGGGGCGCCCCGCGCGCCCC
>DASVWB010000146.1:0-3085 GCA_036389815.1 Pyrinomonadaceae bacterium | reverse complement strand
GCCGCCGCGCCGGCCATCTCGACCGCCGCGCGGCGGTCCTGATACCTGGTCCTCTTCGACCACGAGAGGCACCCGGGGCACACCTCGGCCTCCGACTCCGGCGCGACTATCTCGTGCGCCTCGCGCAGCACCGCCCCGCACACGGCCTCGGCCGGCGCGTAAGGCTTCACCGAAGAATCCTGACCCAGGTCGTGAATGAAATGTACCGCCATGCCCTTTCCGCCTTCCCCTTAAAACTCAGTCCCGAAATTTTCAGAACAGCTCGTTCAAAGCCTCTTCGACCGACCTGACGCCGACGACGCGGAGGTCTCTGAGCCGTTTGAACCCGGCCGTGTTCGAGTCCGGCATGATGAGCTTCTCGAAGCCGAGCGCCTGCGCCTCGCGCGCGCGCGCCTCGGCCTGCATGGCGCCGCGCACCTCGCCCGTCAGCCCCACTTCGCCGAAGACGGCCGTTTTAGGGTTGACCACCCTGTTCCGGTAGCTCGACACGACGGCGGCCACGACCCCGAGGTCAGCGGCCGGCTCGTCCACCTCGAACCCGCCGACGACGTTAAGGAACACGTCGGACTTGAGCAGCCCGTCGATGCCGACCCGCTTCGCCAGCACGGCCAGCAGCAGCGTGAGGCGGTTCGTGTCGAAGCCCTGCGCCGTGCGCGCCGGGTAGTTGAACGTCGAGTCGGACGCCAGCGACTGGATTTCGACGAGCATCGGGCGCGTGCCCTCCATGCAGGGCGAGACCACCGAGCCGGCCACGTTCTCGGGCCTGCCGTGCAGGAACATCTTCGAGGGGTTGTCGACGGCGACGAGCCCCTCGCCCGTCATCTCGAAGACGCCGAGTTCGTTGGCCGCGCCGAAGCGGTTCTTCGTCGCGCGCACGATGCGGTGGTTGTGGTGCCGCTCGCCCTCGAAGTAGAGCACGGTGTCCACGATGTGTTCGAGCGCCTTCGGGCCGGCGATCGAGCCCTCCTTGGTGACGTGGCCGATGAGGAAGACGGGGACGGTGCGGTTCTTCGCGAGCATCAGGAACTGACCCGCCACCTCGCGCACCTGCGAGACGGAGCCCGGCGCCGACTCTATCTTCGACGAGAAGACCGTCTGGATGGAGTCCACGATGATGGCGGCCGGCTCGTCGCGCTCGACCTCGTCGAGGATGTTTTCGAGGTTGGTCTCGGGCAGCAGGTAAAGGTTCTCGGCCTCGACGCCGAGGCGCTCGCCGCGCATCTTGATCTGCCGCTCCGACTCCTCGCCCGAGACGTAGAGCACGCGCCCGCCCTGCCGGCTCAGCTTGTCGGCGACTTGCAGGAGCAGGGTCGACTTCCCGATGCCGGGGTCGCCGCCGATGAGGATCAGGCTGCCCGGCACGATGCCGCCGCCGAGCACGCGGTCGAACTCGGTGACGCCCGAGGAGACGCGCGCCTCCGTCTGCGACTCTATCTCGCCGAAGCGGACGGGCCTCACCTCGCGCAGCCGGAAGCCGCCGCGCGCGGCCATGCCCTTCGCGGCCCCGGCCGCGGGGCGCGCGCGCTCCTCGACCATCGAGTTCCACTCGCCGCAGTCCGGGCACTTGCCCAGCCACTTGGGCGACTGCCGCCCGCAGCCCTGACACACGTAAACGGTCGCCGATGCCTTAGCCACTTTTCAATCTTCCTTTTCTTAAAAATCAGACCTTCAAAGCCGTCGATTCTTATCCGGCCCGCGCGCAAATTTCGCCCCCATTTTAGCACCCCCGGACGCCGGCTTCAGCCGCCGGAAAGCGCGCCGGCCGCCGCCCCTCGCTTGACACGAGCGGGCGGCGGCCGGCGGCAGTTTCGTGGGCGATTTCCTACAAAAGCTCCCTGATTCTCTCCGTCGGGCGTCCGAGCACGGCGCGGCTTCCGCGCTCGACGATGGGGCGCTGGATGAGGTCTGGGTGCTCGGCCATCAGGCGTATCAACTCGTCGTCGGAGAGGTCGCGCGAGCCCAAGTCCAGTTCCCTGTAGACGGCCTCGCCCGTGCGCAAAAGCTCGCGCGGCCGTGTGCCCATCTTCGCTATCAACTCGCGCAACTTCTCCTCGCCTATCGGCTCGACGTGGAAGTTGACCTTCTCGTAATCAATGCCGCTCTCACGGAGCAGGCGGTCGGCCTCGCGGCACTTCGTTCAGGTCGGCTTTTCGTAAACGGTTATCTTGTCGTCCAAGTCTCTTTAACCCCCTTAAGGAAAGATTCCGCGCACGCGCGTCGCGTCGGCCACGCGGCCGACGGCGACGACGTAGGCGCCCGTGCGCATGTCTGTGCGGAAGCGCTCGGCCGCGGCGTAGACCCCTGCGAAGGCGGTGCGCATCGTCTGCTCAAGGGTCTCGCGCACGCGCTCCTCCGTCCAGAAGTAGCCGTACTGGTTCTGCACCCACTCGTAATAGCTGACGGTGACGCCGCCCGCGTTGGCGAGGATGTCGGGCAGGAGGAAGACGCCGCGGTCGAAGAGGACGCGGTCGGCGCCGGGCGTGACGGGGCCGTTCGCCAGCTCCGCGACGAGCCGCGCGCGCACGCGCCCGACGTTGGCGAGCGTGACGCTGTTCTCAAGCGCGGCCGGGAGCAGGATGTCGCAGTCCACCTCCAAAACTTCGTCGCGCGCGAGGGCTTCGGTGTTCGGCGTCCCCTCGACCGTGCCCGTCTCGGCCTTGTGCCGGAGCGCGGCCTGCACGCCGATGCCGTGCCCGTTGTAGACGCCCGCGCGCGAGTCTGCGATGGCGACGACGCGCGCGCCGTCCTCGCCCGCGACGAGGCGCGCGAAGTTCGCGCCCGCGTTGCCGAAGCCGTGGATGGCGACGCGCGCGTCGCGCAGGTTGAGGCCGCGCACGCGGCACGCCTCGCGCACGGCGTAGAGGCAGCCGCGCGCCGTCGCCTCGCCGCGCCCGTGCGAGCCGCCGAGCGCGATGGGCTTCCCCGTCACGACGCCGAGCTCGGTGTGGCCGCGCACCATCGAGATGGTGTCCATGATCCAGGCCATCGTCTGCTCGTCGGTGTAGACGTCGGGCGCGGGGATGTCGCGGTCGGGGCCGATGATGGGCGCGATCTCGAAGGCGTAGCGGCGCGTGAGGCGTTCGAG
>DASVWB010000145.1:0-43022 GCA_036389815.1 Pyrinomonadaceae bacterium | reverse complement strand
CGTCGGCGCGGTGGTTGGTCTCGTGGTTGCGCGCTTCGTGCTCGCGCGGGCCTGGACGGAGATCGAAGTGCAAACGGGTTCGTTGCCGTTTTGGATCGACACCTCGCTTTCGACGACGACGATTCTGTATGCCGTCGGGCTGACGCTGTTCGCGGCGGCGATCGCCGGCGTCGTTCCCGGGCTCAAAGTGACGTCGGGTGGTGCTGGCGGCAGGCTCCGGGCCGCGTCAAGCGGCGGCGGCGGGTTACAGTTCGGCGGCGTGTGGACCGTGGTCATCGTCGTGCAGATTGCGTTCACGACGCTGCTTCCGTGGCCGCTGCTCGGCCTGGGAGGGGCCCTCGGGGGAGACACGCCCGCAGGATTCCCGGCCGAAGCATTTCTCACGGCCACGCTCGAAATCGATCGCTTTGACGGCGTCGCGGCGAATGAAGACACGGTGCCGGCGGTGCGTGCGGCGCGGCTCGAAGCACGCTACCGCGCGCTCGCCGACCGGCTCCGACAGGAGCCGGGCGTGCTGGACGTCACGTACGCCGATCAAATGCCGTTGATGCGTACCAGGTGGCGCGGGATCAAGATGGACCCGGGTCCGGTCGTGGAGTCCAGTGAACGCTGTGTGGGTGACTGCGCCGGGGTCGTGTCCGTCGATCCGCGATTCTTCGACGTGGTCGGTGCGCCCGTGATCAGCGGCCGGGCGTTGACGACGGCCGACGCGGAACACCGGACGCGTGCCGTGCTCGTGAACGAGTTTTTCGTCAATCAGGTACTTGGCGGCCATAATCCAATCGGCCGTCGGTTTCGCTTCTCATCAACTCGCGAACCCACCGCCGAGTCGTGGTATGACATCGTCGGTGTCGTGCCGGATCTCGGCGTGAACGCCAACAATCAGGGCGATTTCGGCCGAGCCCGCATCTTTCAGGCGACGCTGCCGAAGGAAACCGGTCCGCTTCGTGTCGCCATTCACGTTCGCGGCGATCCGCAGGGTTTTGCGGTGCGTCTCCGCGAGCTTGCGCAGGCGACCGATCCCGCGCTACGCGTGATCGATCCGAAACCGCTGCCTCGTCTGGCGGAGTCCCAAAGCGCGTTCTGGTTTGCGCTCCTGGTCGGCTTCGCGTTTGTGACGCTGATGCTGTCGCTCGCCGGTGTCTATGCGGTGACGGCCTTCTCCGTCGCCAGGCGGACGCGTGAGATCGGCGTGCGCGTCGCGCTCGGCGCGCAGCGGCGGCACGTCCTGACTACCGTCTTCAAGCGCCCACTCGTTCAGATTTCGCTGGGCATTGGAGTTGGTGCCATCCTGGGGTTCGGTATCGCTAACGACGCCCTGTCGGAGGTGCATCTCGATGATTTCGTCAACACAGCGGTCTTCGCGCTGTCGACGATCCTGTGCTGTGCACTCGCCTGCATCGTCCCGGCGCGACGGGCGCTTCGCATTCAGCCGACGGAGGCATTGAGGGACGAAGGTTGATCTCACGCCCCCCTCCGGGCGCCCTCGCGCCAGCGGCGCGACCGGCGGTCGACCCGCAGCCACAGCACCGGCAGCGGCAGGCCGAGCAGGACGATGGACCAGTAGGGCAACATGATCATCCGCGCCCGCACGCTGACGGGCCCGCCGACCTCGTCGCGGTTGTCAGCAGCCTGCTGCGCGTCGGCGTCCCACGCGAACCCCAGCAGCCGCGCCCACGGGCGAGAGTTCGGCATGCGGCCGAATGCCACGACCCGCGTACGCGCCGGGCCCGGCAGTTCGACTATCAGCGACGGCGGGGAGGCGTACACCGCGCGCAGGTCGCCGCCGTAGTCAGCGGCCTGAGCGACCAGCGACAGTCTCCCGAACTGGCTCCGCGCCCACAACGCGTCCCAGTACCCGTAGCGCGGGACGTTCGACCCGTCGACGGGCGTCATGAAGACGACCGTACGCCGGTCGAGGTCAACCCGCGTCAAGTCCGCCGAGTGCGCGATCCCGAGCAGGTGCCAGTCGAGCGGCCGCGCGTAGCTCATCGCCCATCCGGCGGCGGCCGCGAGCGACAGCAGCAGCGAGACCGCGGCGACGAGGTTGAACAGCCACCGCTTCATGAGTTGGGGGCCCCACGCCGGATAACGCCCGGCATCACCCACCGCGCGGCCCCACGACGGAGCATGACGAACGACGTGTCCGCGGGCGGGAGTGACTTACCAAGTACTTCTAGAATCAAAGAGGATTCTCGTGATGAATTTCATGGTTCACTAGGCTTAAATAGCTTATGATAAGCGGTTTCTCACCAGCCATTCTCACAAAACCACCTACAGGTTAGGGTTCCCAACGGAGACGGACGTGCACCCATCAAGAATCTAAGGACACCAAAACAGGGGAAGTCCCAGCAGCGATCTCGAACAGCTAGGCGACAAACTTCGCCTGTCCCCCAGTATCACTTCCAGCTAACCTTATTGACCTGGCCCTTACTCATCATGTTGATCGATTCCATGCCCTTGATGGTTCACTCCGCCGTGCGAACCCTCTTGAAGCATTGGGACGCTCGCACCTTCTTCTTAGCGAAGCGGTGATCCTGCTCGATCACATTGTTCAGGTATTTAACACACGGCAGCTCCCGGCTCCGGGCACAATCCTCTCATCTTGTGAGGTGCTAAAGGCTTCCGGATACTAAGGTATAGCGCCCAGCGAATCTTCTAACATCAGATTGACGGTTACAAAAACGGGATTATCATGTATCCATCGTGAAATTTCGAGGCGAAAGGAAGTACACTAGAACCGCCTCGCTTTAAAGCACTTGTGCCGTTGAAGTCATATAGTCATGAACCGTTGGCTACATCGTCATGAAGGCTTTTGAACTGGGTAGGATGAAGAGGTGTGGTGATTTGAACAACGAAGCTCAATCTACCAATAACAAGAACTTCTTCGAAGGGAAGCTCGCTGCTTTTCGGTATTCGCGAGCGCGCCCCTACTTCCATCCACATGTAATTAAGCGTATTTCCCGCTTCATCGAAAGGTCACAGCAACTTCCCTGCGCTTTAGATGTTGGGTGTGGAACTGGACAATCTACTATTGCTCTTCTCGCGATAGCAGAACGGGCAATTGGTATCGATAGTGCTCCTCAAATGCTCGCTTATGCACCACCGGTATCTAATGTATTGTGGTTGCAAGCCAGAGCTGAAGCACTACCGATTGCTGATTCATCCATTGATGTCATTACGGTGAGCCTTGCCTATCATTGGTTCCATAGTAGTACATTTCTCTCTGAGGCTCACCGCGTTCTTCGAAATTCGGGCTGGCTAGTTATCTATAGCAATGTTTTTGATGGCAAAGCGCTGAATTGCCCGAGTTATACCGAATGGCATAAGCAGGTATATGAAAAACGATTTCCACTACCTCCCCGTAGCCCTTATTTAGTTAATCTAATTACTGCTGAGGAATGTGGTTTTATTAATATGGGAACCGAATATTACGTTAATACGGTAAATTTTAAGCTCGAACGCTTCACAGAGTACCTCATGTCGCGAACGAATGTGATTGGAGCGGTTAAGCGGGGTGAGACCACTCATGATCGGGCTTTCGCAGAGATCACATCAGAACTCAAGTACTTTTTTAAGGATAGATCGCTGACATTTGAATTTCACGGAGACATTCAGTACTTACGGAGAAAAGAAGATGGCCCAGCAACCTAGTCAGGATCAGTCTTCACCTCTCACACCAGGTACGCCGGGTCTGCGTGGAATGCTTTTATTTCTCACTCACTGGATTCATGAGCATTACAGACTGGGTATTCTCATTGCGGTGATTCTTGTTTTCGGCATTCTCTTATTGCAGAGGTGGCAAAGCTATAGCAGGCCAATACGGGTTCGTATAGGAACCGGCCCCAAGGGCGGCTCTATGCTTGAATCTATTCGGATCATAGGTGGAGTCTGGCAGAAGGACATAGCTCGCTTAAAAGTGGAACAGGTTCCCACCGAAGGGACAAATGAACATTTGGCACGACTTCGGGAAGCAGGAGACCGACATATTGACCTAGCCTTAGTTACAGAGGCACCGGACCAGTTTCTTCAGATAGATCCAGGATTACGTGCTATTGGCAGAGTCTTTGAGAACCCGCTAGAGATAATAGCTAGGAAGACGTCTGGAATACAAAAACTCAGCGATATCAAATCTGGACATCGAATCGCGCTCCCACCTCGCACGGCTGGATCTTGGGTGCGCGTTGAAATTTTACTTAAGCACTATCATTTAAATGATGAGCCAGGGGTCGTCTTCCTTGAATCAACAACGATTGACGAGGTGGCTCAAAAATTACGTGACAATAGGGCAGATGTCGGCTTCTTTGGCGGTGCTTTCCCACTGCCTGCAGTCGCTACTGAATTGAGAGAGGGAGCTAACAATTACAATTTCGTCGATGTTGAGTACGCTAACGCTATTGCTGTCTCCTATCCACCGTTTTTTGCGGCGAAAATCCCCGCAGGAACTTACAGCGCTAATCCACCATTTCCTGAAAGAGATATAGTTACGATTGGCTCTCACATCACTTTAGTAGGGGACAAATCACTCGAACAACGAATTGGAACCCAAATGTTATATGAGATGACAGAAAGTCTCTTCGAGAATCGATCTTACCTTGCTAGACAGTATTCTGGCTTGAGCCGCATGTCTGAGGACCTGGGCAAGAGCAGAGGTGGGTATCCGTTTTTCACAGGAGCAGAGAAATACTATGAGCGCGACAAGCCTATCAACTGGGGTGCGTGGAGCTTCGCAGGGACTGCAGCAGGTCTGGTAGTAGCTATGTTGATGCTTATCATAGAATTGCGACGGAAGACATTCGGAAGGCGATCTAAGACGAAGCGTGCTTAAGCTGCTTGGAGGGGTTCCGTTGCAAATATTGATCTGCAGTAAGGAATGTCGTGAAGAGGTCTACGTATCCGCAGCTACGCCGAACAAGCTCTCGATGAACTTCGCCTGCCCCACCGAGTCTCTGCCGTCTAATCTCTTGACCTGTCCCTTCCTCATTATGTGCGTGGCCTCGACCCCTTCTATCGTCCGCTCGGCTGTGTGAAAAGGAGCGGAAACATTAGGGTTCGCTGCCTCTCCCTGGTCGCCTAGTGATCGAGCAGGCTTCCAATCAGTCTATGGCCCCCGTTCGCAAAACACTCTCAGTTGTATGGGTTCGCAAATGAGGCGATTGTGGACGCTATATATAATCCTCTGAGCAGTCACAGCTTGATTTCTGCCCAAAGAGGGCGATGGTCTGACGTATTAAAGTCTCCGACACCCCGTTGTGAGACTTTGCAATTACGCACCGCTATCCAATCCAACTTTTCTCTGTAAAGCATCCATCTCTTATAAGACCAATCCTTACAAGCAAAAGGGTCCGCATATCCAGTCTCAGGTAGTAGGCAATTCTTCCACCAACGACATTCACTGGTATACCAAGGTTTCCCTAATAAGTTCGAATGTTGATGCCTACCGGTAAGGGCCGTCATCCAGTTCTCGAGTGTGTTGAAATCGCCGGCGAGGATAGATGTTGCGTCTTCAGAGGTAGCTCCGCGGATTGTTTCCGCCAGTGATTTGAACTGCGCAAATCTACCTCTTATACCTCCGTTTTTGTCTTCGAAATGTGTCGAGCAGACAATGATTGGCTGGCCAAAATAATCAAACTCAAGGCACAAGGCGAACCGGGCACCTACTCGTTTTTCCCGTAAGGCAATTTCTTTTCTATAACCTGTTGTATTCGCCCAATCAAATGCGACGGGAAGCTCTATTCGAAAATATTTCTTAGGCACAAAACGCGTCAGTATCGCGTTGCCATGTATACCTCCGCCCGCCAACTCTTTCGGCCGCTGTGGTGTTTGTATTTCAAAAAACTCCACACTAAGAAAACCCAACATGGAAGTTAAGTGTGCAAGTCGACTGAGGACGTCAACATTCTTCGTCCTCTGATTACCCCAATCGACTTCCTGTAGACAGACTATATCCGGCCTAACTTGATTGATGTATGCCGCGAGTGCGTCAGGATAATACCCTCGCTCGATATTCCAAGTGAGAACCTTAAGTTTGTCATAATCCTCCATGCGGCCTACGCCAATAGACGCATTCTTCACGTAGATTTGATCCAACGATAGTTTCTTCTGGAATTCATTTAACGCTCCTGCCTGTGTCGCCATAACCAGAGATGCTCGCGCCGGATACCTCATTAAAAATCATGAGATATGGATAACTAAGAATTATGCTTCATCCAAGAAGCGTCGTGAACACCCTCTCCCTGTCGCGGATAGGGCTGGCCCTGCTCTTCGTGATCTGTTACCAGCGAAAGGCTGGTTTCCTCTACGCGTCGTTTGCGATATGGATGGTCTCGCTGTCAACCGACTTGCTCGACGGTTACCTCGCGCGGAGGTGGCGGGTCGCTACGCCATATGGCCGCTTCTGGGACAGCATGGGGGATAAGTCGTTTTACGCCGCCGTCATCATCGCCTTCAACGCGCAGGGCTTCCTCAGTCCGCTGATTAGCTGGGCGTTGATTGCGCGTGAGGTGGCGCTTTACGTCACGAGGATTCTGTTCAGCGAGAAGCTGCCCAACCTGGAGCAGACGCGGCCGTGGACGAACGCACACGGTTACCTGATGCACGCGACCTTAGCCCTGGGCTTATGGCGCATGTACGCTGAGATTCATGGCCTGGCGCTCCCGCTTCACCCGTACATGCAACTGTCCGCCCTCGCCGCGCTCACCCTCGGTGTGGTCAGCATATTCAAGTTCCTCAAGCTCGGGTCAACGCCTTCACGATGAAGGGCCAGAACTTGACGACACCGGGGGCCGCGATGGCGCCCGCCTGGACAAGGAAGTTCGCGACCGAGAGCGTGCGCACCCTTCGTTCATAACAGTATTTCAACACCTCGAAGCTCAGGCTGTTATTTTTAAAGACCTCATCCTTCACCCGGTTCAGGGACTCAAGCCGCAGCCGCTTGACTATCGCGTACGTATCCGCGAAGAACATCTTGTTCACTCCGATCAATAACGCGGTGAGAATGATGTAGTCGACGATGTGTTCCAGGTTGAGCCTGTAAAACGTCTCCGCGTGCGTCGTGATTTCGACGTAGACGAGCGCCGCGATGACGTTGTACGCGAGGAGCGAGTTGTCTATAAACCCGAACCCACCTCGCTGGTCGGGGTTCAGCAGATCATACTGAAGCGCGCCCTTCTTAGCGGCCACCGCCATCGCCCTCCGTAGTTGAATCGACGAACATATCACTACGTGCGCGACAAATGGCATGATTACTACCCACGTGTACAAGTTGTGAAGCCTGCCCCCCACAAAGCTCCACGAGTGAGCTAGCGAGTCGAAGACGTGCCCCCATCTGGCCGCGGGGTTGCCGAAGATGTGTATGGCGGCGTTCGACACTAAAAAAATGGTGCCCAGTATCAAAAGAAAGTACATGATGTAACGGTATCTTCCGCGCAGCTCGATCATGGCCGTGAGTTCCTTCAACGGCTTTTCAATGACCGCCCTGTTGGTAACCGCCTTGCTGTCTCTAACCGAGCAGACCCCCTCATAGTATTTCTTGGCCGCGTATAGGGAAATAGCATTGCCGATTACCGTCGAGAAGACTCCGTAGTGGTTGAGGAGCCCGACACCCTGGTTTATGTACAGCACCCCTTCCCACGACGCGGCGGTGTAAAGCGTTACGAAATCAACAATGGCCAAAGCCATGCCTATACCCAGCAACGCCGTCGGACTTCGCCGGATGAACTGTCTGGAGAGTGCTCTTGCCGGATTCACCATAATTCTTAGTTATCCAAAGGTCATCAATTAGCAAGGGGTTTTCGCCTGTTTCACCAGACCTTCCCACACTGATTAAAGCCTTCTAGCGAGTATCTCCACCTTGCATGAGGGCATGGGTGCTCACCTCAATGAGGACTGACGGAGCGGCCGGATTATACAGCGGGTGCCCGTTACTTGAAATCAAAATCTTACATCGTTAGACTCCATCCGGATTTTCACTTCACACTCTCTATCAAAGCTCACAGGAGGCTTTTCCATCCTAAAGAAGAATCGCCGAGGTCTGTTCTTGGCGCATAAGGCATGCAGCTGAATCAAGCGTGTGTGAAGTTCGTCAGAGGGTATTTTTCTACTAACGATCGGGCGGACAAGACTAAGGCCGCATACAACTCGGACCTAGCGCAGTTCAATGAATTCGCCGGCGAAGGCTTCCTGCTGAAATCGGTCGGTGGGACCCTGATCGAGCGTTGGTGCGCGCACCTGCGCCTGGAAGGATATTCCCCTACATCGATCCGTCGAAAGATGGTCGTCCTGAAAGTCTTCTGCGCTTACTGGGTGCGCAAGGGCTCGTTGCGGGAGTCACCCTTCTGGCGGGTCAAACTTAGCTACGGACGGGTCGAGCAATTGCCGCGGGCGCTTAGTGCGCGCGAGATGCGCAAACTCCTCTCGCAGGCCAGGAAGAATGACGCCCCGGCCCCCGGGATTCTCGACGGCGTGCGGGAAACGCCATCTGTCTCGCTAAGAGTGTCATCCGTCGAATACAGATCACTTCGGAACCTAGCGCTGGTCGACCTGCTGTTCGCGACGGGGCTGCGCGTCGGCGAGGTGTCGGCGCTCAACGTTCAGGACTTCTTCGTGAGGGAGGCCGTCTTCAGGGTTAAAGGCAAGGGCGGCAGAGATCGACTAGCCCTCGTGGTTGACGAGGAGACGGTGCGCGTCCAACGAAAATACTTAGAGGCGAGGGCGCGAATCGAGACGCAGTGCCCAGCCCTATTCCTGAACTCCTCGGGAATGCGCCTGACGACTCAGGGCATCGCCAACGTCATCACACGACTGCGTGAGGAGGCCGGGATAGAGCGGCATGTAACGCCGCACATGCTGCGCCACACTGTGGCCACGCTGCTCCTACGCAACGGCGTAGACATCAGGATAGTGCAGGAGTTCCTCGGGCACGCCTCCATCGCCACGACCCAGCGTTACACACACGTCACGAAAGAGCATCTGAGAGGTGTGCTGCGTAAGCGCCACCCGTCTTTGGGGATGCGCGCTAGAACTTAAACCGCCAGCCAGATGACACGCGCCCCGCGCTCGGCAGCTACCTCCTCGATGCGGCTCGCGTGATGGGCGCTGAGGTTGTCGAGCACCAGCATCGCCCGCTTGATAGTCGGGCCAAGCGCCTGCTCTAAGTAGGCGTCGAAGGCGCCGGTGTCCACGGCGCCCTCGACCGTCATCACGGCCTCGACGCCTCGGAGCGAGAGCGCGCCCATCACCGAGGTCTGCGGGCCGTAGTTGCGCGGCGCGCTCTCTGAAACGCGCTCGCCTTTGGGTGCGCGCGCCCGCAGCCGCGTCATTGCCAGGTTCACCCCGGCCTCGTCGGTGAAGCGCAGTCGCCGGTGGTTAACCCCGCCGGGCCGGCGCCAGTACCAGCCGCGCTTGTAGTTGTTGCGTTCGCCCGCCACTAGCGACTTTTTTTGAGCGGCAGGCCGAGCGCCGAAAGCGCGCGCGAGATGGTCGAGACGTGGACTTCGACCGACTCCTGCTCGGCGAGGAAGCTTTGGAGTTCGGCCAGGGAGATGTCGCCTTCGGCGCGCACTTTCCGCCGAAGCAGACGCTGCTGCCGCTCCGTCAGGCTCTTCGGCTTGCCCCCGCCGTGCGGGCGCGGCGCGAGGTCGCCGCTCTCACGCCACTGCCGGAGCATCTTCTTGACGAAGGCGGGGCACACGCCGAAGCGGGAGGCGATCTCGGAGATGGAGCTTCCCCCCTGCTCGTAGGCGGAGACGACCCTTTGGCGTAAGTCTACGGAGTAAGCTTTCATCGTTAAAGCTTACTACTGGCCACACAATCGCAATTAGCTATAGGGTTAGTGTCCAGTTATTAGAATTGGGTGGGTGTCGGTTCGACCATAAAATGATCATGGCGCTTTCGCTATCTTTGCACCCTAGCATAGCAATAACCCGCCGCCCAAAAGTCGCTTCACGAGATCAAGCTCTCGCCCGGCCGTATCTCATCGGGTGACGCCGCGCGCGTCCTTTACGACGACGCCCCCCTTCATCACAAACAACACCTGCTCGAGTTTTTTGATGTCGGAAAGGGGATTCCCGCGGACGGCAATGATGTCGGCGAATTTCCCCGCCTCTAAAGAGCCGACCCGATCCTGCCACCCGAGTAGCTCCGCCCCGTTCAGCGTGGCCGCGCGTATAGCCTCCAGGTTGGTGAAACCCGCCGCGCCCAGCCCCGTGATTTCGCGGGCGTTGGTCCCGTGCGCCCGCTCCGACCCCGCGTCGTAGCCGCTTGCGACCTTGACCCCGACTTCGCGCGCCACCTTCAACATTTCCCCGATTTCCTTGTCCAGACCCTCGAACGCCTTCCGCCCCGCGTCATCTTTCGCCTCCGCGAGTAGGTTCATGATTGGCCCACGGGTCGGAACCAGCCACGCGCCCTTCCGCTTCATCAGTTCAAGGGTCGTGCGATCCGCGCCCCACCCGTGCTCGATGGAATCGACGCCCGCGGTGAGGGCGTTACGGATACCCTCGTTTGTCGTCGCGTGCGCGGCGACGCGCCGGCCCGCCTTGTGGGACTCTTCGACGATGACCCGCAGTTCCTCCGGCGTGAGGGTCGGATAGTCCCAGTCCGCGTAAACTTTGATGAGGTCGGCCCCCTGTCCGACCTGCTCGCGGACGGCGCGGCGCGCCTCCTCCGCACCACTTATCATCTGCGCGCCGCGCGGGAAGTCGGGCAAATCCGGCGAGATGCCGAAAGGGTAGTATTGGCCTACGGCGGCAATGCCCCGTGTGGCGACCTTCATACGCGGCCCCTCAACGAGCCCACGGTTAATAGCATCTCGGAGGGCGACGTCGGCGTAGCCGGAGCCTTCGTTCTCCACGTCGCGCACGGCGGTGAACCCGGCCAGCAGAGTGCGGCGCGCGTTCGACGCGCCTTCGAGCGCGCGGTAAGCCTGTGACTTGGTCAACAGCATCGCCCCGTAATCGTCGGGGCCGGAGGCCAGCAGGTGCGTATGGCAGTCTATTAAGCCCGGCAGGAGGGTCACATCACCCAAATCAATCACGTCCGCGCCGGCGGGGATGGGCAACCCGGCCCCCACCGCCGAGATGCGCTCCCCCTCGATGAGCACCACGGCGTTAGCGATCAACGTACCGCTCTTCACGTCCAATAGACGCGCGGCACGGACGGCGGTGCGCGGCGGCGGTTTAGAGCCCTCCGCCGAGCGCCCTTGAGTCATAACGAGTGACGGCGACCCTAAAATGAGCGCCGCCAGTACGATGATCGGACTTCGAAACATGAGGACAGTCTCTTTCATCTCTGAGGTTGACCTTAAGCGTAACGTCGACGGTGGCCTGACGCCCGTCATGCCCGCCGCCGTACACGGAACCCAGTTCGGCTGACGTGAGGGCGAGAAGCGCGGGGAAGGATATTAGCGGAGGGGCGGGGTGTCAACGGGGTTAATAAGTGCCGGCGTGGCGTCTGGTTGGATAACCTGTCAGGCCGGGCCTCGCGCGAGTTGTTGCAGGAAGTGCTCGCGCCAGCTCTCCGGCAACGCCTCGACCGCGACGGCGCGCCGCATCGTCTCGGCGTCGCCCCCGTCGCTCAGGTACAGCCGCAGGATGTCGGCGACCGTGACGCCGTTCCCGTCACGCTCTGTAAGCTCGACCTCGTCGCCGGCCCCGACCTCGCCCTCGCGCCGCACAGAGAAGTAGAAGCCCGTCCGCCCGCTCGCCAGGAACCTCTTGACGATGTCGGCGCGCCCGAACTTGATGCCGAGCTTGTGGCAGGGCATCCGGGGCTGTGTGACCGTCAGCTCCGCCGCCCCGATGCGGAAGCGGTCGCCGACGCGGACGCTCGATTCGTCCAGCCCCTCCGTGGTGAAGTTCTCGCCGAACATGCCCCAGGGGAGTTCCGCGCCGGGCAACTCCTCGCGCCAGTAGGCGTAGTGCTCCGACGGGTAGGCGTAGGCCGCCTTATCGGGGCCGCCGTGGACGTTGAGGTCGGCCTGCCGGTCGCCGTCGAGGTTGAGCGCGCGGAGCATGACCCTGCCCTCGACCGGTAACTTGTAGATGCCGGTCGAGACGGTCTGCCCGTTCCACACGACGAGGCGCGGCCGGCCGACGTTGAGGGAGATGATTCTCATCGCGCGGGGAAGGGTATTAGCGGAGGGGCGGGGTGTCAATTACTAACCGCGGGTGCGGGTTCCCCTCTCTTTACTTCCCCCGACGCCCCGAAGGCTTGGACGTGAAGCCGCTCTTCATCTGCAATGCCGTGCGGGCAGTGGCGCGCACGCGCGCCTCGCCGAGCGCGCACGCTGCCCGCGCACGCAGCGCCGCGTCCTTCGAAGCCAGCGCCAGAACCTGTAGCTTGACGCCCTCGCTAATCCCCGCGGGCAGTTGCGCCTCGCGCACTTCGACCTGCGCGCTTGCGCCCGCGGCGCTCAGACAGAGGGCCGCGAGCGCGACTAGTATGCTTCGGTATTTCATTACAATCCTCCCTCTCCTAAGCGTAGTGTTGCAAAAACTTTCTCTCAACACCAGATATCAAGGTCGTGACTGATTCTTCGCCACTACTGATTGTTGCCGAAATATTTTTCGCAACACTACCCAAAAAAAGAGAGAGCCACAAAGTCGCCTCACTTCCGGGCGGCGACTTTGTGGCTTGAGCGGTCTCTCGAATGGAAATCGACTTGTGACTTTACTTCAAATCTACCGCGCGGCGCGCCGTGCCTTGAAGGTTGCTGGTCACAGTGATGTTTTGCGGATTCGCCGCCAGAGTGAAAGTCCCCTCGTACTTGCCGCCGCCTTTGTTGGTCAAGACGCCGATCACCTTTGCGGTCGCCGTCTCCGAGACCGTGAGCGTTGCCGTCGGGCTGGTGCTGGACGCCTGCACCGTCAACTGCCTCTTGGAGGCAACGTATTCGGCCTTCTGAATTGCGACCACGTCTGCCGCGGTCGTGGGCTTCGGCGCGACCACCAGCGGGGCGGTGACCGTGGCGCTAATCGAACTGCCGTAGGTGGCCGCGAGCGTCGCCGTCGTCGAAACCGTCACCACGTTGGTCGTGACGTTGAAGGTCGCGCCGGACTGCCCTTCGGGAATCAGCACGCTCGCCGGTAACGTCGCCGCCGGGCTGTCGCTTGAGAGCGCGACGAGTGCGCCGCCCTGCGGCGCGGGCCCGTTGAGGTTGACCGTCCCGACCGCGGTGTTGCCGCCCACGACGTTACCCGGGGCGACGGAGAGCGACGAGACGAAAGACGGCGGGTTGACCGTCAGCGTCGCGGTCTGCGTCGCGCCGCCGTACGCGGCTTGAACGTCGAGGAGGTAAGCGCGGCTGAATCCGTTCAGCGTCGTCACGCTGGTGGCCACGTTGAAGCTCGCGCTGGTCTGCCCCTCGTTAACGGTAACGCTGGACGGCATCTGAACCGTGAACGGGGGCGGGGTGGTGACCCCGACCGGCGGAGTGATGACGTTCGACAGGTTGACGACCGCCCCGCCGGCAGGCGCGGGCTGGCTGAGCGTGACGCTCGCCTGCACCGGGTCGCCGACGACGATGTCGGCTCGATTCAGCGCGAGCGCGAAGGCGGCGGACGCCGTGCCCGGCACCCACATGACGGCGTGAACGTTGGCCGGAACGTCCGGCGACCCCTTGCTGGCCCAGCCGACGACGTTGCCGGCGGCGTCAATGCCGGTCGCCGCCGCGTCCGTGAAGCCGGGGGGCAGAAATTGATTCAAATCGACCGCGCTCGCCGCGTCGCCCGACCAGACGAGCGCGTGCTTGTGCCCGACCAGCGTGTCGGCGTCGCCTACGAAACCGAACCCGGCCTGCCGCGTGCCGTTGGTCGCACTGGCTTCGGAGAAGGCGTATCCGTCGGGATGCAGGTTGACTACGCTCTCCGCGCTCCCGCTCCACAACAGCGCGCGGCTCGGAGAGTAACCGGCGCCGACCTGCTGGCCGCCGGAAACGGCGCTGGCCGTCGATTGGATTGAGTCGGGCGGGTTCAGGTTGACGGCGCTGGCGGCCGTCCCCGACCACACGACGGCAAACGGCCCGCTGAAGGCGTTGATTCCGATGATGGTCTGGCCGTAGCCGACCTGCTGCGCCCCATCCGTCCCGAGCACCCGCCCGGCCCCGTAACCGAGCGAGAGGGGCGTCAAGTCAACCGCGCTCGCCGCCGACCCGAACCACAGGAAAGGATGAATCTCGACTCTGGTGCCGCCGCCGCCGCCGCAGCGCCCCTTGTTTCCGGTGCACGGAACATTCCGGGTCGCCCAGCCGGCCTGCTGCCCGCCCCCGACGCCCGTAGCGACGGACTGCGTCCAGCCCGAAGGGTTCAAATCAACCCGGCTCTGCGCCGTGCCGAGCCACAAAGCCGCGTGGTCGTTCGCGCTGCCGACTTGCTGACCGTCGCGGAGGGCGGTCGCGCCGCCGGCCCCTAGATCGACGAAGCGGCTCGCGCTGCCGTTCCACAACACCGCATGACTCACGCCCGAGGGTGTCGCCGTCGTCGGGATACCGATGCTGCCGACCTGCTGCGTGCCGGAGACGCCGGAGGCCGACGCGGTCGTCGAACCCGTCGGGGTCAAGTCAACCACAATGTAAGGCTGGCCGGGGGGGACAGGCGACGGTGTCTGCGCTGTGACGATGCCACCGAAGGCGCTGGCCCACATCGCCAGTGCCGCGACGGAAGCAATTAATTTCGCTCGAACGTGTCTCATCATCTCGCTCCTCATTAATCCGGGGAAACTTATCGAAAGCTGTCATCCCGTGCCTGTCTTTCAGATTCCTGATGCGGATTTCTGATGTTTAATCCCGAGGCGGGTGTCCGGAGCCTTCAAGGCGGCCACAGAACGGGGCGAACTTCAGAAACAGAGCACGTCCGGCGCCGGAAAATACAGCGCATCAAAAAGAATTTTTCGGAGCATCCCGGAAGCCTTCTGCGCCTCACAAGAGGAGCGGATTGTGCCGATCACTAACGCGTAAATCAGGGGCGGGAGGAGTAAGGTGAAGTAAGGGCGAAAACGAAAATTTGTTGACCCGCGCGGCGAAAAGGGTTAGCCTTCGCACGTTCCGATTAGTCCCGTCGCCCCTTTCCCTCTTTTCTTTTTACACGGGCCGGCGTGCTTCCTCGTGTCTCTTCTTTCAAAGGCTCTGCCAGGCGGAATTAACTTTCTGTGAAGAGTTCCCGCCGGAACCCTTTCACTGCCGTACCACCCTTTAAGTCACTCCGGTAGACAGGCCCGGCGCGGCCCCGCGCCGGTCGTCCCACGCTTACCGGAGGTCAAGGTGAGCGCCGGTGTTCAGTCCCCCGAAGGCCCCTCCGCAAGACAACTCGGGCGCGAAAGGCCCCGGCGAAAAGGACGGCGCCGGCGGTGCGGGCGCGCCTCGCGCGCCCGCGATCTCGCCCCCCAGAGGCGGCGCCGCGATACGCGGCATCGGCGAGAAGTTCGCCGCCAACACCGTCACGGGCACGGGCGCGTTGACCGTGCCGCTCAACACGAGCCCCGGCCGCTCCGGATTCGGCCCGGAACTCTCGCTCTCTTACGACTCGGGCTCGGGCAACGGCCCCTTCGGCTTCGGCTGGAGCCTTTCGCTCCCGGCCGTCACGCGCAAGACCGACAAGGGGCTGCCGCAGTACGCGGACGCCGAAGAGTCCGACGTTTTCATCCTCTCAGACGCCGAAGACCTCGTGCCCGTGCTGGCGGAGGCTGGCGGGCAGTGGAAGCGTGAGACGCTTCCGACGCGCGTGCTCGGGCAGGACGAGCACCGCGTCGAGCGCTACCGCCCGCGCACCGAAGGGCTGTTCGCGCGCGTCGAGCGCTGGACGAACCTGCGAACCTCCGCCACGCACTGGCGCTCCACCACGCGCGACAACGTCACGACCTTCTACGGCCTCGACGACAACTCGAAAATCTTCGCCCCGCCCGCCTTCGCCGGCGAGCCACCGCGCGTCTTCAGTTGGCTCATCTGCCGCAGCTTCGACGCGCACGGCAACGCCGTCGTCTACGAGTACGCCGAGGAGGACGGCGAGAACGTCGCGCTCTCGCAGACCAGCGAGGGCGCGCGCTCGCGCGCAGCGAACCGCTACCTGAAGCGCGTCAAGTACGGCAACCGACTCTCGCGCCTCGTCGAGCCCGACCTGGCGCAGCAGGGGTGGCTGTTCGAGGTCGTCTTCGACTACGACGAGGGGCACTACCAAGAGCTGGCGGCCGACGCCGCGCTCCCGCCGGACGCGCAGCACGAGTTCGCCCGCGCCTCGATAGACCCGGCGCGCTCGTGGGCCGCGCGCCCCGACCCCTTCTCCTCCTACCGCGCCGGCTTTGAAGTCCGCACGCACCGACGCTGCCGCCGCGTGCTGATGTTCCACCGCTTCGACGAGCTGGGCGACGAGCCATGCCTCGTCCGCTCGACCGAGTTCGACTACGCCGACCTGGACTACACGCAGCCGCGCGCCGTCGAGGAGGAGCTCGCGCACCAGGGGAGCACGCGCTTCGCCTCCTTCGTCCGAAGCGTCACGCAGTCCGGCTTCGTCCGCGACGCGACGCGGCCGGTCGTCGTCGCGGACGGGGTCGGCTACGTCACCTACCTGAAGAGGAGTCTGCCGCCGCTCGAATTCGAGTACAGCAAGGCGACCATTCAGGACGACGTGCGCGAGCTGGACGCCGACAGCCTTGAGAACCTGCCCGCGGGTCTCGACGGCGCGACCTACCAATGGGTTGACCTCGACGGCGAGGGCGTCTCCGGCATCCTGGTGGAACAGGCCGGCGAGTGGTTCTACAAGCCGAACCTCGGCGGCGGCAGGTTCGGCGCGCTCCGCGCGGTCGCGCCCCGCCCCTCGCTCGCAGACCTCGGCGGCGGCGGCCAACAACTGCTCGACCTCGCCGGCGACGGCCAGCTCGACCTCGTCGACTTCGCAGGCCCCAGCCCCGGCTTCTACGAGCGCACGCACGACCGAACCTGGGAGCCGTTCCGCCCCTTCGCGCGCCTGCCCAACGTCAACTGGCACGACCCCAACCTGCGCCTCGTCGATCTCAACGGCGACGGCCACGCCGACATCCTGATTACCGCAGACGAGGTCATCACGTGGCACCCCTCGCTCGGCGAGGAGGGCTTCGGCGCGGCGCACCGCGTACCCATGCCGCCGGGCGAGGGGCGCGGCCCCCGGCTCGTACTGGCCGACGCCGGGCAGGCGGTCTACTTCGCGGACATGTGCGGCGACGGCCTGAGCGCGCTCGTGCGCGTGCGCAACGGCGAGGTCTGTTACTGGCCCAGCCTCGGCCACGGGCGCTTCGGGGCCAAGGTGACGATGGACGACGCGCCGCGCTTCGACGCGCCCGACCAGTTCAGCCAGCGGCGCGTCCGCCTCGCCGACGTCGACGGCTCCGGGGCCACGGACATCATCTACCTCGGCCGCGACGGCGCGCGCATCTACTTCAACCAGTCGGGCAACCGCTGGAGCGCGCCGCGCCGCCTCGCGCAGTTCCCGGCGCTCGACAGCCTCTCTTCGGTCCTGCCGGCCGACCTGCTCGGCAACGGCACGTCCTGCCTCGTCTGGTCTTCGCCCGCCCCGGCCGACGCGCGCCGGCCGCTGCGCTACATCGACCTGACGGGCGGGCGCAAGCCGCACCTGCTCGTCGCCGCGGTCAACAACCTCGGCGCGGAGACGCGCGTCGAGTACGCGCCCTCGACAAGGTTCTACCTTGAGGACGAGGCCGCGGGTAACCCCTGGGTCACGCGACTCCCTTTCCCCGTCCACGTCGTCGAGCGCATAGAGACGCACGACCGCCTGAGCGGCAACCGCTTCGTGACGCGCTACGCGTACCACCACGGTTACTTCGACGGCGTGGAGCGCGAGTTCCGCGGCTTCGGCCTCGTCGAGCAGTGGGACACCGAAGAGTTCGCCGCGCTCGCCGGCGGGGGCGGCCTCGCCGCCGGCATGAACCTCGAAGAGTCCTCGCACGTCCCGCCCGTCCTGACGCGCACCTGGTTCCACACCGGCCTCCACCTCGGGCGCGCGCACGTCTCGGACTTCTTCGCGGGGCTTCCGGCCGCGAAGCACGCGGGCGAGTATTACCGCGAGCCGGGTCTGACCGACGCGCAGGCCGCCGCGCTCCTGCTCGAAGACACGGCGCTGCCGGCGGGTCTGTCGCCGGAGGAGGAGCGCGAGGCGTGCCGCGCCCTGAGGGGCTCGATGCTGCGCCGCGAGGTCTACGCGCTCGACGGCACGCCGGAGGAGCCGCACCCGTACACCGTCACCGAACAGACCTTCACCGTGCGGCTCGAGCAGCCGCGGGGCGGCAACCGCCACGCCGTCTTCTACACGCACGCGCGCGAAGTCCTCAACTACCACTACGAGCGCAACCCCGCCGACCCGCGCGTCACGCACTCCCTGACCTTCGAGGTGGACGGCTTCGGCAACGTCGTGAAGGAGGCGACCGTCGGCTACGGCCGCCGCCCCGTCGTCAACGTCTTGGACGGGCAGGGCCAGGTCTCGCAGACGCCGAACCCCGGCCTCGGCGAGCTGAGCCCGGCCGACCGCGCGCGGCAGACCGCCGCGCTCATCACCTACACCGAGAGCGAGTTCACCGACCCGGTCCTCGGGGACAACGATTACCGCACGCCGATGCCGGCCGAGGCGCGCACCTACGAGCTGACCGGCCTGAGCCTCCCCGCCGGGCGCGTCCGCCTCACGCCCGCCGAAGTGCTGGACGCCGGGGCCGACTTCTTAGGGGTCAACTACGAAGTGACGCCGCCGCCGAACACGCAGCGCAAGCGTCTCATCGAGCACGTCCGCACGCTCTACCGCCGCGACGACCTGACGGGCCCGCTACCCCTCAGGCAGCTACAGGCGCTCGCGCTCCCCTTCGAGATTTACAGGCTGGCACTGACGCAGGGGCTCGTCTCCGGCGTCTACGGCGGGCGCGTCACCGACGCGATGCTCGAAGACGAGGCGCGCTACGTCCACAGCGAAGGCGACTCGGACTGGTGGATTCCCTCCGGCCGCGTCTTCTACTCGCCCGACCCGGCGCACACGCCCGCCGAGGAGCGGGCGCACGCGCGCGAGCACTTCTTCCTCCCGCGGCGCTACCGCGACCCGTTCCACACCGCCGCCGTCGGCACCGAGACGCTCGTCACCTTCGACAACTACGACTTGCTCACGCTTGAGACGCGCGACCCGCTCGGCAACCGCGTCACGGCCGGCGAGCGCGACGCGGCCGGCGCCGTCACCGCGCAGGGCAACGACTACCGCGTGCTCCGACCGCGGCTCGTGACCGACGCCAACCGCAACCGCACGGAAGTGGCCTTTGACGCGCTCGGCCTGGTGGTCGCCAGGGCCTTGATGGGCAAGCCCGAAGAGGGCCCGTCGCGCGGCGACCGGCTCGGCGCGACCTTCCGCGCCGATTTGACGCGGGCTGAGGTCGCGCAGTTCTTCGCAGACCCCAAGGGGCCTGCGGCCGCGCCGCTGCTGGGCGAAGCCACCACGCGCATCGTCTACGACCCGGCCGCCTACTGGCGCGAGCCAGACCCGCAACGCAAGCCGCCCGCCTTCTCCGCCGCGCTCACGCGCGAGACACACGCGAGCGACCCCGTGCCCGCGGGCGGGCTCAGGATTCAGGTCAGCCTCTCCTACTCGGACGGCTTCGGCCGCGAGATTCAGAAGAAGATTCAGGCCGAGCCGGGCCCCGCGCCCGCGCGCGACCCCGCCACCGGCAAGGTCTTGGCGGGCGCGAACGGACAGCCGCAGATGACGGCGGGCGACGTGGCCCCGCGCTGGGTCGGCAGCGGCTGGACGGTCTTTAACAATAAGGGCAGGCCCGTCCGACAGTACGAGCCTTTCTTCACCGACACGCACGGCTTCGAGTTCGACGCGCGCGTCGGCGTCAGCCCCGTGCTCTACTACGACCCGGCCGGACGCGTCGTCGCCACGCTGCACCCCGACCACACCTGGGAGAAGGTCGTCTTCGACGCCTGGCGGCAGGCGACTTGGGATGTCGGCGACACGCTGCTCGCGGCCGACCCCGCGGCCGACCCCGATGCCGGAGACTTCTTCCGCCGCCTGCCCGACGCCGAATACCTGCCCACCTGGCACGCGCGGCGCGTCGGCGGCGCGCTCGGGCCGAGCGAAGAGGCGGCCGCGCGGAATGCGGCCGTGCATGCGGGTACGCCGACCGTGGCGCACCTCGACGCGCTCGGGCGCGCGTTCCTCACGGTCGCACACAACAGGTACAAGCGGAGCGACACGCCGCCCGCCGACCCGCCCGCCGAGGAGTTCTACGGCTCGCGCGTCATCTCCGACATCGAGGGCAACCGGCGCGAACTGGGTGACGCCCTGGGGCGTGCCGTGGTGCGCTACGACTACGACATGCTCGGCAGCCCGATCAGTCAGGCCAGCATGGAGGCGGGCGAGCGCCGGACGTTACCGGACGTTGCGGGCAAGCCGCTTTACGCCTGGGACGGCCGCGGCCACCGCGTGCGCACGTCCTACGACGCGCTGCGGCGAACGGTCGGGACTCACCTGCGCGAGGGCGCTAGCCCGGAGCTGCTGGTCGGGCGCACCGTCTACGGGGAGGTGCGGCCCGACCCGGAGGCCGCCAACCTGCGCGCGAAGGTGGTCGAGGTCTTCGACCAGGCGGGCGTCGTCACGACCGACGAGTACGACTTCAAAGGCAACCCGCTCGGCAGCCGCCGCCGGCTCGCGTCGGAGTACAAGGCGACGCTCAACTGGTCGGCCGCCGTGCCGCTGGAGGCCGGGGACTACCTGAGCCGCACGAGCTACGACGCGCTCAACCGCCCGGCCGAGCTGACCGCGCCGGACGGAAGCCGCGTCCGCCCCGCCTTCAACGAAGCCAACCTGCTTGAGCGGGTCGAGGTCAACGTCCGCGGCGCCGAAGACGCCACGCCCTTCGTCACGGACATAGACTACGACGCGAAGGGGCGGCGCACGCTCGTCGCCTACGGCAACGGCGCGCGAACGGCCCGCGAGTACGACCCGCTGACCTCGCGCCTGACGCGCCTCGTCACCACGCGCGACGCCGCCGCCTTCCCCGACGACTGCCCGCAGCCGCCGCCCGCGGGCTGGCCCGGCTGTCAGGCGCAGAACCTTCAATACACCTACGACGCGGCCGGCAACGTAACGCACATCCACGACGACGCGCAGCAGGCCGTCTTCTTCCGCAATCGCCGCGTCGAGCCGAGCGCCGAGTACGTCTACGACGCCGTCAACCGCCTCATCGAGGCGACGGGGCGCGAGCACCTCGGCCAGGCCAACGGCCAGCCCGGCTCGCCCGCGCCGCCCGACGCCTCCGACGCCTCCCGCGCCAGGCTCGAACACCGCGGCGACGGCAACGCCGTGGGCACCTACTTCGAGCAGTACGCCTACGACGCCGTCGGCAACGTCCTCTCCGTGCGGCACCGCGGCGGCGACCCGTCGCACCCCGGCTGGACGCGCGCCTACGAGTACGACGAGCCGAGCCAGCTCGAAGCCGGCAAGGTCAACAACCGCCTGAGCCGCACCACGGTCGGCGGCGCGGTCGAGGTCTACGCCTACGAGGGCCCGGCCGGGCTGCACGGAAACATCACGCGCATGCCGCACCTCCCGCTGATGCTCTGGGACTACGCGGATCAGCTCCGCGCCACCTCGCGCCAGGTCGTCAACGAGGGCACGCCGGAGACGACCTGGTACGTCTACGACAGCGCGGGGCAGCGCGTGCGCAAAGTGACGGAGCGGCAGGCCGCGGCCGGGCAGACGCCCGCGCGCATGAAGGAGCGCGTCTACGTCGGCGGCTTCGAGGTCTACCGCGAGTTCGGCGCGGGCGGCGACGCCGTCACGCTCGAACGCGAGACGCTGCACGTCATGGACGACAAGCGACGGGTCGCCCTCGTCGAGACGCGCACGCAGGGCGATGACCCCGCGCCCGCGCGGCTCACGCGCTACCAGTTCGACAACCACCTCGGCTCGGCCAGCCTTGAGCTGGACGAACAGGCGCGGGTCGTCTCCTACGAGGAATATTTCCCCTACGGCGGCACCTCCTACCAGGCCGTGCGCGGCCAGACCGAGACGCCGAAGCGCTACCGCTACACGGGCAGGGAGCGAGACGAAGAGACGGGGCTCTACTACCACGTCAGGCGCTACTACGCGCCCTGGCTTGGCAGGTGGACGGCCCCCGACCCGGCGGGCGTCAGGGACGGCTTGAACCTGTACGCCTACGTGCACCTGAACCCGCTGGCGGCCGTCGACCCCGGCGGCGAAGACGCCGTCATGACGGTCGACCAGAAGAAGCACATCATCACCTACTCCACCACCGTCCACCTCTACGCAGACCCCGCCGACAAGGACAAGGCGCAGAAGGCGGCGGCCGCCGGCGAGAAGTTCTTCCGGGAGCAGAGCAAGGGCCAGAACGCCACCTACACGGACGACAAGAAGCAGGTGTGGGCCGTCCGCTTCGACGTGAAGTACGCAGTCCACACGGACCACGCGATGCCGGTCACACTGAAGACCGACTTGGTCGATAACGGGGCCGGCCTCAAGGTGAGGAAGGACACGCGCCTCATCACGGACATGGACAACTTCCGGAAAGACAAGGTCAAGGCGGGCGACAACCTCATGGAACTGAAAGAGAAGGGCAGGTCGCCGGGGCTCGGCGGCGAGGTGGCCGCCGAGTTCGACATCACCGAGCAGGGGCACAGGGCCGTCGGGAATTCGACGGGCGCCATCTTCAAGAAGCGGGACGTGCTCACGTCCTCCGGCGGAAAGTTGAGCCTCCAGCCGGTCGATTTTTCGGACACGGAGTTGAGGGACAACCTGATTCACGAGACCGGCCACATGCTCGGGTTCGGCGAGAGGTATAAGCAGAGCGACTCGTCGTTCCACCCCGGCTTCGAGACGGATTTCATGAGCAACACCAAACGCTTCGACAAGGAGATCATGAAGCTGCATTTCGAAGACGCGGCCAAATTCGCCCTCGCCGTCAGTCACGGGGAGAGTTCGAGTATGGTCTTCAAGGGATATCTGGACGAGACGAACAGCGGGGAACTGTTGAACACGTCCCCGAACTATTCCGCGGTCCAAGCCGAGCGCAGGAGTGCGGAGGCGGAGTACGGCAGGCGCTTCCTGCTGCTCGACCCCTACTAGGGCGCGGCCGGCCGGCGCCGCCGTTCGAAGACCGAGATTGGAGCAACCCTATGAGCGAGAAGGATGAGTACGCCGCCGAGATCAACGGCCGCGTCATCGACAGCGTGACGCGCGAGGGCGTCGCCGGCCTGCGCGTGGAGGCATGGGACAAGGACCTCGTCTTCGACGACCTCGTCGGCAGCGCCGTCACCGACGGCGAGGGCGCGTTCCGCATCGAGTTCGGCGAGCGGCACTACCGCGAGCTGGTGCTGGATCGGCAGGCCGACCTGTTCTTCAAACTCTTCCGCGGCGGGCGGCTGCTCAGCAGCACGGAGGGCTCGGTGGTGTGGAACGCGGGCGGCGGCGTGTCCGACCTCGTCATCGAGGTCGACGGCGGGGCCGACGCGGGCGCGGACGGCGACGGCGCGAAGGCGCGCGAGGTGAGCGGGCGCGTGAGCCTCGCCGACGGCTCGCCCGCGGCCGGCGTGGCCGTCTCCGTGTTCGACCGCGACCTGCGCTCCGAGCAGCCGCTCGGGCACGCAGAGACTGACGCGCGGGGCTCCTACCGCGTCCGCTACTTCGCACACCAGATGCGCAAGCGAGAGAAGGGGAGCGCCGACCTCGTCCTCAGGGCGGCAGCGCGCGACGGCTCGCCGCTCGCCGCCTCGCCCGTCCTGTTCAACGCGCCGCCGGCGGCCGTACTCGACCTGACCATCCCGCCCGACGCGCTGCGCCCGCCGTCGCTCTTCGAGAGAATCGGGCGCGAGCTTGCGCCGCTGCTCGACGGCCTGAAGCCGGAGGAGCTGGAGGAGAACGACGGTCACACAGACCTCAGCTTCCTCGCCGGGGAGACGGGATTCGGGCGTGAAGCGGTCGCGCGCTTCGCGCTCGCGCACAGGCTGGCGCGCCGAGGGCTGGCCCCGGAGTTCTGGTTCGCGCTGCTTGGAATCCCCGCCTTCAGTTACGACGCGGGCCTCAGTCTCGCCGCGCAGTTCGAAACGATTCTGGACGCGCTGCCCTCGGTCAGCGCAGACGCCGCGCGCAAGGCGCTCCTGCGCGCAGTCAGAGAGTCGGAAGTCCCCGAAGCCCCGCCCGAAAAGATTGCAGAGTGGGTCGAGGCGTTCCTCCGGTTCGCCGCGCGCCGGACGGTGCGCGAGTCTGACAACCCGACCTTCGTCAAGCAGGCGCTCGAAGAGGCGGGCGTCCGCGGCGCGCGCGAGCAGGAGAAGTTCGCGCGGCTCTTCAACGAGCACGGCGCGCTCACGCCCGCGCTGCTCGAAGCGGTCGAGAAAGACCAGTCCTTCAGCGCCGAGGCCGTCGCAGACCTGCGCGCCTCGTTCCGACTGGCCGAGCTGACGCGCGGCGACTTCTCCGTCGTCAAGATGCTCAAGGACGAGTTCCGGATTCGGCGCCCCGAGGCGGTACGCGGGCTGGCGAAGAGGGGGCGCGGCGAGCTGACCGAGCTGGTCAGGGCGCGCCACGAGGCCGGAGCCATCAAGCTGCCGTTCGAGGCGGCCGACACGGGCGCTCCCGTCGAACTGCCCGCGGCCGAAGCCTACGGGCGTCTGCTCGAAAACGAGCTGCGCGACGCTTTCCCGACCGCCGCCTTCGCCGGCGACCTCGAACGCGCGGCGGGCGGCGGCGGCGGCGTGCGCGGCCTCAAGCACGCCGGGACGATGCGCCTGTTTCTGGCACAGCACGAAGAGTTCGAGCTGCTGAAGACGCCGGTCGATGACTTCCTGAGCCGGGGCGTCCGCGCAGATTTCCGCGCGCAGGCCGAGGACGAAGGCTTCAGGCTCGAAGTCAAAGCCGTCCAGCGCGTCTTCAAACTCGCCCCGAGCTTCGAGGCGACCGACGAGCTGCTGGCCGACGGCATCCACTCCGCCCAACAGGTCTACCGCATCGGCGAGTCGGAGTTCGTGCGCCGCTACTCGGGCCGCCGCGGCTTCACGGCCGAGAGCGCGGGGCGGGCGTGGGGCCGCGCCGCCGACACGACGGCCGCCGTCCTGACCATCGTCTCCGACCTCAAGGCGCTCGACCCCGAGGCGCTGCCCGAGGTGCTCAAGAACGGCGGGGAGGCGCTGAAGATGTTCCCGAACTGGGAGAACCTGTTCCAGTCCGGCGACCTCTGCGAGTGTGAGCACTGCCGCTCCGCGCTCGGCCCGGCCGCCTACTTCGCCGACCTGCTCGTCTTCCTGCGAGACCGCAAGGCCAAGCCGGCCGCGCCCGGCGTCGCCTCGGCCAGGGACGTTCTCTTCAAACGCCGCCCCGACCTCGGCTTCATCGAGCTGAACTGCGAGAACGCGCTGACGCCGCTGCCATACATCGACGTGGTCTGCGAGGTGCTGGAGGCGGTAGTCGCGGGGGGCGCGGGCGACCTGACGCTGGCCGGCCTGACCACCATCGCGGACGCGAGCCCCGCGACGAAGGCGGCCGTCGCCGACGCCCTTGAGGCCGCGCTGCGCGCGCAGGGGCTCCCGGTGCAGGAGTTGGGGCTCGGCTCCGACTTTTCGCTCTCGCAGATCGACCCGGTGAGCACGGACGCGTACGTGGCGCACGGCGACGACGCGACCTATCTGCTGAAGAGGGACGGGACGCCGACCTTCGTCGCGCGGGTGCTGCCGAACACGAAGGCGAGCGCGGCGGAGCTGCGCGCCTACCCGCAGTACGTCAACGCGAGCGCCTACGACAAGCTGCGCGCGGCGCGCCACCCGTCTTCGCTCCCCTTCGACCTCTTCGGCGAGGAGGTGCGCGCGGCGCTTCTCAAGAGCAACCTCAAGCGCTGGGAGCTGATGCGCGCCTTCCGCGGCCCGGCCGCGCCCAATGACCCTTCGCCCGGCGACATCGCCGCCGAGTACTTCGGCATCGGCGTCACGCCCGGCCCCGACGCGGACGAGAAGCAGCTCATCCTCGAAGCCGACCCGACCGACGCGGGGCAGCGCGTCCTGTGGGGCGAGAGCGGCGCGGGCTGGCTCGACGCGGTCGGCAACGTCAAGAGCTTCCTCCGCAAGACCAGGCTCACCTACGACGAACTGCTGGCGCTGCTCGACCTCGAATTCATCAACCCCGACGGCGATGTCGCCGTCGAACACCTCGACAACTCTTGCGACACCGACAAGAAGTCCGTCGGCGGCCTCGACGCCGCGAAGCTCGACCGCGTCCACCGCTTCCTGCGGATGTGGCGCAAGCTGAAGGGCTGGAAGCTGTGGGAGCTTGACCTCGTCGTCCGCCACGGAAGCGTCGGGGGCGGCGACCTCGACGAGACGTTCCTGACGAACCTCTTCCACTTCAGCGAGCTGAAGCGAAGGCTCGGCCCCAAGACGACCGTCGAGCAGACGCTCGCGCTCTTCGGCGACCTCAACACGCGCACGCGCTTCACGGCGCTGCACGAGAAGAGGGAGGGCGCGCTCTACCAGAACCTCTTTCTCAACCGCCGGCTCGTCAAGCCGCTCGACCCGGCCTTCGAACTCGACCCGGCCACCGGCGACCTCAAGCCGGCCATCGACCCCGCGACCGGGCTTCCCGTCATCGACCCCGTCACGACCCTGCCGCAGCTCAACAAGATTTCCGAGCACCGCCCCGTCCTGCTCGCCGCCCTCGGCCTGCGCGAGGCAGACCTCCTCACGCTCGAAGCGCTGTCGAAAGCCTCCGACGGCTCCGGGTACGTCAACGACGACCTGACGCTGGCGAACATCTCCTTCCTCTGGCGTCACGCGTGGCTGGCGAAGGCCCTGAAGTACAAGGCCGAGGACTGGAAGACGCTGCTGAAGATTTTCGACAAGGACTTTCCGAACTTCGGCGGCCCGCGTGAGGCTCTGAATTTTCTCGACGAGGTCGAGCACCTCAAGGCCGCGCGCTTCACGCCGGATGACCTGAACTGGCTGCTGGCCGCCGACCGCACGGCCAAAGCCGCCGTGAAGGAGGCGGACGCCGCGCGCTTCCTCGCCGCGCTGCGCAAGGAGTTACAGTCGGTCAGGGCCGAGTACGACCCGGCGCGATACGACTTCCTCAACGCCGCGCCCCCGACCGAAGTGGAGAGCCTGACGGCGCTGCTGACCTCGCTGCTGCAAACGCTCAACCGTGACGAGGCGGCGACGCAGTTCTTCATCTCGGCCCTGCGCGACGAGCTGAGCCAGGAGAGGGCCGTGCCCGACCTGCCGGCCGGCTTCGACTTCCCGGCGTCGATCACGGGCGCCCCGAATAACATCCCCGTCCGCTACGAGCCGTCGCTCCACTTCGCCGGCACGATGACGGCGGCGCAGCGCGCGACGCTGCTCGGCGACCCCGCCCTCACCGCCGTCACGGGCATCCCCGCGTATCAGGACGCCGTCGAGAGGCTGTTTCAGGGGGCGGGGCCTGTGACCGTCGAAGGTCTGCCCGCCGGCTTCACCTTCCCCGCCACCGTCACGGGCGCGCCGAACAACATCCCCGTCCGCTACGAGCCGAAGCTGCGCTTCACGGGGCTGATGACGGCGGCGCAGCGCGCGACGCTGCTCGGCGACGCTTCGCTCGCCGCCGTGACCGGCCTCGTCTCTTACCAGCAGGCCGTCGAAGAGTTTTTCACGCGGCCCGCGTTGGCGCTGAAGTTCTTCGAGCCGGTCTTTACGGCGCCGCTCGCGGCGCTGCCCGCGGGCGTCGATTTCAAGACGCTCGCCGACCCGCTGCTGGCGCAGGGCATCTCCTACGACGCGGAGCTGCGCCTGCTCCGCTTCGCGGGCGTCCTCTCGCCGGAGGGCCGGGCCGCGCTCGACGCGCTCTCGGCCGACGCCGGCTACCGCGCGGCGGTCGCCAGCCTCTTCACACAGCCTTCGTCGCCCGCGCCCCCGCCCGAAACCATCTGGCTGCGCGAGGCCGACCTGCTCTTCCCCCTGCGCGACCCGGACACGCCGGCCGCCGACAACCTCGCACGGAACCTGGCGACCGCGGCGAAGAAGGCGCTCGCATACCTTTCGCGGACGCTCTCGGACACTGCCGTCGTCCAGCAGGCGAGCGCGTCGCTCGGGCTGACGCCGGCCGTGACGCGGCTGCTTCTAACGCGCTTCGCGCCGCTGCCCGACACGCTGCTCGCGCACCTGACGGGGCCCTTCGCCGCCACCAACGGCGTCGTGGATTACGCGACGCTCAAGCCGACCTTCGACGGCTGGTTCTGGGCGGGCCGCGTCGCCTCGCTCCTGCTCCGGTGGAAGTTGACGCTCGAAGAGCTGGAGCGTCTGCTCGCGCTCACGGCCGGGGCGAAGCTGCTCGACTTCCTGACGCTGCCGCTGGACGACGCGGGGTCGGTCGCGCCCCCCGACACGTTCCTGCGCACGAGCCGCCTGCTGCGTCTGCGCGACGCGCTGCCCGAGACTGAGGTCACGCTGCTCGAAGTGCTGCACAAGCTCGACAACGGCGTCTACGCCGCCGAAGCCGCGGCCAACCCGCCGGCCACCGAGCGGCGGCTCTTCGCCGAAGACGTGGAGCGCCTCGACGAGGACTGGCGCGCCGCCGACGTGGAGGAGCTGACGAAATCGCTCGACCTCGCCTTCCCCGCCGACTACCTTTTGGCGGAGAGCTGGGAGCGTCTGCGCGGCGCGCTCTCCTTCGTCGAAAGCCTGAACGCCGGCGCCGCGACCGTCGAGACCTTCGCCGCCGCCGCGATGACGCAGCAGCACGCCGCGACGCTCAAGGAGCTGCTGCGCTCGAAGTTCGGCGCCGAGACGTGGCTCACGTTGAGCGCGGAGATTCAGGACGCGCTGCGCGAGCGCAAGCGCGACGCGCTCGCCGCCTACCTGCTCTCCCGGCCGCAGCCGTCGGACGCGCCGAGCGGCAAGTGGGAGAACGCCAACGACCTCTACGCCTACTACCTGCTCGACGTGGAGATGAGCGCGTGCCAGTTGACGAGCCGGCTCGTGCAGGCGTCGGGCTCCGTCCAGTTGTTCGTCCAGCGCTGCTTCATGGGGCTGGAGCCCGAAGTGGAGGTGCGCGCCGACGGGGCGGACGCCGACAGCGCCTGGCGCTGGTGGAAGTGGATGCGCAAGTACCGCGTCTGGGAGGCCAACCGCAAGGTCTTCCTCTGGCCCGAGAACTGGATCGAGCCGGAGCTGCGCAAGGACAAGTCGCAGTTCTTCAAAGACCTCGAAGCCGAGCTGTTGCAGAACGAGATCACGCAGTTCAGCGCCGAGACGGCCTTGCAGAACTACCTCGAAAAGCTGCGCGGCGTCGAGCAGTTGGAGGTGGCCGGCTTCTACCACGAGGACGACGGCGACAACGCCATCCTCCACGTCTTCGGCCGCACGACGGACGCGGAGCCGCACACCTACTACTACCGCCGCTACGACTACAGCCAGTGGACGCCGTGGGAGCGCGTCGAGCTGGACATCGAGGGCGACTACCTCATCCCGGCCGTCGTCAACCGCCGGCTCTTCCTCTTCTGGCCCATCTTCAAGGAGGTGCCAGACGACGACCTGAACAGCTCGGCGCCCATCCCCGACCTCGTGGACGGGACGACCGCGACGGTGCCCCCGGTCTGGAAGAGGCTGCACATGCGGATGGCGGTCAGCCAGTACCGGCAGGGGAAGTGGGCGCCGAAGAAGGTCTCGAAGGACGCCGCCGTGGGCGACCCCGCCTACTCGGCCAGCTTCATCCCCCGGCGCGGCGACTTCACCTTCATCCCCGTGGACAGGAGCGCGGCGGACGGCCGCTTCGGCATCAAGTGCTGGGGGCCGCTGCTCGGCGAGTGGAACTTCGAGGTCGCCGGCTGCGACGGCGCGCCCGCGCTGACTGAGAAGTCGCTCGGCGATTTCTCGCACGCCATCCGGCCGGAGATAGCCTCGACCGGGGGCGACACCGAGTTCTCGAAGTGGCTCGAACTCCTCGCGCGCGGCGACGACCCCGAGAACGACTTCGCGCTCGAAAACCCGTTCGCAGGCCAGCCGGCGCTGAGCGACGCCCTCAGGACGGGCATCCCGATCCTGCTCCAAACGCCCGGCCTCTTCCGCATGACGCCGCCGTGGCACCTGTCTTACATGGACAAGCTCCTGCTCGACGGGTTACAGATTTTCGAAATGTTCCGCCTCAGCAAGAGCGGCTTCCCCGTCCCGCTGGGGACGTGGCTCCCGTTCTTCTACAACGACCAGAAGCGAACCTTCTTCGTGCTGCCCTCGCTGCGCCCCGAGGGGAGCGAACGGCTCTACTACCCGCAGCTCAAGCTCATCTACCGCCACATCGACGATTTCATGCGGAAGGTCTTCGCCAAGTCCTTCACGAAGAAGTTCGACGGGGTAGACCTCGCGCAACTGACGCCCGCCGGGAAGATCGAACTCGCGCAGATGGAGCAGTTCTTCACGTTGCAGTTCCCCGACGCGCCGCGCCCGCCGTACACCGTCGCCCAGCTCATCGACCTGTTGGTGCGCTTCTTCATGCGGCTCGTCCGCCTGTGGCTCGGCCAACTCTCGCTCTTCTACTTCCAGTTCCGCCAGTTCCACTTCAAGAACTTCCACCACCCCTTCGTCTGCGAACTCGCCAAGACGGTTCACGACCCGCTCAAGGGCATCCCCGCCCTGATGAGCCGCGAGACGCAGTTGCAGAACAGCGGCTTCAGCTTCCTCCAGAGCTACCGCCCGACCCCCTGGGTCGTCGAGCCGCCCGAACCCGACTGGGTCGTCGAGCCGCCGACCGAGAAGTTCTACCCGAAGGAGGTCATCGACTTCTCGCCCGACGGCGCCTACTCGCCCTACAACTGGGAGCTGTTCTTCCACGCCCCGCTCTTCATCGCCAACTCCTTGAGCCGCAACCAGCGCTTCGAGGAGGCGCGCGACTGGTATCACTTCATCTTCAACCCGCTCGGCGTCGAAGGCCCCGCCGCGGGCAGCTCGGCGATGAGCAAGTTCTGGGTCACCAAGCCCTTCTTCGAGACGACCGACCCCGACTACGTCAGGCAGCGCATCGAGAACATCCTCGCCATCCTCGCCAGCGACACGACCGCGCCCGGCTACTCGCCCGACGCGCTCAAGGCGCTCGAACAGCAGGTGCTCGACTGGCGCGACAACCCCTTCGAGCCGCACCGCCTCGCCAACTACCGGACGGTCGCCTACCAGAAGACGGTCGTCATGAAATACCTCGACAACCTCGTCGCGTGGGGCGACTACCTCTTCCGCCAGGACAGCATGGAGAGCATCAACGAGGCGACGCAGCTCTACATCCTCGCGGACGAGCTGCTCGGGCCGCGCCCCGCGAAGGTCCCGCCGCGGGTCAAGCCGCCCGTCGAGAGCTTCAACGAGCTGGAGAAGCAGTTCGACGACTTCGCCAACGCGCTCGTGCAGGTCGAGAACGTCGTGCCGCCGCTGCCGGGCGGGGGCGGGGGCGGCGACGCGCCGCCGCTGCCGACGCTCTACTTCTGCATCCCGCGCAACGAGAAGATGCTCGGCTACTGGGACACGGTCGCCGACCGCCTCTACAAGATTCGCCACTGCATGAACATCGAGGGCGTCGTGCGCCAGCTCGCGCTCTTCGAGCCGCCCATCGACCCGGCGGCGCTCGTCAAGGCCGTCGCCGGCGGCATGGACATCGGCGCGGCGCTCACCGATCTGAACGCGCCGCTGCCGCTCTACCGCTTCAACGTCCTGTTGCAGAAGGCTAACGAGGTCTGCAACGACGTGAAGGCGCTCGGCGGCGCGCTGCTCGCCGCGCTGGAGAAGCAGGACGCGGAGGAGCTGGGGCAGCTCCGGCAGGAGCTTGAGACCAACACGCTCGAAGCCGTGCTGACCGTCCGCGAGCACCAGATCAAGGAGGCGAAGGAGCAGCTCGAAGGTCTGAAGCGGTCGAAGGCCGTGGTCGAGACCCGCCGCGACTACTACCGCGACATCCAGAAGACCAACGCCGGCGAGGAGCTGAGCCTCGATCTTCAGAAGGCCGCGTTCGAGCACCAGACCACGGCGCAGAACATCAACATCGGCGCCTCCGCCCTCGGCTACATCCCGAACGTGACCATCGGCGGCTCCGGCTTCGGCGGCTCGCCGCACGTCAACGCGCAGTGGGGCACGGGCAACATCATCAGCGCCCTCCAGGCCGCCGCCGGGGCCGAGACGCAGATGTCGAACGCCCTGAACTTCGAGGCGAGCCGGGCGCTGACGCAGGCCGGCTACGAGCGCAGGTTCGCGGACTGGCAGCTCCAGGAGCGGCTGGCCGAGCGGGAGCTGGCGCAGCTCGACCGGCAGATCGCCGCGGCCGAGATTCGCCTCACCGTCGCCGAGGAGGAGCGCAACAACCACAAGCTCCAGATCGAGAACTCCAAGGCCGTGAGCGACTTCATGCGCTCGAAGTACACGAACGAGGAGCTGTACCAGTGGCAGGTCGGGCAGATTTCCGGCGTCTACTTCCAGGCGTACCGGCTGGCCTACGACCTCGCCAAGCGCGCCGAGCGCTGCTTCCGCTTCGAGCTGGGGCTCCCGGACAGCAGCTTCATCAACTTCGGCTACTGGGACAGCCTCAGGAAGGGGCTGCTCTCGGGCGAGAAGTTGCAGTACGACCTGCGCCGGCTCGAAGCGGCCTACCTCGAACAGAACCGGCGCGAGTTCGAGCTGACCAAGCACGTCTCGCTCGCGCAGCTCGACCCGCTCGCGCTCGTCAAGCTGCGCGAGACGGGGCGCTGCTTCTTTCGCCTGCCCGAGGAGCTGTTCGACCTCGACTACCCCGGCCACTACTTCCGCCGCGTCAAGTCGGTCAGCGTGACGCTGCCCTGCGTGGTCGGCCCCTACACGACCATCTCCTGCACGCTGCGGCTGCTCAAGAACAGCATCCGCGTCAACACTTCCCAGGGCGACAACGGCTACCCGCGCAACACGGACGACGAGGGGCTGCCGGCCGAGGACACGCGCTTCGTCGAGAACTCCATCCCCGTCCGCGCCGTCGCCGCCAGCCACGCGCAGAACGACAGCGGCGTCTTCGAACTCGGCTTCCGCGACGAGCGCTACCTCCCCTTCGAGGGCGCGGGCGTCGTCGGCGAGTGGTCGCTCGAACTCTTCAACGACCCGCCCGCGAACAACCCCGACCCCGCGGCGCCCGACTTCGGAGCGCCGCTCCGCCAGTTCGACTACGGCACCATCTCCGACGCCGTCGTCCACCTCAAGTACACGGCGCGCGAGGACGCCGGCCCGTTCAAGAACAAGGCGGTCGCGCACCTGCGCGACTACTTCGGCGAGGACGGCGCCTCGCCCGCGCTGCGGCTCTTCAGCCTGCGGCAAGAGTTCCCGACGCAGTGGCACCGCTTCCTGAACCCGGCCGCGCCCGGCGGCGCGAACGTCTTCGAGTTCGAGATGTCGCCCTCCCTCTTCCCGCTGCGCGACGCCGGGAAGACGCTCAAGGTCAACAGGCTCTGGCTGCTGGCGCGCTGCACGGACGACGGCGTCTACGAGGCGGTCTTCTCGCCGCCGCTGCCCGAGCCGCCGGCCCCCGGCTCGGAACCTTTGGAGCTAGGCCGCGCCGCCGAGTTCGGCGGCCTCCACTTCGCCGCGCGGGGCGGCGACACGCCCCTCGGCGTCGAGCTTGTCCCGACAGGCCCGCCCGTCAAGTGGCGGCTGACGATGACCAACCCGGCCGGGGACAGCTTGCAGAAAGACGCGCTCACGCAGGAGATGGAGGTGGAGGACGTACTGCTGGTGCTTGGCTATGAGTGGGACTGACCCGGATGCAGGTCAGCACCCCGAACGTTAGAACGTCCGGGCAGGATGGACTTCATGCGCGACACGTTAGCCGACGGCAGGGTCTTCCGCGCCCTGAACATCTTGGACGACTACACGCGCGAGTGCCTGGCCACCGACGTGGATACTTCCTTACCGGGCGCGGTGGCGGCGAGGGTGCTGGAGAGGCTCACCTCCGCAGGAAGACGGCCGCCGCACCTGTTCGTGAACAACGGGCCTGAGTTCGCAAGCACGGCGGTGGATAAGTGGGCGGCGAGGAGCGGCGCTCCTCCGCTGCCACAACTGAAGTTCAGTCGCGGGCGCGCGCGGGCAGCGAGTTGAGAAACCTCATGAAATCCTCGCCGGCCGTCTGCCGGTCGGCGACGGGCTGAGCCTCCCGCGGCACGCCGTCGTCCCTGACTTGGGCCGGCATGCTGTTGATTAACGCCCAGACCCGGCCGCGGTCGTGGATCATGGGCGGGACGATGAGCTTGCCGCCCTCGAAGACCAGTTCGAGCTGGTTGTCTTTGACCTTGCGGCTCACCCGGCCCACCCTGGTGTACTTCGTGACGTGGTCCACGTAGTAGAGCTTGCCCCACGGGAACCTCTGGCCGAACGAACCGCTGGCGCCCTCCGCGTCGAGCGTCATGGCGAAGCCCCGGCGCACGTAGGCGCCGAGCAGCACGATGACGCCGCAGGGGATGGATATCAGGAACCCGAAGAAGAACAACGCGCCGACGCCGTCCTTGGCCTTCGCGCCGAGGGCGAACATGACGAGGCCGAGGGCGAGGAAGGCCCCCGGGATGCTGAACAAGAGCGCGTAGACGAAGATCTGCCCCGCCCTCGAACTGAAGAGCAGTCTTATCTTCAAGGGGGTCGCGAGGTTCCGCCGCGCCCACTCGACCGTCGGCCCGTTGTAGTACTCGCCCGAATTCATCATTGAGACCTCCTCCTCGTCAGTCGTTCCGGCGGTCGGGCGGGAGCAGTTCCGACAGTTCGGGGTGCCTCTCGGCGCCCGCCGCAATCATGCCGTACGCGACCTCTGCGTCCTCCTCCGGCTCCGCCGGCGGGGCGAACTTATCGGGCTCAAAGCGCAGCACCAGCCCGTCCGTCCGCAGCATCCACGCCTCGGATTCATTGCCGCCGAGCGGGATGGCGCCGTGCACTCTGCAGACGCGGTTAACCCGGCTCACCGGGTCGTACGGGTCCAACTCGTTAACCCATTTGAAGAGTAGTGTGGCCAACTCGCGCGAGGGCTTGCGCGGCACGAACCGCGCTCCCGTGGGGAAAGGGGCGGGTGCCGTAACCTGCGGTTTGATAGGCGGCTCGGCGGCAGGCTCGGCCACTTCCGCGCTCGGCCGCTGCGGCTCGGGGACGATGGTGGCCCACGTGCCGCCCCAGCCGCGGTACACGATCTCGTCGGCGCCGTACTCGACCCGCTTCTCGGCCTGTCCATAAAAAAATTCACCCTGCGTCACGATGCGCACGCGCTCGCCCGGCGCCAGCGTGCGGCGGATGCCCCACGGCTCGAGCACGAGGGGCTTCGGCTTGGCGCTGCCGTTACGCACGGTAATCTCTTTGATGGGGATCGTCTTCAGGGACAGCGTCCAACCGTTCCCGAAGTCGAGCTCGTCCCCCCGCTCCACGGCGGGTAAGACGCCCCCGACCGACCACGGGAAGTAGATCGGGGTGTACACCTTTTCGACCCGAAATAAGAGGACGTTGCCCTCGCGGCGCCACGTCCCCGTGGCGCCCCCGGAAAGGCTCGCGTTGGTGTAGTCCGTCCACCCCTCCGAGTAGCCGAACCGCTCGTTGCCCTCCACCTCCAGCGTGCCGGAGACCTTCCAGCCGTCGGGAGAGTTGCCGTAGTATTCGTACGTCTTCATGGCGCGACCTCGACGTGAACTATAAACCGCGACAAGGATAAAGCCGTGAACCGCGAGCCGTAAACCGTGACGAGAGAAGATAGGTTCTTCTTCTTGCCTCAGGTTCGCGTTCGTCGTGGAGAGCGCAGAGACTGGCTTTAGGTGTTCCGTATTTATAGTCGGGAAGGCAACACTTCCTTAATCGACTGAGGCGGATTTTGAGCGATTCAGTTTCTGATCGGCCTGACGGCGCCACCCACTACAGCGAGCGGCTGCTCGGCCTGTGGGATGAATGCCCCATCTGCGGCGGGCCGGAGAATAGTACCGGGTGGCTCCTACAACGTGAAGGAGGGGATGGCTCCCGCTGGTATGTTGACCTAAAATGCACGGGCTGCGGCAGCCACGGGGGTACGTGGAAACGCGAGTGGCTGCCCCTGATCGAAGAGGTGCTGGAGCCGCAGGGGGAGACTTGAGCTGACCGCCGCCTAGGCAGCCCTGTGGGGTTTGGGCCGGGGTAAGGACCGCGGCAAGCGGAGGGAAACGATCCGGGAGGGGAAGACATGAAGCTCCCGGCCGCTCAGATTCTGAGATGGAGAAACAGATGGACGAGCCCACGTTCAAACAGGTCGGGAAGGGGTTGTTCGAGGAGATGTATTTACGGCTCGGGGGCGGAAGCTCGACGGGCTGGACGGCCGACTACTGGCGGGAGGTCATCGAGCCCTATGCCGGGTTGGGATGGAGATTTATGGTCGAGGAGCCGAAGAGCCCCGCGCATAACAGGATGTTTATCGTCATGGACCCTAAGGCTATGGAGCACCGGATGTTCTTCCTGACCGAGGAGGCCGAAGACCGTTTCATGGAATGGCCCGGTCACGAATGACGGGACACGACGTCAGCATCAATGATTTCGTCGCGCGCCACGCATTACCACCACGTGGGCCCGACCGCGAACCGCGCGGGTGTCATTAAATAACCGGCCGCCAACCACTATGACCACAAGCACCCGAGAGATCATCGACGCCTCAATGAGCGTGTCGCAGGACACGGCGCACGGCGGGGCATACTCTTCCTACAGGGTATGGCGCCCGCGGGGGGTGTGGGAAGTGTCTGTGACCACCAGCAGGTTCCACCCCGCCCCGGGGGAGAGGTCGTTCCAGCCGGGTAGTACGACTCAGGTCCTTCACAAAGACGGCCTGGAGGTGGCCGACTTCCTGTCCAGGCTCGCGCTCGTGTACAAAGTTTTCGAGCTGGAGGGGCGCGCCTGCCCGACCGTGTTTCTGCACCCGACGTTCTACAGTTTCGGCTTCACGGATACCGGAGGGGTCAGTCACGTATTCAAGTACAGCGTCGAGGCCGGGAGGCACCACGACGACACTTACAGGGGGTTGGTCGAGGAGTTCGAGCAGTTCTTCGAGGTCAGGCGGATAGCACGCAGTCTCTACGAGGCCGAGCTCAGACGGGAGGCTGAGACCAGACTGCCCGAGCCGCCCGGGCGGCGTGGGCGACTCAGGCGGAAGTTCTGGTGGTTGGCTTCCCTATTTTTTAACAGGTAATTTTGATGGCGGCGGCAGCTTGCCTGCTGCCCCCTCCTGGAAAATGGCTGAACAATACTTGAATCAAGCCGCCGCCGCATGGGCGAGGAGCAAGCTGGCGCGGGGAATCGAAATCGAGCTGCGTGGAAATTCGGTGTTGGCCCGGATCGTCGTCGCGCCGGCGATGCTTTTTCTCGGCGTGATCTTTTTCGGAATCCCGGCGATTCTTTTCTTTGACGCCGCCACTAAATTCGTCGCTCACGGCTGGAGTGCTGAAGCTTCCAAGTCTGTGCGGATGGGCATGTTTTTCCTGGCGGGCTTCGGAGGCTTAGCCGTCTTCCTGTTCTGCTACGTGCTGGGTGTGAGAAGAAAGCTCGTCAGACTTTTGAGCGCCGACGGCGTGACGACGCGAGGCGGGAAGACATATCGCTGGGAGAATTTGCGGTGTCTCAATTACATCACGGTTCACAGGGATTTTGTGACGGGTCGCCGGGTCTACCACGTTTTGTTGCGGGCGCTAAGCAATTTCATCTTTGCCGGCGTCGAAAACCTGAAAATTGAGATGATATTTAACGACGGTACGGCGACGCTCGCACCTCTGATCGAACATCAGCGGGAGGTGCTCGATTTAATGGACACGATTCCCGCTCGGCGTCAATCTAACGGCAAAAGCTGAAGTCCGGATACATTTATAAACCGGCCTCCGGAAAACGAGCTGTGGGTAGTACGCATGTCGATTTTTAGGCGCCGCCCGCGCCCGTCAGCGCGCGCCACGCCCGCGGGTAGGTGTGAAATCAAACGAGGGCAAGCCAGCGCCCTCCCATGCTACTCGACGCGCCCGACTTCAACTTCTCCGGCTACCACTCCCTGCTCTCGAAACTCAACTCGGCGAGCCTCGCGGGCGTGGGACAGGAGGGCGGCGATTGACGACCTCAAATAATATTCGCTGCCGGAATTGACCGAAGGGGGCGAGGCCGTGGCGGAACCGCCCGCAGTGGCAGAGGATTTATACGAATGGGCGACCTACAGGCGCAGATAGAGCGCTGGCAGCGCGCCGAGGTCTCGGGTGAGCAACTGCTGCGCACCTTCGTCACGCACGAGGACTGGCTGTTCTTCGTCGGAGAGGGCGGGGTTGAGAAGTGGAGGCGCGAGGGAGGCTCACCCGACTACGTCGTCCAGACGGACGGGCATGGCGGAAAGATTCTGTACCTCTTCTCCGACGCCGAGCCGATCAAGACTTACATCAAACAGTCCGGCGTCATGGAGTGGCGTTGCGAAGTGGTGACGGCGGCGGGCGCGGACATCTTCGTCTCATTGCCCGACTACCTGACGGGCGTCACGATCAACCCCACGACGCCGCACGCGGTCAGCTACCGCGGCGAAGAACTCAACGGGCTGCGCCATGTCGCCGAGGCCGCCTACGTGGAGCGGGAACTGAGGTCGCTGTCGGACGGCTCGGTTACTGATGACGCGGGGCTCGACCCCTTCATAGCATCACTGTCTCGTTTTCAGTGTTGACGAAATTCTTCGTTGACATGACGAAAGGTTTCGTCAATAATCTGTCTCGGCCGTCGGATGTGAGGTCCTCTATGCGAAAAAGAAAAGAGGGCGACGTGGCGCGGCCTACCGATCTGGAGCTATCCATTCTGAGGGTGCTCTGGAAGAGGGGGCGCGGGAGCGTGCGCGAGATACTCCAGGACTACAACAGCGGGCGCGGCGAAACGGCCGGCTATACGACCATCCTTAAGATGCTGCAAATAATGACGGAGAAAGGTCTGGTGGAACGAGACGACTCCGTGCGGCCCCAGGTCTACTGGACCAGCCGGTCGCAGGACCAGACCCAGCGTCAGCTCGTGAGTGACCTGCTGGAGAAGGCTTTCGAGGGTTCGGCGAAACAGTTGGTCATGCAAGCGCTGTCCGCGAAGGCCGCGTCGGAGGAGGAGCTGGCAGAGGTCGAGAGGCTCTTGGACAGGTTGGAGGGGGAGGGGAGGTGAGCGGAGTGTTTGACGTGGAGTCCTTCCATATCCTGTACGGCCTCGCCCAGGGCTTGCTCCACTCCGTCTGGCAGTGCGCGGCGGTCGCACTCCTCCTGGCGGGTGCGCTCGCGCTGCTGCGCGGCAGCAGTTCAAACGTCCGATACGTGGCCGCGTGCTGCGCCATGGCGCTGATGCTTCTGCTCCCGTCTGCGACCGTGTGGAATCTCTTGAGCTCGACACCGAGCGCGCAGGTGGAGGATGCGTCGGAAGTTATGGGGGCGTCCGGCGAGTTCGTGATTGAGCCCGCGCCGGGCCGCCGCTTATACGAAAAGCCTGTGACGCCGTCAGCCGGTTCCCCCCAACCCGCGTGGAACGAATCTCCCACGGAGCGAGCGGCCCGCCTCCTTCCCTGGCTGACGCTGGTCTGGCTCGCGGGTGTCATGCTGCTCTCCATGCGCACGCTCGGGGGGCTGGTGCTCGCGCACAGGATGAAGCTGCGCGTCGCGCGGCCGGTGTCCGGGCTCTGGCGAGAAAGGGCGTCCGAGATCGCGCGGAAGCTCTCCGTGAGCGGCCCCGTGAAAGTGCTCGAGTCGTCGCTCGTGAGCGTGCCCACGGCCGTCGGCTGGCTGCGGCCCGCCATCCTTCTACCGGCGTCCGCGTTTACCGGACTCACGCCTCAGCAGCTGGAGGCCGTACTGGCGCACGAGTTGGCCCATGTCAGGAGGCACGACTACCTGGTGAACGTGCTCCAGACCGGCGTCGAAACCCTGCTCTTCTATCATCCGGCGGTCTGGTGGGTGTCGCGGCAGATCAGGGCCGAGCGCGAGCACGTATGCGACGACATGGCGGTCCGGGTGACGGGCGACGCGATGACTTACGCACGCGCTCTGACGAGGATCGAGCGGCTGCGCACCACCGCCCCGCGCCTCGCGATGGCGGCCGACGGCGGGAGCCTGAGGTCTAGGGTCTCCCGGCTCGTGGAAGGGCCGCCGAGCCCGCGCCGCCTCTCTCCCCTCCTCGTAGGACTCTTCCTGATCGTCGGCACGCTCACGACCGTAGTCTGCGCCCGCGCAGTCATCCCTAAAAAACATGCTGTAAAGCCCACGCCGCGGTCGCTCGTGGCTGACGCCGATGCTGAGAAGAGCGCGGGCAATGCCGCAGGGTCGCAGAATCCCGGTTCGACCCTTACGGCGGCCGGTGACGACGTGGAAGGTGAAGACCCCGAGGTCCGGCGCGTCGCGGTCGAAGCGCTGGGGGGGCGAGACGGCGCGGTGGTAGTGATGGACCCGCGCACGGGGCGCGTCTACGCGGTCGTAAACCAGGAGTGGGCGCTCAGGCGCGGCTGGGTCCCGGCATCAACCATGAAACTCGTGACGAGCCTCGCGGGGGTCGGCGAGGGGCTGTTCGACCCCGCGGAGAAGATGCGCGTGCAGGGCAGGGGTGAGCGCCTCGACCTGACCGGCGCCCTGGCCCTCTCCGACAATGCGTACTTTAAGTCCGTCGGAGCGCGTGTGGGGGCCGAACCCATACTGGACTACGCGCGCCGCCTCGGGCTCGGGGAGCCGACCGGCATCAACTATGAGGGAGAGGTGGCCGGCCGGTTGCCCTCCGCCGAGACGGTGGCGAACGTCACTCGCCTCGGGGTCGGCGAGGGCGTAGAGGTCACACCCATACAGTTGGCGGTGCTGGTCTCGGCGTTGGGGAACGGCGGAAAGCTCGTCGTCCCCAGAGTCCCGAGGGCGCCGCGGGAGACAACCGGCGAAGCCCCCCCGCCGCGGCGCGAGACTGGAATCCCGGAGGGCGTGCGCAGTCAAATCATCCCCGGAATGATCGCGGCGGTCGAGCGCGGCACGGCCAGCGGCATCGGAGACCCCACGCTGAAGATCGCCGGTAAGACCGGGACTTTGGCGGGCAGAGAAGGCAACATCGGACTCTTCGCGTCGTTCGCCCCGGCCGACTCCCCCCGCCTGACTGTCGTCGTGCTGACGCAGGGGGACGGGGTGAAAGGGGCGACGGCGGCTAAGATCGCCGGGGCCATTTACAAGGCCCTGCGCGGGCGGCTCGCGGGTTAAACCGCAGGACTTTCAGGTAACTCTTATCCTCCCCACTTCCATGCGTTAGGGGCGGCCCACGGGCCCGCCGGGGCTAAACCTTTAAGTCATATCTTCGGGACATGGCGCCGAGCCTACCGGCTCGGGGAGGGCGAGGTGTGTTCATGCGAGTGTCGAATGTTGTAGCCATCCGGGGCATGAAAGCAGCACACGCCGGGCGTTGGATAGCCCCGGCCATGGCGCTGACAGCCATCCTGCTCCACCCGACGGCGGCCGCGGGGCAGGCGATGACGGGCGCGGCCCCCATGCGCGCCGAAACATCCGCGGCGAAAACTTCTCCCGCCGTTCCCCCTGAGAAAAGCCGCCCGGTCACCGTGACGCGGTTCGAAAAGGCCCCGGTCGTCGACGGCAGGCTCGACGAGGAAGTCTGGAAGACTGCGGCCGTCCTCAAGGACTTCTACCAGATTAACCCTGGTGACAACGCCGCCCCGAGTTACGCGACGGAGACCCTGCTCGGCTACGACTCCCGCACGCTCTACATCGGCTTCCGCTGTGCCGACGATCCGACGAAGGTACGCGCCACACTGTCCAAGCGCGACGCCGTGCCCGGGACGGAGGACACCGTCCGCATCCTGCTGGACACCTTTAACGACAAAAGGCGCGCCTACGTCCTCGTCTTCAACCCGCTGGGAGTCCAGCAGGACGGCGTCCGCACCGAAGGCTCGGGCGACGACTTCAGCGTCGATGTGGTAATGGAGTCGAAGGGCGTAATCACCGCCGACGGCTACACGGTCGAGGTGGCCGTGCCTTTCAAGTCGCTCAGGTACACGGCGGGGGAGGGCAGAATGTGGGGCGTGCACGTCTTTCGCACCATCCAGCGACTGAACGGCGAACAGGACTCCTGGATGCCGATCTCACGCAGCGACGTGAGCACCCTCGGGCAGGCCGGGCAGATCACCGGACTTGAAAACCTCTCGACCGGCCGCACACTCGAACTCATCCCGAGCCTGACAGTCTCCGAGACGGGCCGGCGCGTGAAGTCCATCCCGCCCGGTGTGCTGCGCGCAACTCCCGGCCTCGTGGATCAGGGGCGGTTCGTCAACGGCCCCGCGGAACCCGACCCCGGCCTGACCGTCAAATTCGGTATCACGCCGACGGTCACGCTCGACTTCGCCGCCAACCCGGACTTCGCGCAGGTCGAGGCGGACCAACTCGTCGTCACGGCCAATCAGCGCTTCCCCATCTTCTTCGCCGAGAAGCGCCCCTTCTTCCTAGAGGGGGTGGAGATATTCCAGACCCCCATGACGGTGCTGCACACCCGGGCCATCGTGGACCCCGACTACGCTGCGAAGCTCACGGGCAAGGTGGGGCGCGACAGCTTCGGCCTCCTCGTCGCCTCAGACAACGGGCCGGGCAACTTCATAGGCGACGACAGGCTGAACCCGAAGAACTTTCACTACCTCGACCGCAATGCGCGGGCGGCCGTCTTGAGATACAAGCGTGACGTGGGCAGGGACTCGAACGTCGGGCTGATTGCCACGAGCTACGACTTCAAGGGGCGAGATGAGGCCCCGACCGATTTCGACATCGAGACGAACGACCCGTGCGAGGCGCAGAAGTCACTCGAAAGGGGGAATCGGCTGGGCGGAATCGACGGCCACTTCCGCGTCGATAAGATAACCAACTTCGATTTCCAGGTGGCGGCGACGACCTCGCGCCGCTGCTTCTTCGACCCCGAGGCCGGGCGCGATATTTTCAGGGGAGGGCGGGGGCTCGCCTACACGGCCGTGTACGACGTGACGGGTCGGAACTTCGGCTGGGTGCTCGGGGCGGAGGGGCGCACGCGCGACTACCGCGCCGAC
>DASVWB010000144.1:0-2243 GCA_036389815.1 Pyrinomonadaceae bacterium | reverse complement strand
CGAGACGGTGTCGCCCGTGCGCAGGTCGAACTTCCTGATCTGCGACGGCGAGACGTAGATGTCGTCGGGGCCGGGCAGGTAGTTGTACTCGGGCGCGCGCAGGAAGCCGAAGCCGTCGGGCAGGGTTTCGAGCACGCCCTCCGAGAAGATGAGCCCGCTCTTCTCGGTCTGCGCGGCGAGGACTTTGAAGATCAGTTCCTGCTTGCGCATCCCCGTGGCGCCGGGCACGTCTAAGTCTTTGGCGATCTGCGTCAGCTTGGAGATGGACATCTCCTTGAGCGTGGCGAGGTTGAAGGTGTCGCCTTCGCCGCGGAAGCCGACCGCCTCCTCGGCGGCCTCGTCCACGTCGGGGATGTCTATGTCGGGCATGACCTCTGCGGTCGCGGCCGCGCGGCTCCCGCCGTCCCTCTCCGACGCGCCGTTGGCGCTCGACCTGCTGCTGGTGCGTGTGCGTGTTGTGCGTTCTCGTGACATCTCAGTTTTTCTCTTCGCCGCGCCCCGTAAAGGCCGGCGCGCTCTCTAATCCGTCCGGGGACGTGCGCCGCACTGGAACTAAAGTGGAGCCGGCACGTCCGCGGGTGCCTTCAGAATCTGGTTGAAATTATTGCCGTTTATGTGTCGGGAATGATGCTTGTCGGTGCTTCCCCCACACGGGGTGCGCGCTTGCTTGAGGGGCGCTCGCCGGAGAAGTTGCGGGGCGCGGCAACGACCGTACGCCACCGTCCTCTCATCGGCTTGTGCGGGGTTTCCGTGCGCCTTTTGGATGCCCGGCCGCCCCGCGCGGTTGCGCCAAAATTCCTTTCGCCGATTTCAAAGCTCAAGAGGGGGATTGTTGTGAGGCGGCCACTGCCTCTTCGACGGCCCGCCAGACGCGTTCGCGCCCGAGCCCTGTGGTCGCGGAATATGCAACTAACTCTCCGCCTGCGCCACGTCCCACGGCGTCCAGCACTTTCCGGGCGCGTGCGAGGTTTTTGTGCGACTCGTTTTGCGAGAGCTTATCGGATTTGGTGGCGACCGTCAGGAAGGGCTTACCGTTCGCGAGTAGCCATTCGCGGAGCTGCAAATCCAATTTCGTGGGTTCGTGGCGCGAATCTACGATGTGAATTGATAGCACAAGCGAGTCTCGCTTGGCAAGGTAATCCGAGACGAGCAGCCCCCACGACTCGCGCACGTCGCGCGGGACGCGCGCGAAGCCGTAGCCGGGCAGGTCGACGAAGTAGAAGCGTTCATTAAGCAGGAAGAAGTTCAGCGCCTGCGTCCGCCCCGGCGTCGAGGAGGTGCGCGCCAGACCCTTCACGCGCAGCAGGGAGTTGATCATCGACGACTTGCCCACGTTCGAGCGCCCCATGAAGGCCACCTCCGGCCTGCGGTCGGCGGGCCACTGCGTCTCCTCGAACGCGCTCTTGACGAACCTCGTGCTCGTGATCTTCATGAGTCTGGAGCCTGGAGTCTGGAGTCTGAGGTCAAGGCAGAGCGCGAAAGCCGTCTCGCTTTGACCCCAGACTCCAGACTCCGGACTTCGTTACGCGTTGGCCGCGTCGGCCTCCGTGCGCTCGGCGGCGGAGGCGGCGCGCGCCTGCGCTATCGCCCTCGCCATCTCGCGCACGCGGGCGAGGCGCTCCTCGGCCTGCGGCGCGGCCATGACGGCCTGCTCCAGGTGCCGGAAGGCGTTCGGGTTGCCGTTGTTGGCGCGAATCTGTTCGAGGTAGGGCTGGAGCTTGGCGAAGACGAAGACGTGCTCGCCGTTCACGTCGTTGAACATCTCGGCGTCGATGGCGCCGTGGTTGACGAAGGAGCAGGCCATGTCCCAGTAGGTCGTCACCATGCGGACGTAGGCGCCGTGCTCGCCCATGACCGCCTGCTGAACCTCCTCGAAACTCTCGGGGTTGAAGGTGAAGAACCAGTTGCGCGCATCGCGCATGACCGCCTCGCGGCGCAGGTCGTAGAGCTTCATGATAAGCTCGGCGCTCTTGGCTTTGTCTGTCATCGGGTGTTGTCTCCTTAAGGGAAGTCTGGCCGACGGGCCGAAAGCTTCTGGCGAGTCTTAAAGGCGCGGGGCGGCAGGCGGCGCGCGAGGGGGCGCGGTCCCTGACTGCCTTCGGTGCTGCCTGTTGAATTGAGACGCCGGGAAAGGCGAACTTTACAGGCGGGGCGCGGGGCGTGTCAACCGGCGGGGAATTCTTACGCCCCGCGGCGGGCGGCTCAGGTGAGTTTAACCGCCGCAGACGCGGAGGCGGGGGGGG
>DASVWB010000143.1:0-3142 GCA_036389815.1 Pyrinomonadaceae bacterium | reverse complement strand
GTGCGCGGCTTCGAGCGCGCCCGAGACCTGCCGGACGATCTCGACGACGCGCTCAAGCGCCATCGGCCCGCCCGAGCGCACGATGTCCTTGAGCGTGCGCCCGCGCAGGTACTCCATGACGAGGTAGACGACGCCGTTGTCCGACTCGCCGAAGTCCGTGACGTTGATGGCGTGCGGGTGCGAGATGCGCGAGGCGGCCTTGGCCTCGCGCGTGAAGCGGGCGACGATCTTGTCGTCGGCGGCGAGCGCCGGGTGGAGCACCTTGACGGCGACGACCTTCTCCATCAGGACGTGCGTGGCGCGGTAGACGCAGCCCATGCCGCCCTCGTCGATCTTCTCGTCGATGCGGTACTTGCCGGCGAGCACCTGCCCGACGAGCCGGTCTTCGCCGCGCTCGCGGACGAGCACCTCGCCGTCGGCCGGGCACAGCGTCGTCGTGTCGGCGTACTGCCTACCGCATGTCGGACATGTCTTCATCGAGGATCAGGCACCGCCTTCAAATCCGTTTTCAGGGGAGCCTTGAGCGTATCACACCGCTTTCACGCGGCGCAATGTAGATGCGTCGGGGCGCCGCCCGCGCGCCTGAGTATTGAACGGGCGCCGGGGCGGGAGTATTATCGCGCGCGTGGGCGCGGGGCGCGGCCGCCGAGGGGGCGCGCCCCGCAAGAGAGCGCCGCGGCGGCTTCGGGCCACCGCGGCGGCGGCCCTCGGAGAGCGGAGGGGCTATGAAAGCTTTCGGGGCGATTCTCCTGTCGCTGCTCGCGGCCGCGCCGGCCGCCGCGCAGCAGCCCGCGGGCGCGCCGGCCCCGGCCGAGGCGCACGGCGTCTCGGTCGTCAAGGCGAGCTGGCGCAGGCAGTTCTACAACCCGGCGCTCGAAGACGACCCGCTGCGCGCCACCGACGACACGGCGCAGTTGCAGCGCGAGCGCAGGGACACCATGCGCGACAACAACGAGCGCTCCAAGACGGGGCGCGAACGCCTCCCGATGCCGACGCGCCCCTCCGACGGGACGGTCGGCATCGTCGAGAGCGACCCGCGCGTCTCCTACCTCTACCAGATCAAGGTCGTCAACAGGGGGGCGAAGAAGATACGCTCGGTCGTCTGGGAGTACGTGCTCTTCGACCCCGCCACGGGGCGCGAGGTCGGGCGCCACTCGTTCGAGACGAAGGCCGGCATCGGCGTCGGGAAAGACCAGACGCTCTCGGCCCGCTCCGAGCTGCCCCCGGCGAGCGTCGTGGACGTGAAGAAGACGGACAAGGAGGCGCGCGGCCAGTACTCCGAGCGCGTCGAAATCCGGCGCGTCCTCTACGAGGACGGCACCGTCTGGGAGCGCGAGCGCGAATAGCCGCGCGCCGCCCGCGGACGAAGGAGGAGCCCGCCGCCCGTCGCCGGCGGGCTCCTCCTTTTCTGCGGGCGGCGCGCGGCGCGCCTTCTGGCTTCGCGCTTCCCTCCTCTGTTAAATTGCGTGGCATGACGGTGGCCTTGCGCGTCGAGAACGTGTCGAAGCAGTACCGCGTCTACGCGCGGCCGGGCGACCGCCTAGCGGAGACGCTGACGCGCGGCCGCCTGAAGCGCCACCGCGAGTTCTGGGCGCTGAAGGGCGTGAGCTTCGAGGTCGAGGCGGGCACGACCACGGGCATCATCGGGCCGAACGGCTGCGGCAAGTCCACGCTCCTGCAAATCATCGCCGGCACGCTCGAACCGACCGCAGGGAGCGTCTGGCGCGAGGGGCGCGTCGCGGCGCTGCTCGAACTCGGCGCGGGCTTCGACCCCGAAGGCACGGGCGTCGAGAACGTCTACATGAACGCCGCGCTGATGGGGCTCACGCGGCGCGAGACCGACCGGCTCTTCCCCGAGATCGAGCGCTTCGCCGAGATCGGCGACTTCATCCGCCAGCCCGTCAAGACCTACTCGTCGGGGATGTTCGTCCGCCTCGCCTTCGCCGTCGCCGCCAACGTCGAGCCGGACATCCTTGTCATCGACGAGGCGCTCGCCGTCGGCGACGCCGTCTTCCAGCACCGCTGCCTGCGGCGCATCAAGGAGGTTCAGGAGCGCGGCGCGACCGTCCTCTTCGTCTCGCACGACGCGGCGGCCGTGCGCGCGCTCTGCTCGCGCGCCATCCTGATGAGCGCCGGCCGCGTGCTCTCCGACGGCGCGCCCATCGAGGTGCTGAACCACTACCAGAAGACCGTCATGGAGCGCGAGCAGGCTTTCGAGGAGGCCGAAGGGGCCGACGGAACCGGGGGCGGGGACGGTCGTGAAATACGGGAGACGTTCGCGCCGCCGCGCTACACGTACCGGCACGGCGACGGGAGCGCCGAGATCGTGAGCGCCGAGCTGCTCGACGCCTCGCGCCGCCCCGCGGGCGTCGTCGAGACGGGCTCGCCGCTCACACTGCGCGTGCGCGCGCGCTTCAACCGCGAGGTGGACGACGCCGTCGTCGGCTTCCTCCTCAACGACAGCCGCGGCGTGCACGCCTACGGCACGAACACGAAGGAGCAGCGGATAGACCTCGGCGTGGTCGCGCGCGGCGAGCTGGTCGAGGTCAGCTTCGCCTTCGACTGCTGGCTCGGGCTCGACCAGTTCTCCGTCTCGCTCGCCGTCCACAGCCGCGACGGCGTCAGCTACGACTGGCTCGACGGCGCGCTCTTCTTCCGCGTGACGAGCCCCATCCTCGTCGAGGGCGTCGCCAACCTCAACGCCACCGCGACCGCGCGCCGCGTCGGCGTGAGCAGGGAGGCGGTAGTCAGTAGACAGTAGACAGTAGACAGTAGACAGTAGACAGTAGGGCTCCGCCTTGCTGCTGTTGACGCCGACACGCGGACGGTTCACTAACGATGGTTTTCCCACTGTCTACTGTCTACTGTCTACTGTCTACTCAACCCCGGGGGTTTCGTGATGGCCGACCTTGAAGTCGAGAACACTCTGCGCGAGATACGCGAGCGGGTGCTGGCCGAGGCGCAGCGGCGCGCGCCGGACGCGGGCGCGCGCGCCTCGGCCGCGCCGGCGGCGCACGCGGCGGGCGGCGCGGTGACGGAGGCCGGCGCGGCCGAGGCGCTGGCGCGCCTCGACGCGAACCTCGCCACGACGGCGCGCGCGTGGTCGCGCCTGCCGCCCGTCCTGAGCTACCGGAGCGGCGCG
>DASVWB010000142.1:0-24878 GCA_036389815.1 Pyrinomonadaceae bacterium | reverse complement strand
CCTTCCGGGGCCGGCGCAGCCTCCGCGACCAGATAGAGCGCGCCGCCGTCTCCGTCTCGAACAACATCGCCGAGGGCTTCGAGCGCGGGACTAACAATGAGCTGTTGACTTTCCTCTACATCGCACGCGGCTCGGCCGGCGAGGTGCGCTCCATGCTCTGCCTGCTTGAGCGCCTGCCCGAGTTCGACAATTTGAAATTTCAAATCTCAAATTTGAAATCACAGGCCGAGAACATCTCGCGGCAGTTAAGAGCGTGGGCGGGCTCGCTGCAGAATTCCGAGGTCAAGGGTCAGCGCTATTTGACGGACAAGGGCCGGCGTCAGGCGCAGGCGAAGAGGGAGCGCGAGGAGTTCATGGCGGAGTTGCGGCGCTTGCAGGGCAGGCAGGTCGAAGACGGATAGCGGCTTGAAGAGGCGTATGGATAAAGAAGGAAGACAGCTCACGCTCGTCCGCGGGCTCGGGCTCGCGGCGTCGGTGTCAATCGTGGTCGGGAGCGTCATCGGGACGGGCATCTTTCTGAAGACGCGCGTGATGATGTGCAACGTCGAGACGCCGTGGCTGGTCGTCTTCGCGTGGGTGGCGGCCGGGTTCCTGTCCCTGGCGGGCGCGCTCACCTACGCCGAGCTGGCGGCGATGATGCCGCGCGCGGGCGGCGAGTACGTCTTCATCCGCGAGGGCTACGGCCGGCCGCTCGCCTTCCTCTACGGGTGGACGCAGTTCGCCGTCGCCTACACGGGCTCGCAGGCCGCGAAGGGCGTGAGCTTCGCCATCTTCCTCAACGGCCTCATGGGCGGCGCGCTCGACCGCAACTACTTCACCGTGCCCCTGCTCGGCTACGAAGTGCCCTTCGGCCACCTGCAAGTCGTCGCGCTCGCCATCATCATCCTCGCCACGCTCGTCAACTGCCTCGCCGTCTCCGTGAGCGGCAAGGTCTCGGTCTTCCTGACGGGGCTGAAGATTCTCATCGTGCTCGCCATCGGCGTCTGCGCGTTCCTGCTGGCGCAGGGCAGCTTCGGGCACTTCTCTCTGAGCGGCGCGGGCGGCGCGTGCGAGGGCGTGGAGGCGACGGCGCGCGGCGGGATGGCCGGCTTCGGCGCGGCGATGCTCGGCGCGCTGTGGGCCTACGACGGCTGGACGAACGTGACGATTGTCGCGGGCGAGGTCAAGAACCCGCAGCGCAACCTGCCGCTCGCGCTCATCGGCGGCATACTCATCGTCGCGGCGCTCTACATCTTCGTCAACTTCGCGTACATCTACGTGCTGCCGCCCGCGGAACTCGCCGGCGTGGCGAAGTCCTCTTCGGTGGCGACCGAGGTCGCGCGCCGCTTCCTCGGGCCGGCCGCGGTCGGGGCGATTGCGATGGCGATGATGGTCTCCACCCTCGGCTCGCTCCACACGGGCACGCTTAGTGGCGCGCGCATCTCCTACGCGATGGCGAAGGACGGGCTCTTCTTCCGCCCGCTGGCGAGGCTCTCCGAGGGGGCGCGCGTGCCGGTCAACGCGCTCATCCTCCAGTGCGTCTGGTCGTGCGTGCTCGCGCTCTCCGGCTCGTTCGACACGCTGACCGACTACGTCATCTTCGCCGCGTGGATCTTCTACGCGCTCAACACCGCCTCGGTCTTCATCTTCCGCCGCAGGATGCCGCACGCCGAGCGCCCGTACCGCACGGTCGGCTACCCCGTGCTGCCCGTCGTCTTCCTGCTCGCCGCCGGCTGGCTCATCTTCAACACGCTGGTGGCGACGCCGCGCCAGGCGCTCATCGGCCTCTTCATCATCGCGCTCGGCCTGCCCGTCTACTTCTACTGGGCGCGCAAGGGCGAACGGGTCGAGGCCGCCCCCGACGAGTAAGAGTCCCGCGACCGCGACGGCGGTCGGTAACGTCCGCGGCGTCGTGTGGAGTGTTGCCGGGCGCAAGCGCCGCGTCGCAACGCCCGGGCCGCTACTGCGGGCGGTCGTGGCCCGTTTTCCCCAGTGCGGCGCGCAGCGCCCCCTCTATCTCGGGGTGTTTGAACTCGAAGCCCGCCCCCGCGAGCCGCGCCGGCTCGACGCGCGTGCTCGTGAGCATCGTCGCGTCGGCCACCTCGCCGAAGGCGAGCCGCAGCGCGAAGGCCGGCACCGGCAGGAGGGTCGGCCGCCCGAGCACGCGCCCGAGCGCCTTCGTGAACTCTTCGTTCCTCACCGCGCCCGGTGCGACCGCGTTGACGGGGCCGCGCAGGTTCTCGTCCTCCAGCGCGCGCCGGACGACGCGCACAAGGTCTTCGAGCGTTATCCAGCTCATGTACTGCCGCCCCGACGCCACCTTGCCGCCGACGCCGAGCTTGAACGGCGTGAGCATCTTCGGCAGCCCGCCCCCCTCGCCGCTCAGTACGAAGCCGATGCGCAGGTTCACGACGCGCACGCCCGCCTGACTCGCGGCCAGAGTCCCCTTCTCCCACTCGCGGCAGACTTCGCTCAGGAAATCCGTCCCGGACGCGCTCTCCTCGCGCAAGAGTTCGTCGCCGCGGTCGCCGTAGAAGCCTGTGGCCGAGGCCGAGACGAGAACCTTCGGCTTGTGGGCGAGCCCCGCCAGCGCCCCCGCGAGCAGGCGCGTACCTTGCGCGCGGCTCTCCATGATGCGCCGCTTCTTCGCCTCGTCCCAGCGCCCCTCGGCTATCGGTTCGCCCGCGAGGTGGACGGCCGCGTCGTGCCCTTCCAGTTCCTTCGCGTCTATCTCGCCGCGCGCGGGGTCCCAGTGGACGGCGGCCGTGCCCGGGGCGCGAAACCCCTGCGCGCCGCCGCGCACGAGCCGCGTCAACTCGTGCCCGTCCGCGAGCAGCGACCGCACCACCGCGCGGCCGACGAGGCCGGTCGAACCCGTGACGATGACTCTCATCAGTTATGCTCCTCTAAATAGTCGGCAGTCGGCAGTGCCGCCTGCCACGTGCCATCTGTCAACTGCCAACTGCCATCTGCCGACCGCCGACTGCCGACTGCCGTCTGCCGACTGCCGTCTGTCTATTCCCGGCCCGCCAGCGCCTCGCGCGCGACCTCGCGGTCGTCGAAGTGGCGTTTCTGTGTCCCGACGATTTGGTAGTCTTCGTGCCCCTTGCCGGCGATGACGACGATGTCGCCCGTGCGCGCCTCTCGCACGGCGCGGTGAATCGCTTCGCGCCGGTCGGGGATTTTGAGGTAGGGTCGGCCGGCGGCGCGCAGCCCCTCTTCGATGTCGCGCAGTATGGCTTCGGGGTCTTCGGTGCGCGGGTTGTCGGAGGTGGCGATGACTACGTCGCTCAAGGCGGCGGCGGCCTCGCCCATCGGCGCGCGTTTCGTCCGGTCGCGGTCGCCTCCGCAGCCGAAGACGGTGATTACGCGCCCGTGGCCCACGTCGCGCGCCGTGCGCAGGACGTTGCGGAGCGCGTCGTCCGTGTGTGCGTAGTCCACGACGACGGCGAAGTCGCCCGCGTGCGCGACGCGCTCGAAGCGGCCGGGCGCGCCGCCGCAACTTTCGAGCGCCGCGGCCGTCGCGTCGAGCCCTAGCCCGAGCGCGTGCGCCACGCCCGCCGCCGTCAGCACGTTGTAGACGTGCGGGCGCCCGACGAGCGGCGTGCGCACCTCGCGTTCGCCCTCGGGCGTGACGAGTGTGAGGCGCGTGCCGCCCATCGAGAACTCGACGCCGCGCGCCGTGACCTCCGCCCCGCCCTTTAGAGAATAACGGAGCACGTTTCGCCCGGCGCGCGTCAACTCCGCGCAGAGCCGCGCGCCGTATTCGTCGTCCGCGTTGACGACCGAGGCGCGCGGCGGCTCGCCTAAACTCCCGTCGAAGAGCTTTCGCTTGGCGTCGAAGTAAGCCTCCATCGTGCCGTGGTAGTCGAGGTGGTCGCGCGTCAGGTTTGTGAAGGCCGCGGCCTCGAAGCGGAGCGCGTCGCAGCGGTGCAGGTCGAGCGCCTGCGAGGATGCTTCCATCACGGCGACGCGGCACCGTGCGGCGACCGCGCGTCGCAGCAGTCGTTGCACGTCGCTCGCCTCCGGCGTGGTGTGTAGCGCCGGCTCGCTCACGCCCGCGACGCGGTACTCGACCGTGCTGACGAGCGCAGAGGCCACGCCCGCCGCCTCGACGACGGCCGCGACGAGGTAGGCCGTGGTCGTCTTCCCGTTCGTCCCCGTTACGCCCACGAGCTTCAGTTCGCGCGAGGGGTGGCCGTGGACTTCGGCCGCCGCGAGCGCGAGTGCCGGGCGCGCGGCGCGGACGCGAATCCACCCGCCGCGGAATCCCGCGGGGCGTTCCGACTCTGAGACGACCCCGGCGGCCCCTCTCTCGTCCACTTCGCCGACGAAGCGGTTGCCGTCCGACTTTTCGCCGCGGATGGCGACGAAGACCCGGCCCGGCGCGGCCTGCCGCGAGTCGTGCGTCACGTCTGAGACGCGCGTGCCCGCGTCTCCCGACAATTCTCCGCCGACTGCCCTCGCCACGTCGCCGAGTGTAACCGCGAACTCTCCTCCCAAAGGCTCTCCTCCCCCTGCCGACACGTCCGCGACGGCGAACAGGTCAGAACCACCCGCGATAGCGTGTGTACGTTACGCATATGGCGGCGCGTTTCTTAAGAATGGCCGTGTGCCTCTTGAGTATGATTCACCCGCTGCCGCGGGTGGTTCTGACCTGTTCGGCCGTGCGGCAAAATTTTTATCCGCGGAAAACTTCCGCGCTGATTATAATCGCCAACGCCTTCTCAGCAACTTTCCGGAGACGCCCCGATGCAAGTCCTTCGACAGAGGTTCACGACCCGCGGCACGAATGCGCGCAGGCTGCGCCTTATTTTCTTCGGCGTCGCCCTCGCCGTTGCCTCTTTCGTCGTCGCGTTACTCTTTCCGCCGCCGGGCACGAACGCGCAGAGGCGCAGGCGCGCGACTCCGCCCGCCGCTTCGGCCGAGTACGACTTAGTTATACGCGGCGGGCGCGTCGTGGACGGCACGGGGCGCCGCGCTTTCGTCGCGGACGTTGCCGTGCGCGGCGACCGCGTTGTGCGCGTCGGCGCGGTTGCCGCGGATGCGCGTGCCAGACGCACCGTTGACGCGCGCGGCCTCGTCGTCGCGCCCGGCTTCATCGACATGCTCGGCCAGTCCGAGCAGTACGTGCTCATCGACCCGCGCGCTATGAGCAAAGTTATGATGGGCGTGACGACTGAGGTCACGGGCGAGGGCGGTTCGATTGCGCCCGTCAACGAACGTACGCTCAAGGAGGACGAGCCCTTCAACCGTCGTTACAACTTGAGCGTGGATTGGCGCACGTTGCACGAGTATTTCCGCCGGCTCGCCTTGCAGGGTTCGGGTGTGAACCTCGCCACCTTCGTCGGCGCGACGCAGGTGCGCGCCTACGTCGTCGGTTATGACAACCGCGCCCCGAACGCGGAAGAGTTGGAGCGGATGAGGGCGCTCGTGGCCGAGGCGATGGAGGACGGCGCGCTCGGTCTTTCGACTTCGCTCCAGTACGTGCCCGCGCGCTTCGCAAAGACGGATGAGATAGTCGAGCTTGCCAAAGTCGCGCGCCGTTACGGCGGCATCTACGCCACGCATCAGCGCAGCGAGGCCAACGCTCTCGACGCCTCGCTCGCGGAAGTCTTCGAGATAGCGCGCCGTGCGCGTATCCCCGCCGAAATCTGGCACCTCAAGGCCGCGTATAAAAAGAACTGGGGGCGGATGCCGGCCGTGCTGGCGAAGATTCGCGCCGCGCGTGCCCGTGGTCTGGACGTGACGGCCGACGTTTACCCTTACACGGCCGCTTCCACCGGACTTTCGGCCTGTCTTCCGCCGTGGGCTATCGAGGGCGGGACGGAGAAGATGCTCGCACGCCTGCGCGACCCCGAGACGCGCGCGCGCGTCAAGGCCGATATTCAACGCGACTCGAACGAGTGGGAGAACATCTATCTCGGGAGCGGCGGCGCGTCGGGTGTGCTCGTCGGTTCGGTCGTCAACCGCGAGCTTGAGGGCTTGCAGGGCAAGCGCGTCTCGGAGATTGCGCGGGAGCAGGGCAAGGATGAACTGGACGCGCTCTTAGACCTCATCGCCGCCGACCGCGGTCAGACCGGCGCAATCTATTTTATGATGAACGAGGACGACTTGCGCGCGGCCTTGCGCGAGCCCTTCGTGAGCATCTGCACCGACAGCGGCGCGCGGGCGGCCGACGGCCCGCTCTCGGGCTCGAAGTCGCACCCGCGCGGCTGGGGTTCTTACCCGCGCGTGCTCTCGCGCTACGTGCGGGACGAACATCTGCTGACGCTCGAACAGGCCGTGCACAAGATGACGGGCATGCCTGCGGCGCGCGTCGGGCTTAAAGACCGCGGCGTGCTTCGCGAAGGGGCGTATGCCGACATAACCGTCTTCGACCCCGCGCGCGTCCGCGACCGCGCCACTTTCGAAGAGCCGAACCAGTATCCCGAAGGCATCCGCTTCGTCGTCGTCAACGGGCAGTTGGAGGTTGACGGCGGCACGCGCACGACCGTCAACGCCGGCCGCCCCCTGCGCGGCCCCGGCTACCGACGCAAATGACGCACGGCGACAATCCCCGCCGCCGGGTCAGCACTTACCGCTATCAGGTCAGTATTTGTCCGCTTGTGCGCCGTCTTAAACGGATACACTTGCCGCCTGCACACGCGCCGGTCTCGTCTGCACATCCGCATGTCTGAGATAAACGGACGCGCGTGTCATTTTTACGAGGAAATGTGGCGTTTGTACGGCCGCGCGTGGCGTTTGCACGGCCGAATGTGGCGTTTGTACGAACGAATGTGGCGTTTGTACGGACGAATGTGGTGTCTGTACGACCAAATGTGGCGTTTGTACGGACGCGCGAGCCTCCTGTACGCGTGCGCAAGCTCCGTGTAAGCTCGCGCGAGCCTCCTGCACGAGTGCGCAAGCCTCGTGTACGAGTGCGCAAGCCTTGTGTAAGCGTGCGCAAGCTCCGTGTAAGCGTGCGCGAGCCCCGTGTAAGCGTGCGCGAGGCGTTTGTACGAGCGCGCGTCGCGTCAGGATGACCGGAGGGGGCGCGTGTGTGAGGCCGCGGCTGTCTTAAATGCGTTCAGGCGGCGTTTTGGCGAAGTTTGTGCGGGCGTGACGCCGGAGCGGTCAGAACCGCACGCGGTAGCGTCTGGATTGTTGCGACGCGGGGGCGGGATTATCAAGTACGCTCCACCCGCTACCGCGGGCGGTTCTGACCTGTTTGGCCGCGCGTCAAACCTTGATGAAGATGCCGCGCCGGTAGAGCAGCCACATCAGCCCGAGCCAGACGAGGACGAAGCAGACGGCGAAGGCGAGCGAGGCGTTGAGGGGCGCGAGCCACGAGGCGAAGAGCGTGTCGTAGATGTAGGGCTGGAGCGAGGTCGGCTTGCCGTTCGCCCCCGTCCACTTGACGAGCGCCATCAGCTTCACGCACAGCCCCGTCAGGAAGAAGACCGCCAGCGCGTTCGTCCCGTAGACGACGAACGGCAGAGACCAGCGCCGGTATCCCTTCAGGTCGATCAGCCAGTAGCAGACGGCGAGCAGTTGCAGCGCCATCCCCGCCGTCAGCAGCACGTAGGAGCTTGTCCACAGCGCCTTGTTGACCGGGAACCAGTAGTTCCACGCCCAGCCCGCCGCGACGCACGCCGCGCCCGCGACGAACATCGCCGAAACCTTCTCGTAAGGCCCCCTGCGCGAGCGCAGGAGGTGTCCCGTCAGCACGCCCGCGAGCGTCGTCGCTATCGCGGGCAGCGTGCTCAGCAGCCCTTCCGGGTCGTAGACCTTCGCCTGCCGCCAGACGTGCCGCCCGAAGACGGCGCGGTCTACGTAGGCGGCGAGGTTCCATTCCTTGCTCGCCAAATCTCCCGGCCCGTAGCCCGGCACCGGCACGAGCGTCATCAGCGCCCAGTAGCCGAGCAGCAGCCCGCCCGCCGTGTAGAGCTGCCCGCGCCAGTTCGTGTTGAGGAAGATGAGCGCCGCGAACAGGTAGCAGACCGCGATGCGCTGGAGCACGCCGGGAATGCGTATCGTCGAGAGTTCGAAGTAGGGCAGCCCCGCGAGCAGCAGCCCGAGCCCGAAGATGACGGCCGCGCGGCGGAAGATTTTGACGTAGAGGTCGCGCCGCCCGCCCCCGGCCTCCGCGCGGCGCGAGAGCGCGAGCGTGACGGAGACGCCGACGATGAAGAGGAAGAACGGGAAGACCAAATCGGTCGGCGTCCACCCGTGCCACTCCGCGTGTTCGAGCGGGCTGTAGATGGCGCCCCACGTCCCGGGGTTGTTGACGAGCACCATCCCCGCCACCGTCATCCCGCGGAAGGCGTCGAGCGACAACATGCGCGCCGCGCCCGTCGCGCGCAACGCCCCGCCGCCGCCGTCGCCCGCCCCGCCCGCGCGCGCCGCCGACGCCTCCCCGGCCTCAAGCACGCCGCTCTGATACTCGCCGACAGTCATGCTCATCTCAGACACCTCTTTCGGCCTTTAAACTATTTCGCTTCCTCCTGCGCGGGGCGCGGGCCCAGCCCGAACTCGCCGGGCGCGGGGAGTGTCGAGGTGCGGTCGTATTCGCGCAGCGCCTCCTCCAACTGCTTCGAGCGCGAGAGCCACCGCGCGGCGGCGAGATCATACCGCGCCAGCACGCTGGCGAGCCAGTACGGGCGGTTCTCCGCGAGCCACCGCGCGCGGTACGCCTCGCGCAGCTCCGTCAGCTCCTCGGCCATCTCGCGCAGGGAGTTGTAGACGGCGCCGGAGTACGTGCGCAGGCGCCGCACGCGCCGCCGGTCGCCGAGGTTGAGGTACGCGTCCCAGTAGTCGCGGCTTAGTTGCTCCAGAACCTGCGCGCGCCGGCCCATGTGGTCGAACCTGCGCGCCGCGAGCCGCATCGAGTCGAGCGCCCGCGCGTTCCTGCCCGCCCGCGGCCTCTCCCGAATCAGCGTCTCTTCGACCTCCTCGGCGTCGAGCCGCAACTGCCGCGTCTGCTCGCGCTTGCGCGCGACCGACACCTGAAAGTCCTCCGTGAACGGGTCGCGCCAGAAGAGTTCGTCGCTGTTGTTGACGCCGAGCTTCGAGTTGACCGCGCCGAGCGCGCGCGTCGCCTTCGTCAGGGCGTCGCCTTCGTGGCGGAAGAAGGCCCAGTCGAAGTCGCGCTCGAAGGCCGCGAGGTCGAGGGGCGCCGTCTGCCAGCCGGCGGCGGCGCCGAGCACGACGCCGTACCAGGTGTTCTCGAACAGAGCCTCGCCGTCGTCGTCCCACTCCGTGTTCATCACGCCGAGCACGCCCGCGTGCTGGCCGTCGCGGACGAAGTTCACGATGTTGACCGAGGAGTTCTCCGTGTTCGGGAAGATTTGGTTCCAGCCCCAGACGCCGGGGCAGACGAACTGTTCGAGCCCGGCCTTCTTGAAGAGCCCGATGCGCGCCTCGTAACTCTGCCGCGGCGCGTAGTCCCAGTTCATCGCGATCATGTCGCGCGGCACGCCGGGCAGCAGGTCGGGGTGGTTGAGCGCGATGTCGCCCCAGAACATCAGCCGCCGTTTGTAGGGTTCGAGCAGCCCGCGCACGCGCTTCAGGTGGTCGAAGTAGACCGCGCCCAGCCCCTTCGCCTTCACCTGCCCGGCGCTCTGCCCGCGCCCCAGCTCGACGGTCTCGTCCGCGCCGACGTGGAAGAAGCGGCCGGGGAAAAGTTCGTCAATCTCTTTGTAAATGTCCGCGATGAACTCGTACGTGCCCTCGGCCTGCGGCGAGAGCACGTCGCCGTAGGGGACTTCGGCCAGCTCGTTGTACTGTTCGAGCCGCAGGACTTTGTGCAGGTGGCCGAAGGTCTGCTGCTGCGGGACCAGCTCGACGTGGTAGCGGCGCGCGTAGGCCGCCATCTCGCGGATGTCTGCGGGCGTGAGCGCGCCGCCCTCGGGCGCGATGAGCGGGTGCGACGCGGAGCCGAAGACGTGCTCCATGTAGAGGCTGTGCATGTTCATCTTGAACATGGCCTCGTTGCGTATCTGCCGCTTGAAGTATTCGACCGTCGGGACGGGGCCGCGGCTCACGTCGTCGGAGAGCCCGCGCCAGCGCACCGAGGGCCAGTCGGCGACGCGCACGCCCTGCACGCGCGCCGCCGCGCCTTCGCCGCGCACGAGCTGCTTCAAGGTCTGTAGGCCGTAGAAGGTGCCGGCGGCCGTGAGCCCCGCGACGACGACGCGGGACGCGTCCGCGGCGAGCACGTAACCCTCTTCGCCGAGGTCGGCCGGCACGCTCAAGCCCGCCTTCTCGACCGCGGCGCGCACGCGCGGGTGCGAAAGCGGCCCGACGAGAATCTGCCGCCCCCCTCCCCCCGCCGCGACGCGGAGCGTGACGCCGGCCGTCTCGCGCACGTCCGCCGCGAAGTCCTCCGCGGCGAAGCGGTCGTCCTCCGACTTCGGGTCGGCGAGCACGATTCTCGCGCCGCCCGAGAGCGGGAAGTCCTCGCCCGTCTGCGCGAGCGACTTAGGCGCCGGGATGACCTGCGCCGGCGCGCGCGCGCCGGCCGGCTGCTGCGCGCGCGCCGGGTGCGCGCAGGCGAGCGCCGCGAGGCAGGCCGCGAGCGGGAGGAGCACGGCGCGGAGCCGCGCCCGTTTGGTCTGCGGGGTTCTCATCGACACCTGTGTCTGCGAATAAAATTTCTGCGAATAAAATTAAGGCCGCGGCGTCTGGGCGCTTGCGCCGACAATTAACATGATGGCAAAAGAGAGTCAACGCAATCAGGCTCGCGGGGGGTTGTTCATGTCACTGATGCTCGAAGAGATCGCGCAGCAGCCCGAGGCGCTGGCGCGCACGATGGACGCCGAGCGCGCGAAGGCCGCGCGCCTGGGGCACGACCTGCGCGGGCGCGGCGTGAGCCTGATCGTGCTCGTCGCGCGCGGCTCGTCCGACAACGCGGCGCTCTTCGGGCGCTACCTGCTCGAAGTCACGACCGGCATCCCCGTCACGCTGGCCGCGCCCTCGGTCAGCACGCTCTACGGCGCGCGCCTCAGGCTCTCGCGTGCCGCCGTCATCGGCGTCTCGCAGTCGGGCGAGGGCGAAGACATCAACCACTTCCTCGCCGAAGCGCGCTCGGGCGGCGCGCTCTGCACGGTCGGCATCACGAACGAGCCCGAGTCGTCGATGACGAAGGTCGTCCACGAGACGCTGCTCACGCACGGCGGGCGCGAGCGCTCCGTGGCCGCGACGAAGACCTACACGGGTCAGCTCCTGCACTTCTACATGCTGGCCGAGGCGCTCGCCGACAGCGGGGCGCGGCTGGGCTACGAGGCCATCCCCGACTTCGCCGCCCGCGCGCTCGAACTGCGCGCGCAGGTCGAGGAGATGGTCGAGCGCTACGTCTTCATGGAGAACTGCGTGGTCGTCGGGCGCGGGCTCGTCTACGCCAACGCCTTCGAGATGGCTTTGAAGCTGATGGAGACGTGCTACGTCGTGGCCGAGCGCTTCTCGTCGGCCGACTTCCTGCACGGCCCGCTCGCGGTCGTCGAGCGCCACTTCCCCATCTTCGCCTTCGCGCCGCCGGGCGTCACGCTCGGGCGCGCGCGCGAGCTGCTGGCGCGCCTGAAAGAGCTGCGCGCCGACACGCTCGCCTTCACGGCGGACGAGGAGGCGGCCGCGCTCGCCACGCGCTCCGTGCGGCTCCCCGCCGAGATTAACGAGACGCTGGCCGTCATCCCCTACATCATCCCCGCGCAGCTCTTCGCCGCGCTGCTCGCCGACGCCAAGGGGCTCGACCCGGACGCCCCGCGCTCGCTCGCGAAGGTCACGCGCACTCTTTGAGGGGCGAATTAACAGGAGTAGGCAGGGTAGGAATTAAAGATTTGGAATCTGAGATTTCAAATCTCAAATTTCAAATCTGAACTCTGAACTCTTTAATCGCTTATCCCGTCCGCCCCGCCCGTCCCTGTCGATTGATTCAACCGGCGAACGCGCGACCGAGGACAAGGTATGAAGCTGCTCATTCTCGGCGGGACTAAATTTCTGGGGCGTCATCTGGTGGAGGCCGCGGCGGCGCGGGGCGACGAGGTGACGCTGTTCAACCGCGGACAGCTCAACCCGGGGCTCTTCCCCGAGGTCGAGAGCTTGAAGGGCGACCGCGACGGCGGGCTCGAAGCGTTGGAGGGGCGGCGGTGGGACGCCGTCGTGGACACGTCCGGCTACCTGCCGCGGGTCGTGCGCGACTCGGCGCGGCTGCTGGCCGGGGCGGTCGGGCACTACACGTTCGTCTCAAGCTGCTCGGTCTACGCGGACACGAGCGTCCCGGGCGTTGACGAGGGGCACGCGGTCGGCACGCTCGCCTCGGATGAGCTGCGTGAGGCGGAGTCGCTTCACCAGTCGGAGCTGGCGGCCGCGCCCTTCTTCGGCGAGAGGTACGGGCCGCTCAAGGCGCTCTGCGAGCGCGCGGCCGAGTCGGAGATGCCGGGCCGCGTCCTCAACGTCCGCGCCGGCCTCATCGTCGGCCCGCACGACCCGTCCGACCGCTTCACCTACTGGCCGCGCCGCGTCTCGGAAGGCGGCGACGTGCTCGCGCCCGGCCGCCCCGGTCGGCAGGTGCAGTTCGTGGACGCGCGCGACCTGGCCGCGTGGATTCTGCGCATGGCCGAGGCCGGGCGCGCGGGGACGTTCAACGCGACGGGGCCGGACTACGAGCTTTCGATGGGGCGCTTCCTCGAAGAGTCGCGCGCGGCCGTCGGGTCTGACGCGCGCTTCGTGTGGGTCGAGGAGCAGTTCCTGCTAGACGCGGACGTGGGGCCGTGGGGCGAGGTGCCGCTGTGGATACCCGAATCGCCGGGGAGGATGCGCCACTTCCTCGGCGTCAGCGCCGGGAAGGCGCTGGTCGCCGGGCTCGCCTTCCGCCCGCTCGCCGAGACGGTGCGCGACACGCTCGAATGGGACAGGACGCGCCCCGCCGACGCCGAGCGCCGCGCCGGCCTCGCCCGCGAACGCGAGCGCGAAGTCCTCGCGGCGTGGCAGAGAAAAAGTGATGGGTGATGAGTGATGAGATGGGAGATGCGGGCCCGGTGTTCTTCTTATCACTTATCACTCGTCACTTCGCCGGCACGAGTCGCATGATGCGGTCGTCGTCGGGGGCGGGGCGGCCGCGGCCGTCGCGGTTGGAGGTCGAGAAGTAGAGGGCGCCGTCGGGGCCTTCCGCCACGTCGCGGATGCGGCCGTAGCGGCCTTTGAACAGGCGCTCCTCGCTGACGACGCGGCGGCCGTCGAGCACGACGCGCTGGAGCCCCTCGCCGCGCAGGCAGCCGAAGAAGAAGTTTCCCCTGAGCTGTGACAGCGCGGAGCCGCGGTAGAAGGCTGCGCTCGCGGGCGCGCACGCGGGCGTGTATTCGAGCAGCGGCGACTCCATCCCGGCGCGCGTCTCGCGGTGGTGAATCGCCGCCCAGCCGTAGTTCCTGCCGCGCTCGACGACGTTGACCTCGTCGCCGCCGCCGGGGCCGTCGAAGCCCGAGGGGCCGTGCTCGGTCTGGAACATGAGCCCCGTCCCCGGCTGGAAGTCGAGCCCCTGCGCGTTGCGGTGGCCGTACGTCCAGATTTCGGGGCGCACGCCCGGCCTGCCGACGAAGGGGTTATCTTCCGGGACGCTGCCGTCGTCGTTGAGGCGCAAAGTCTTCCCCGCCAGCGTGTCGAGCTTCTGCCCCAACTCCTTCTCGGCCGCGTCGCCGGTCGTCACGTAGAGCTTGCCGTCTGGGCCGAAGCGCAGGCGCGTGCCGGCGTGGAAGCGCGCGGCCGGGATACCCTCGATGACGAGCTTCCTGTCGGTCAGCCCCGCGCCCGTCTCGCGGAAGCGCACGACGCGGACGCGCACACCGTCCTGGCTGTAGGCGTACGCGAGATAAAGCAGGTGGTTCGCGGCGAAGTCCGGGTGGAGCGTGAGCCCCATCAGGCCGCTTTCGCTCCCGCGCTCAACGTCCCCGACGACGAAGAGCGGCTCCGGCCTCAGCCTCCCCTTCTCGTAGACGCGCACGCGGCCGGGGCGCTCCGTGAAGAGCATCCGCCCGTCCGGCGCGAAGACTATCGACCAGGGGACTTCGAGGTTCGGGACGACCGTCTCGACGCGGAAGCCGAGCCGCGCGTCCTCTGCCTGCGCCGCCTCGCCCGCGCCCGGTTCGGCGGCGGAGGGCGTGGGCGTCGCGCGCGGGCCGCCGCAGGCGACGAGGAGGGCGAAGGCGCAGCCGAGCGCCCACGGCGTGTGCGTCCGCAGGAGTCTGTTCACGGTGTCCGGGTCTTTCAGTGCGAGATGTACTCGTGGAGCAGTTGCAGCTCCGCGCCCTGCTCGCTGATCTCGACGCGCATGATGTCGCGCATCGAGAGCATGCCGACGAACTTGTCGCCGTCGACGACGGGCAGGTGGCGGCTCCCGACGCGCTCCATCCGCTCCAGCGCCTCGTGCGGCGTGTCGCCGCACTCGATGACGGCGCGCGGCTCGCTCATCACGTCGCGGATGGGCACCCCGGCGGGGTCGAGCCTGCGGGCGACGACGCGGTTGAGCAGGTCGCGCTCGGAGAAGATGCCGCGGAGCTTGCCCCCCGCGTCGAGGACGCAGACGGCGCCGATGCCGCGGTCGGCCATGTAGTCGGCGGCGTCCAGCGCGGTCGCCGTCTCTCCGACGAAGTAGGGTTCGCGGTCGCAGACCACGTGCCTGATCGTAACCATACGCCTCAACTCCCTCCCTGCGTGAGCGCTTGACAGAGCGGGCACATTATATCCGCCGCGCGGCGCGGTTAGAAGAGTTTTGTGTCGGGGTTCGTCCGGCCTTTCCCGCCCGCGCTACTCGAAGAGCGAGCCCTGCGGGGACGGGCGGCGGAAGGTCGAGGGGCGTTCGGCGTAGGCGTGCTGCGGCGCGTCCTCCCGGTTGAAGCCGAGGCGCGCGCAGTGTACGCGGAAGCTCTTCTCGATCAGCTCCCAGTAGACGCCGTGGCCGCGCATCCGCTCGCCGAACTCGGCGACGTTGAGGCGGCCGCCGCGCACCTCGCGCTGGCGCGAGAGCACGCGGTCGGCCTTCGTCGGCAGTCGCTCGCGCAGGCGCTGCTCGAAGTACGGCGCGACGCTGCCGGGCAAGCGCAGGAGGTTGATGAAGGCCGTGCGCGCGCCCGCCTCCTTCGCGCGCCTGAGCAGCTCGGGGATGTGCGGGTCGCTCAAGCCCGGGATGACGGGCGCGATGGCGAGGCCGACGGGGACGCCCGCCTCGGCCAGCTCCCGCATCGCGCGGAAGCGCGCGGCCGGCAGCGGCGCCGTCGGCTCCAGAGCCTTCGCCGTCTCCTCGTCCGCGAAGGGGATGGAGAAGAAGACGCTGGCCGCGGCCTCGCGCGCGAGCGCCGAGAGCAGGTCTTTGTCGCGGCGCACGAGCGCCGACTTGGTGACGACGCCGACGGGGTTGCGGAATTCGAGGCAGACTTCGAGGCACCGGCGCGTGAGCCCGTAGTTGAACTCAAGCGGGATGTAAGGGTCGGAGGTGAACGAGAAGACGACCGTCTGCCCGCGCCAGGAGGGGCGCATGAACTCCTCGCGCAGAAGCTCCGCGGCGCGCACCTTGGCGACGATCTTCGTCTCGAAGTCGGTGCCCGCGCCGAAGCCGAGGTACTCGTGCGTCGGGCGGCTGAAGCAGTAGCTGCACGCGTGCGTGCAGCCGCGGTAGCAGTTGACCGAGTAGTCGAAGCCCACGTCCGGGCTCTTGTTGTGCGTGATGATGCTGCGCGTCTCGGTCTCCTCGAAGACCTCGACGCGCGACTCCGGCGGCTCGCCTATCCACTCGACGCTGGTCGAGAGCCACGGGTTCGGCGGGTTTTCGACGTGACGCATGCGTGCCCCCACTTCGGCCGCGCGCCGTCGGCCGACGCGCCGCATCCTCAGACTCAGGTTCTTCTTCTTGACGCGCCGCCCGGGAGCACTTTCGCGGCGCCGTCCGCGAGGAGAAAGTCTGCGGCCATTTTAGTCAGCGGCGCTTCAATTCCACAAGCCGGGCGCGGGGCCGGCCTGCGAGTCTTCGTCGTACCAGGCGACGAAGAAGAGGCGGTAGCGGTCGGGGTCTTCGAGCGTGACGAAGCGGCCGCCCCAGCCCTCGTCGGCCGGCGGCTCCACGTGGGCGCCGCCCGCGCGCGCGAAGTCGTAGAACTCGTCCACGTCCTCGACCGTGAGGAAGAAGTGTACGCCGCGCCCGCGCCGCGCCATGGCGAGCGGCACCTGCGCGAGCATCAGGCGGAGCGAGCCGGCGCGCAGCGTCGCCATCGGCGGCTCGCCCTCCGGCGCGTGCTCCGTCAGCTCGAAGCCGAGGGCGCCGCGGTAGAAGTCGAGCGACTCTTCGAGGCTGTTGACTTCGAGGAACAGCAGTTCGAGCCCCTTGACGCGCATCCCGTTAGATGGCCCTCAGCAGCAGGTAGAAGAAGTAGCCGCCCGACAGCACGCAGGCCCAGAAGAAGACCTCCTGCGCCCAGACGAGCCGCCGCGCGGGGTGCCGGGGCCCCACGCGCTCGCGGGCGAAGGTCAGCGCGCCGTGCGCCATCAGCACACCGAAGGCCACGACCCCGAGCCCGAGCAGCGCCAGCGGCCAGAGGAAGACGACGTAATGCGCCTTCACCAGAAACATCAGCACGAGCCCCGCGAAGAGGCAGAGCAGCGCGCCGACGATGCGGCCGCTGACGGGGTCGGCCTTCGCGCCGGGCGAGCTGACGGGGCGGTGCGCGGCGTAGGGCGTGGGGCGCGGGGCGCGGCGCTCGTCGTAGGCGCGGCGCGCGTCGGCGTCGCCGAGCACGCGCCACGCCTCGTTGATGGCCTTCATCTCCTCCTCGTCGCCGCCGCGGTCGGGGTGGTGCTGCCGCGCGAGCCGCTTGTAGCGGCGCTCGATCTCGGCGCGCGCCTCGTCGCGCCCCGCGCCGAGCGTCGAATAGTGATCCCTCTCGCGCCCCGTACCGCCCATCCGCCGTCCGCCCCCTCCGCTTCGACCCGATAGTAAACCGCGCGGCGCGGCGCGTCTACAGCGACTTCCCTTCGTGTGCTAAGCTCCGGCGAAAGGGGTTGGCTTATGGCTTTGAATTACGCGGCGGGCGACGACCTCGTCTTCCAGATGGAGAGCGGCTTCGGGCTGGTGCGCGTGCTGGGGAGCGAGGGCGAGGGGGCGGGCGCGGTCTGGCACGTCCTCGTCTACCAGGAGTTCTACCCGGACGTGGAGTCGGCGGAGGCGGCGCTCGCGGGCGGCGGCGCGCTCGCCGTCCGCGAGCCGCACCTCGCGCTCACCGAGCACGCCTTCGGGAAGACGCCGGCCGCGCGCCTGCGTAACCGCCCCGTCGAAGACGAAGAACTCCGCGCGCTGCGCCGCTGGCGGAGCGAAGGCGGGCGCGCGCACGACCGCTCGCTCCTGCTCATGCTCGGCATGCGCTGAGTCTCGGGCCGGCTCAGGGCCGGCCGAACCTCTGCCTGTATTCGAGCGAGGAGATGAAAGCCTTGACCATCTCGGCCCGCACGAAGTTGCCGCCGAACTCGTCGAGCTTCGAGAGCCAGAAGTCGTAGCCGCCCCGGTCGGAGTCCGGCGGGTCTTCCGGGTTGCGCCTCAGATAACCGAAGTACTCCATCAGCACGAAGGCGCGGTTGGTCTCCTGGCGGCGGAGCGCGGGCGAGTCGGCCACGTCGAGCAGGACGCGGGCCCGCGTCTTCGCGCCCGCGTCGAGCGCGGCGACCAGCGCGTCGCGCTCGGCCGCGGGAGGCTGTACCTGCGCGTTCGCGTAGAGCCTGTCGACGTAGTCCGGGTTAGAGAGCCCGTCGAAGGCGGCGGCGAAGTCGGGACGCTTGACCCACGCGTCGGCGAACGCCCGGCGGTTGGCCGCGAGCCTGTCCTCCCAGTCGCCCACGCCGACGACGACGCCGCGCCCTATCTCCTGCGTGCCCGCGACGAACTCCGCGTAGCGCGGCTGCCGCCCGAACGACTCGCGGTAGAGCCTGTAGGCGAGGTAGCCCGTCTCCTGAAATTCGATGGACAGGAAGAAGGCCGCCGAGACGTTGATGCGCTTCACCTCGCGGCACCGCGCGTCCGCCCCGCACTGCTCGATCTCGTTCGTCCAGAACTGCAAGCCCGGGTCGTCGGGCTCGCGGTTCAGGAAGTCGAGGTAGTGCTGGCGGACGAAGAAGGCCGAGGAGTCTACGGGGTTGGCGGACGGCGGCGGCTGGTCGTTATCCGTGATCGTGAGCGCGACCGTCGAAGGCTCGGCCAGCTCGACGGGCCCCGTCGGGTTCGAGAGGACGACGTCGAAGCCCTCGGCCGACTCCGCGAGGCCGTCGTCGGTGATGAAGACTTCGACGGCCTTCTGCGTCTCGCCCGCGGCGAAGCGGAGCGTGCCGCGCGCCGTCGTGTAGTCGGAGCGCTCCGAGGCCGCGCCGTCGGCCGTCGCGTAGTCCACGGTCGCGGGCGTCGAGGTGTCGCCGAGGCGCAGGACGTTGACGGTCTTCACCCGCGCGCCCTCCGCGACCTCCCGCGCCGCCGCGTCGAGCTGCACGACGGACGACTGTCCGGCCGCGCCGAACTGCCCGCGTATCTCGCCCGCGGGGAAGTTCGCGCTGTGGACGTTGACGTAAAACAGCCCCGCCTTCAGGTCCGCCACCTGCTGCGGCGTGAGCGTTATCTGGAAGTCGTCGAACTGCCCCGAAGGCAGGTCGAAGGCAGGCGACGCGGTCTGCCCCGCGGCGGCCGGCGAGTGTATGTGCGCGGCCGTCTGCGGCGACGAGAGGCCGCGGAAGCGCAGCGAGACACGCGCCGTCCGCTCGTCCTTGTCCAGGAGGAGCGTGGCCGTGCCGCGCGCGGGCGTGTCGTGCGCGGGCGTCTCCTGCGCGCCGTCGAGGCTGGCGACGTAGAGCGTCGGGCGCGCGAAGACCTCGTAGACCGCGCCGTTCGAGAGCGAGACGACGTAGAGGTTCCCCGACGCGGGCTCCGTGCGGATGTCGGTCGTGATGCCGAAGTCGCGCCCGACGACGAGGCTCTCGCTCTCGCCGAGGTCGAACTTGTCGGCGTTGTCGGCGACGCCGTCGGCGAGCCGCGAGTCGGTGTGCGCGAGGCTCTTGCGGTCGGCGCTCAGGCGGAAGCGCATGAGGTAGCCGCCGAGGAGCGTCGTGCGCGAGGCGCCGACGAAGAGGTCGCCCGCGAACCGCAGGCCGAGCCCGCCCCCGGCGAAGCCGACGGGCGAGGGCGCGACGGCGTACTTCCAACTGAACTGCGGCTCGGTGTATTGCGAGCCGGGCAGCTTGTAGAGGCGCGCGAGCGCCTCGGCCGGCGTGTCGGCGATGTTTGAGGGCGGCCAGCGGTTCTGCTGGAGGCTGTTGCCGCGCGCGACCTCTATCGCCTTGAACTCGGCGACGCGCGAGCTGGGCCCCATCAGTTGCGCCCAGCCGCCGTTGAAGCCCGGCTCGACGCGGTTGATCTCGTCGAAGGCGTCGTCGCCGTTCTCCTGCGTCCAGAGCGAGCCGCCGACGGGGTCGAAGTCCATCCCGAAGGAGTTGCGGACGCCGTAGGCGAAGAGGCGGTGGATGTTGTCCACGTCCTGCCCGCCGCGGACGGGGATGAGGTTGGAGAAGGGGTTGTCGAGCGGGGTCGTGCCGTCGTCGTTGAGGCGGAAGATGGCGCCGGTGGCGTGCGCGTCGTCGGGCTCGGGGCCGCCGAACTGGTCGTCGGCGACGAGCGGCGGGTCGTGCGGGCAGACGGCGGTCGGGCCGCAGGGGAGGTTCTGGAAGAAGCCGCGGCGCCCCGCGTCGCCGACGAAGACGTAGAGCTTGCCGTCGGGGCCGAAGCGCAGGAGGCCGCCGTTGTGGTTGCCGCGCGCGGGCTGGCCGGCGTCCGCCTGTAGCGCGCGCCGCCGCAGGATGTTGCGGTCGAAGGCGAGCGCCGAGCCGTCCCAGCGGTAGCGGTCGACGCGGTTGCCGAGCAGCGGCACGTCGTCAATCGCCGTCGTGTCGGCGCCGGTCGCGCTCTCTGTCCAGTAGAGGTAGACGAAGCCGTTCGCGGCGAAGTTCGGGTGCAGGGCCAGCCCCAGCAGGCCGCGCTCCGACGCGCTGTTGACGGCGAGGTCGAGCACCGCCCCCAGCGCGGCGCCGTCCTTCACGCGCACGACGCGCCCCGTGGCCTTCTCAAGGACGAAGAAGTCGTTCGCGCCGAGGAAGGCCATCGAGGTCGGCTGGTTGAGCCCGGAGACGACCGCGCGGACGCCGAGGTTCGAAACGGTCATCGAAGGCCCGGCGGCCGCGGCCGCAACGGGGACGGCGGCGCCGACGGTGTTGTTCGAGGGGAACGAGTCGTGCACCGGGGACGTGGCCGTGGCCGTCGTGCTGAACGTGCCGGGCGCGGCGGGGCGGACGGTGAAGTCAACCGTGGCGGACTTCCCCGGCCCGATGTCGTCGAGGGCGCAGCGGAGTTCGAGGCGGTCGTCGAGCACGACCGGCGTGCAGCGCCCTGCGCCCTGCGCGAAGCCCGGCACGTCGCGCGGGAGCGTGACGAGGAGCGAAGGCGTGACGGCCGTCGCGGGCCCGTCGTTCGAGACGGTGACGGTGAACCTGAGGTCTGTGCCCGCCTGCGCGGGGTTGGGCGAGACGGTCTGCGAGACGGCGAGGTCTGCGTCGCCGGCCCGGGAGACTTTCAGCGTCGCCTGCGCCGAGTGTGTGAGCGCGCCGGAGGACGCGTTGACCGTGAAGGTGCTCGCGCCCGCGGGCGTCTGGTCGGAGGTTTGGACGGTGAAGGCGGCGGTCTGCGGCGACGAGCCGCCGACGGAGACGGAGGCGGGCTGGAAGCCCGCCGTCGCGCCCGCCGGCAGGTCGGCGGCCGAGAGCGTGACCGTGCCCGCGAAGCCGTTCAGAGGCGTGACCGTCACGTCGTAGGCGGCGCCCGCGCCCTGGACGGCGGCGCGCGACGAAGGGCTGACCGAGACGCCGAAGTCGGGCGCGGGCGCCTGGAAGCCCGCGGAGGCGAAGGTGAAGTAGATGTTGTCGCCGGAGCTGTTGCCGTCGCCGTTGGCCTGGTTGCCGGCGAGGTAGAAGGTGACGGGCCCCACGTCCTCCGCGGGCGCCGTCCACTTGAAAGACCACGAAGCGCCGTTCTGCCGGCCGGGGAAGGTCCCCTTCGAGGTGTGCTCGACGTACTCGCGCGAGGGGTGCGGGCCCTCGCCGCTCACGACGCGCGTCAGGTCGTCGGCCGGCACGAACGAGCCGGCCTTCTGGTCGGCGGCGTCGAGCGCCGTCATCTCGAAGCCCCAGCGGACGCGCGTCGGGTCGGCCGAGGCGTGCGTGACGCTGATGTCGTAGGTCTGACCCGGCGTGTACTTCTGCGGGACGCCGAGCGTGAGCGTGCCCGCGCTCTGCGCAGGGGTCGTGTGGCAGTCGGAGCAGTCGAGTTCGCCCGGCGCGTGCGTGAAGCCGGCGGGCGGGCCGGCCGAGTAAGCGCGCGCGTGCGGGTTGGCGGCGTTGTCCGTGAGGAGGAGCGCCGACGCGCCCGCCGCGAAGAGGAGCAGCACGAGGAGTTTTAGCTTTAACATCTCGGGTCTTGCACGGGCGGCAGAAGTTTAACCGCGGGGGACAGGGCTTAAGGAATCTCGAATCTCGAATCTCAAATTTGAGATTCGAGATTCCTTTGGGCCTCCGCGGTTAAAGACGCCCTTCAGGACATGAAACCCACGTCCGCCACGGGGAAGCGGTCGAGCAGCGGGAAGACGGCCGGGAAGTCGCTCGGGGAGAGCCCGTACCAGGAGGCGAGCGTCGCGGCGTACTGCTCGACGGAGGTCGTCGGTATCCAGCGCCCGCGTGAGTCGGCGTCGTCGGGGCCGCCCAGCGCGAGCGTCGGGTAGGTGCCGTAGAAGTTGCCGCCGCGCACCGCACCGCCCATCACCAGATGGTGGTTGCCCCAGCCGTGGTCGGTGCCGACGGCCGCGCCCGCCCCCGACGCCTGGAACGTGCGCCCGAAGTCGGAGAGCGTGAAGGTCGTCACGTCGTTCTGGACGCCGAGGTCGCCGAGCGTGTCCCAGAAGCCGCGCATGGCCTGGCCGAGCTGGAGCAGCAGCCCGTCCTGCCCGCCCGCGGTGCGCTGGTTCGAGTGCGTGTCGAAGGCGCCGAGCGTGCAGAAGAAGATTTGGCGCTTGACGCCGAGCGTGTCGCGCAGCGCGATGACGCGCGCGACCTGTTCGAGCTGGAAGCCGAGCGACGTGGACGGGACCTTGGCGAAGTCCGTGTTCGGCGCGGTGTCGAGCTGCGCCTTCGTCCGCAGGGCGCTCGCGCGCACGTTCGAGTCCGCGCCGACGAGGATGCGGTCGCCGTCGAGGGCGCGCAGCGCGTCGAAGGCGGCGCGGCGCGCGGGCACGTCGGCCGGCGTCGCGCTCCCGAAGGAGTTGTTGGTCATCGTCAGCGGGAGCGAGCTGCCGAGCGGCGCGCGCGAGTCGTTGATGGCGAGCGGCAGCGCGTTCTGCCCCGTCACGAAGAGGCTGATGCCCGAGATGGTCACGACCTGCGGGAAGGTGGCCGCGCCGTTGAGCGCCGCCGCGCGGTCGGCGAGCCGGCCGCCCCAGCCCGTGCGGCTCACCGAGTTTGCGACGGCCGACATCCACAGGTTCACCTGGTCGGAGTGCGAGAAGAGCTGGAGGGGCTTGCGGCCCGTGCCGTTCTGGTAGGTGGCGCGCGTCAGCGGCTCGACGAGCGGGCCGACGTTGCAGACGACGGCCAGCTTGCCCTGATCCCACACGTCGAGCAGCCCCTTCTGCGCGGCCGAAGGGTTGGCGAACTCGGGCGCGAGGCCCGGGTGCAGGCCGTACTGCCGGCCCTGGCTCGGCGGGTTGACGGGGACGAGGCTCGACTTCGCGAACGCGAGCCCCGAGGGGCCGCGGACGGCCGCGTACTGGTCGTACTCGGCGTCGAGCGGCACGACCATGTTGGTGCCGTCGTTGCCGCCCGAGAGGAAGACGCAGACGAGCGCGCGGTAGTCCGAGGCCGCCTGCGCGTGCGCGCCGACGAGCCCGAAGCTCTCCACGGCCGAGGCGAGCGCCAGGCCGCCGACCGTGCAGGCCGAGGCGCGCAGGAAGTCTCTGCGTGAAGTCGTCATCTCTTTCACCTCTGCACCTCGTACTGCGCCGAGGTGGCGACGAGGTAGATTGCGGTCTGCGCGCGGCGGCGCTTGTAGTCGGCGGAGCCGGCCGCGAAGGTGTCCCCGCTCACGGCGCCCACGACCGTCTGCTTCATGGCGGCCGACATCGTGCCGTGCATGAGGAGCGTGTTCAGGTACTCGACCATGGCCGCCGGGTCGTCGGCGAGGTTGATGACGGGCAGCATGGCGATCTGCGTCCCCTGCGGGATCGAGCCCGTCCCGCAGTTGCCGCCCGAGGTCGCCTGGATGCCGAAGTAGACCATCTGGTTGACGTAGTTCGCGCGCCGGAGCGTCGTCGAGGTCGTCAGGATTTGGAAGGCCGGCCCCGTCAGGCGCGTCCCCGTCACCTGGTAGTCGGGCTCGTAGTAGCTGAAGACCGTCGCGGGCAAAAAGAGCGGCTGCCCCATCGCGAGCGGCGCGTCGCCCACGGCCCCGCCCGTGCACTGGCCGACGACGCCGTCGCTCGTCGCGTTGAAGGCGCGCAGGAAGTTGTTGATGTACTGGACGGGCTCGCGGAGCTTGCCGTAGGCGGGGTCGGTCTTAACGTCGCCGCGCGCCTCGGGGTCTAAGAGGACGTTGCGCACGACCGCCTTCATGTTCCCGCGCGCGTTCGAGCAGGGGCTTTCCGGGTAGAGCCCCTTGCAGTCGTCGTCGAAGGCGTCGGCGACGCGCGCGACGTAGGCGGGCGAGGGGTTCGAGGTGACGAGGTGCTGTATGAGCTGCCTGGAGACGAAGGGGCCGACGTTCGGGTGGTTGAAGATCGCGTCGAGCGCCTTCGCCAGCTCGCTCTGCGCGCACGCGGCGTTGGCCTGGCCGCTCGTGCCGGCGGGGCAGTCCTGCACGCGCGTGCCGAAGAGGTTCTTCGCGGCCGTGTCGTGGGTCGTGCCGCCGCGCGGCACCATCGGGTCGCGGAAGTTGGTCGTGCCGGCGGGGAGCGGCGTGCCCGGCGCGCGGTTGAAGTTCCAGCCCGTGAAGACGCGCGTGAACTCGTTAACGTCCGACTGCGTGTAGACGGGGACGGGCTGCCCTTGCGGGTCGAGCACGGGCGTGCCGTCGTGGTTCAGGCGGTTGACGCCGGTCGAGAAGAGCTGGAGCACCTCGCGCGCGTAGTTCTCGTTCGGGTTCCCCGCGGTGCTCTGGTTCATGTTGAGGTACTCGCCCATCGCCGGGTTGAGCGTCATCTCGCCGAGCAGCGCGCGGTAGCTGCCGAGGGCGTTGCGGTCGAGCGTCTGGAGGTAGCCGTTCATCCACCACGCCACGGGGATGTCGCGCCCCGAGACGACGAATATCTGGTGGAGCGCGAAGGCGACGCGCTGGCGGAGCTGGTCGGGGCGCGTCAGGGCGTTCTTGAAGAACTGCGTCTGGAGCGGGTACATCGAGTACTTGTCGCGCAGGCAGGCGGTGCGCTTCTGCCCGTTCGCGTCGTTCAAGGGGTCGGCCGGGCAGGCCACGGAGCTGTCGTCAACCACGGTCGCGAGGTCGGGGTAGTCGGAGCCGTTGTTGAGCGCGGGCGCGGCGAGCTGTTCGTCTACGAAGGCGCGCAGACCCATCTCCCGGACGCGCGCGACCTCCGCGTCCTTCGGCCCCCACGTCGCCTGCTCAAGCAGGCGCGTCACGTCGGCCGCGCTGGCCTCGCGCGCCCCGTAAGGCTTCGGCGTCAGCGCGGGCGTGGCCGCGGGCGGCGTCGCGGGCGCGGGCGAGACGAACTCGGTCGCGGCGTCCGCGGGCGGCCCGCCGCCCGTCCGGCCGACGGCGATGCGGACGCGGTTCGAGGAGAGGCCGTGGAGGTTGA
>DASVWB010000141.1:0-11015 GCA_036389815.1 Pyrinomonadaceae bacterium | reverse complement strand
TGATGAACACGGAGCGTGATGCTTCGTTCGCGCCGCGCGTCGTCTTCCTCGACTGACGGCCTGCAGCGAGACTGCGGGCGGGTCGCGCACCCCGCGCGGCTCCTCACGCCGCCCGCACTTCCCATTGAAAGTAGGCGGTAGACAGTAGTCAGTAGACAGTAGCGCCCCGCGCCCCTCTCGCTGACGCCGACACGCGAACGACTCGCCTGCCGGAAGTTTTTCTACCGCCTACTGTCTACTGTCCACTGTCTACTCAAACTTATGAAAGGAGGTGAGCCGGGATGGCAACCCTGAACGGCCGCGTGCTGCTCCTGAACTTCTCGTACGAGCCGCTCGGCACGGTCGGCGTGGCGCGCGCGATGTGTCTGGTCATCCGCGGCGTCGTCTTCGTCGAGGAGTACGACGGCGACCGCGTGCTGCGCTCGCCGCGCGCGGAGTTCCGCGTGCCGGGCGTGGTGCGACTGCGCCGCTACGTCAACGTCCGCCGCCGCCGGCAGACGGCCGGCATGAAGCGCCTGCGCGTCTTCGTGCGCGACGGCTTCCGCTGCCAGTACTGCGGGCAGAGGCGCTCCGCGGCGGAGCTGACGCTCGACCACATCACGCCGCGCTCGCGCGAGGGGCGCTCGACGCCCGAGAACCTCGCGACGGCCTGCGTCCCCTGCAACACGCGCAAGGGCAGCCGCACGCCCGACGAGGCGCGCATGCCGCTCCTGACGCCGCAGAGGCCGCTCGGCATCGGGCTCGAACACCTGCTGCTCTGCCACTACGCGGAGTCGAACCCCGCGTGGCGCAAGTACCTGTACGTCGAGGGCGTGCCGCTCGCGCGCCGGCGCGAGCCCGCTTGAACGCGGAGGTAGAGTGGACGGCCGCTCTACCTCCTTCACACCCCGAACGGGTCGGTCGGTCGGAATCACGCGGAGGCATAGCTGACGAGGGCAAGCGCCGGCCTGAAGAGCCGGAGAGGTCGGTTCGACTCCGACTGCCTCCATCGAGAGAATCGAGAGATTGATTCATCTGCCCGATGAATCAATGAACCGATGAACGGACGAATCAATCCCACAATCCCGCGGCCGGTTAGCTCAGCCAGGCAGAGCGCCAGTCTTACAAACTGGATGTCGAAGGTTCGATTCCTTCACCGGCCATCACTGACGGGGCGCGGCTCAGCCCGCGCGCGTGGCGTGGACGCGCGGGCCCGTGGAGCGACAGGCCGACTACCGGCGGCCGGCCCCGACCATTCCCACGGCGATGTAGCTCAGGCGGCCTGAGCGTCCGTCTCGTAAGCGGAAGCGCGCGGGTTCGACTCCCGCCATCGCCTTCAGAAGCCCCGGGCCTGTAGCTCAGTCGGACTAGAGCGTTCGTCTTCTAAACGAAACGTCGCAGGTTCGAGTCCTGCCAGGCCCATCCACGCGAACGTTGACGCGGAGTAGCTCAGCGGTAGAGCAGCGCTCTCATAAAGCGCCCGTCGCGGGTTCGATTCCCGCCTCCGCAATTTCGGCAGTGACGGGCGATGAATGATGAGTGACGGATGACGGGAGGCACGCCGCCTTTCATCCATCACTCATCACTCATCACTTCTTCAAGGGCTGGTGATGTAGCGGCAGCATGAGAGTCCCGCAAACTCTTCGCGAGGGTTCGAATCCCTCCCGGTCCATTCTCGATGTGGCGTAGCCAAGCTGGTAAGGCACCGCTCTGTTAAAGCGGCCACCGGGGGTTCGAATCCCTCCGCCACAGTTCGCCTGCGCGGCAGGCCGGTAGCCAAGCGGCCGAAGGCACCCGCCTTTTAAGCGGGGGAACGTCGGTTCGAATCCGACCCGGCCTACCAAACATCTACGACGGCGCGAAGCTCAGATGGCCGAGCACTCGGCTGATAACCGAGAGGCCGGAGGTTCGAGTCCTCCCGCGCCGACTTTAATTGCGGAGTCAGCCAGTCGGCAGGCTGCCTGTCTCTGAAACAGGTCACGGAGGTTCGAGTCCTTCCTCCGCAGTTCATCCCTCAGGGTGGTTCGGTTCCCGTCAACGAAACCTTTGAGCCTTCGTCAAAGGGGGGCACCGACATGGCAAACAAGACGCTCTTCAAGTCGCTCGTCGGCAAGCTCATCCCGGCGGCGGACGCGCGCAACGAGCACGGCGCGCCCGCCTACCGGCTGACGCCGAAGCAGGCGCTCGCGCAGTACGCGGCGACGGGCTGCCTCGGCGCGACGTTCTACGCGGGCGCCGCGGAGCAGCTCGCGAAGATTCTGGAGCTGTGCGAGCAGGTCGAGCCCGAGTTCGTCGCGAAGACGGCCGTCTACGCGCGCGAGCGCGGTCTGATGAAGGACGCGCCCGCGCTCCTGCTCGCCGTGCTCGCGGCGAAGGACGTGCGGCTCCTCGCGCGGGTCTTCCCGCGCGTCGTGGACAACGGCAGGATGCTGCGCAACTTCGTGCAGATCGTCCGCTCGGGCGCGGCCGGCCGCAAGTCGCTCGGCACGGCCCCGAAGCGCCTCGTGCGCGAGTGGCTGGAGGCTCGCGACGCGGCGGCGGTCTTCCGCGCGAGCGTCGGCCGCTCGCCCTCGGTCGCGGACGTCCTCAGGATGGTGCACCCGAAGCCGCGCGACGCGGAGCGCGAGGCGCTCTACGGCTACCTCGTCGGCCGCGACTTCAAGGCGGAGGCGCTGCCCGCCCTCGTCCGCCAGTTCGAGGCGTTCAAGGCGGGCGAGCGCGCGGCCGTCCCCGACGTGCCGTTCCAGATGCTCACGGCGCTCGACCTCGGCCGCGCCGAGTGGGCGGCGATCGCGCGCCGCGCGCCGTGGCAGACGACGCGCATGAACCTGAACACGTTCGCGCGCCACGGCGTCTTCGACGAGCCCGGCCTGGCCGAGACGGTCGCGCGCCGCCTCGCAGACCCCGAGCAGGTGAAGAAGGCCCGCGTCTTCCCGTACCAGCTCATGGTCGCCTACGCGTCGGCGGACGAGCGCGTGCCGGCCGTGGTGCGCGACGCGCTCCAGGACGCGATGGAGGTCGCCATCTCGAACGTGCCGCGCGTCGAGGGGAAGGTCTACGTCTTCCCCGACGTGTCGGGCTCGATGCGGTCGCCCGTGACGGGGCACCGCAAGGGCTCGACGACGGCCGTGCGCTGCGTGGACGTGGCGGCGCTGGTCGCGGCGGCCGTCGTGCGCCGCAACCCGGGCGCGGAGGTGGTGGCGTTCGAGCACGAGGTCGTGGGGGGGCTGCGGCTGAACCCGCGCGACAGCGTGGTGACGAACGCGCAGAAGCTGGCCGCGGTCGGCGGCGGCGGCACGGACTGCTCGGCGCCGCTCCGGCTCCTGAACGAGCGCGGGGTCGTGGGCGACCTCGTGCTCTACGTCTCGGACAACCAGTCGTGGGTGGACGCGGCGGGCGGGCGCGGGACGGCGACGATGCAGGAGTGGGCCGCGTTCAAGCGGCGCAACCCGCGCGCGCGGATGGCCTGCGTGGACGTGCAGCCGTACGGGACGGCGCAGGCCGCCGAGTCGGCGGACGTGCTCAACGTCGGCGGCTTCTCCGACCAGGTCTTCGAGGTGGTCGCGGAGTTCGCCGCCGGCCGCCTCGGCCCAGACCACTGGGTCGGCGTCGTCGAGCGGGTCGAGCTTTGAAAGGGTGAAGGACGAGGGACGAAGGATGAAGTGAACGCCGTGCGGCATCGCTTTCATCCTTCATCCTTCCGCCTTCATCCCTGCTCCCGGGCCGAATGCTTTCGTGACTACATTCGTTTTGAGAACGGAAAAGTGTCACGAGTAAACACTTGTCGGCCCCCTGAGCACGGTTCTTCGGCCGGGGTGAATGCCGGGAGGACTACATCGCACCGGGTCGGCCGAGCCGGCCGTCGAGCTTCGCCGGGGTAGCGAACCCCGGGCGGCCTAAGCTGCCGTGCTCGAACGTCTTCTCAAACCTTGTCACCCCGAACGTTCGTGCGCGCGGCGAATGCGGGCGGAACTACATGGCCTACTAAGCCGCTCTATCCGGGTTCGAGTCCCGGCGGCCGCCCGACTTACGGCGGCTGTCGTCTAAAGGCAGGACGAGCGTTGGTTTCGCCAAAACCTTGTCGCCGCTGGCACGAACCTTCAAGGGGTCGTGATTCGTATTCTTTTCGGGGGGCAGTTCGGATGTCGCTACTGACGCTTGACGCCGTGACGTTCCGCAGCACCGGGGAGATTCTCTCGCTGGTGCGCCGCTTCGAGGACTGCACGCTGCCGCGCGCGGAGTGGACGCACGCCGCGCACCTGACGGTGGCGCTCTGGCACCTCCTCCAGTACGACTGGCCGGAGGCAGTCGCGCGCGTCCGCCGAGGCATCAAGCGCTACAACGCGGCGCACGGCATCCTCCCGACGCCCACGGGCGGCTACCACGAGACGCTGACCGTCTTCTGGCTGCGCGCCGTCCGCGCCTACCTCGAAGGCGGGCGCAACGAGGCGCGCTCGCTCACGAGCCTCGCCAACGAGCTGGCGGCCACGGCCGACAAGCGCCTCCCGCTCGAACACTACACGCGCGAACGCCTCTTCTCCGCCGAAGCCCGCGCCCGCTGGGTCGAGCCCGACCTGAAGCCGCTGGGGGAGTAGGCAGTAGGCAGTAGACAGTAGACAGTAGACAGTAGAAAAACCAGAGGCGGCGCATCCGGCCCAGAGCCGTGACGCGCCGCCCTTTCTTTCCTACTGTCTACTGTCTACTGTCTACTGTCTACTTCCCTCCTCACTGCGCCCTGAGAATCCCGAGCGGCTTCCTCGTCAACACGTCCACGCTCGACAGGGCGCCGACCGCGCCGACGAGGAGGACGGTGGCGGCGACGCCGGCGGCGTTGAGGGCGGGCGCGAACGACCAGCCGATGTCGAAGACGTAGCGCGAGACGGCGTAGGAGAGCCCGTTGGCCGCCGCCGCGCCGACGAGGCCCGCCACCAGCCCGAGCAGCCCGTACTCGGCCAGCAGGATCGTCAGCAGCACACGCCGCTTCGCCCCCAGGGTCTTCAGCACCGCCGCCTCGTAGACGCGCTGGAACTTCGTCATCGCTATCGAGCCGACGAGGATGAGCGCGCCGCTCAGGAAGACGAAGCCGCCGATGAAGGAGACGGCCAGCGTGATGTTCGAGAGTATCCGCGAGACGCCGCGCACGATGTCGGCCACGTCTATCACGCTCACGTTCGGGTAGCGGTCTACCAGCTCGCGCTGGAAACGCGACCGCGCAGGCTCCTCCGACGGGCCGTCCACCGCGCCGACGAACATCTGCGGGGCCCGCTCCAGCGTGCCCGGCCGGAAGACGACGATGAAGCCCGTGCGCGAGTTGCGCCAGTCCACGCGCCGGACGCTCGTCACGCGCGCCGTTATCTTCCGCCCCTGTATGTCGAAGGTGATGCTGTGGCCGAGGTCTATCCGGCCGGGGCCGCGCAGCGCCTCCTCGATGGAGACCTCGGGCTCGGCCGAAGGCGTCTCGTCCCAGAAGCGCCCGGCCACGACCGTCTCGTTGTATTCGAGGCGGGGGCGGTAGGTCGTCACGTACTCGCGCCCGAGCATCCCGCGCTCGCCGCGCACGCCCGCCGCCTCAAGGTCTATCTCCCTGCCGTCCACGGCCACGATGCGCGCGCGCACCGTCGGGATAAGTTCGGCGTGGCCGCCGTTTCGCTCGACCACCTCGCGCACGCCCTCGACCTGATCGCGCTGCACGTCTATGAGGTACATGCTCGGCAGGCTCCCGCGCCGCGCCACGTCGAACTCGTCGAGCAGCCCGGCCTGGAGCGACTGCACCGACAGGACGAGGAACGCCCCGAGCCCGACGGCCAGCACGATGACGCGCGTCTGGTTGCCGGGCCGGTGCATGCTGTTGACGGCCTGCCTGACGGAGAACGTGCCCAGGCCCCGCGCGCGCCGGACGAGGAAGATGAGGGCCGACGCCGCCGCGTAGAGCACGAGCGCCGTCAGCCCCAGACCCGCGAGGAAGACGACGCCGACGCGCAGCGAGCCCGCCTGCCACGCCGCCAGGACGAGGAGGCCGGCCAGCACGAGCAACGCGACGGCGGCGCGCCAGAGGTCGAGACCGCGGCGCGGCGCGTCCTGCTCCGCGTCTCGCAGGAGCATGTTCGGCCGTATGTTCCGTATGCGCAGCAGCGGCAGCGCCGAGAAGAGCACCGAGATGAGCAGCCCGAGCCCGAGCCCCTGCGCGACGGCCCCCGGCTGTAGCTCGTAAGAGAGGTTAGGCGGCAGGCTCTCGCCGAAGCGCGCGCCGACGAAGACGAGCGCCGCCTTCGCCAGCACCACGCCGAGGACGCTGCCCGCCGCGCCGAGCGCGAGCACCTGCGCAAGGTAGGCGGCCGTCAGCCTGCGCCCCGTCGCGCCCACGCACTTCAGCACCGCGATGGTCTTCCGCTTCTGCTCGACGAAGACGCGCGTGACCGAGGAGACGCCGATGCCGCCGAGCACGAGGACGACGAGCCCCGTCAGCGAGAGGTAGTTCTCCGCGCGCGAGAACTGCTCGCCGAGCCTCTCCTCCGAGTCCCTGTAGGAGCGCACGCCGACGAGGTTGCTGCCGACCTCGGCGCGCAAGAGCCGGACGAGTTCGCCCTCGCGCCCCTCGGCCGTGCGGAAGAGGAGCTTGCGCCGCGCGCGGCTGCCGAAGCCGGTCAGCCCCGCCCCTTCCAGATCGGCGCGCGAGACGAAGACGCGCGGGCCCAGCCGGAAGCCGCCCGCGCTTCCCGGCTCCTGCGTCGTCACGCCTCGAATCTCGAACTCGCGCTCGCCGACGCGGACGCGGTCGCCCACGCGCAAGCCCAGGCGTTCGAGCAGGAGCGGCGCGACGACCGCGCCCCCGTTCTCGACCGCCGAGAAGTCGAACCGCCGGCCGTCTTCGAGCCGGAAGTCGCCGTAGAGCGGGAAGCCCGGCTCGACGCCCTTCAGCTCGACCAACAGCGTGCCGCCGCGCGCGGGGTCTGCGGGGCGCAGCATCGTCGGCGCCTCGACCGTCTCGGTGCGCGCCGTGGCGAGCGGCGGGCGCGCGACGCGCTCGATTCGGGCGAGCGCGTCGGCCGGCCACTCGCGCGTCGTCTCGGCCTGCACGTCGGCCGTCATCAGCGCGCGCGCCTCGCCCGCGACCGCGCGGTTGAGGCTCTGTATCATCGAGCGCAGCGCGACGATGCTCCCGACGCCGACGCCGATGCACAGGAAGAAGAAGAGCAGCCGCCGCCAAGAGGCGCGCAGCTCGCGCCACGCGAGGTTGATGATGAACGTCAAGGCCGCGCCGCCTCCTCCGCCAGCTCTTCGCCCGCGCCGGCCGCGGCGTCGGTCACTCCCCCTGATGTCTCGTCGGCGACGACGCGGCCGTCGCGCAGCGAGATGCGGCGGTCGGCGCGCGCCGCAAGGTCGTGGTCGTGCGTGACGAGGACGAGGGTGGCGCCGCGGCGGCGGTTCATCTCGACCATGAGGTCAAAGACGTGGCGGCCGCTGCGCGAGTCGAGGTTCCCCGTCGGCTCGTCCGCGAGCAGAATCGTCGGCTCGTTGGCGAAGGCGCGCGCGACGGCGACGCGCTGCTGCTCGCCGCCCGAGTGCTGCGTGGGGTAATGGTGCGCGCGCCCGGTCAGCTCCACGTCTTCGAGGAGGCGGCGGGCGCGCGCCGCGGCGTCGCGCCGCCCGGCGATCTCCAGCGGCGCCATGACGTTCTCAAGCGCCGTCATCGAAGGGATGAGGTGGAAGGACTGGAAGACGAAGCCGAGCTTGCGGCCGCGCAGGGAGGCCAGCGCGTCCTCGCCCATGCGCGTGACCTCCTCGCCGTCGATGAGGATGCGCCCCGCCGTCGGCGCGTCGAGCCCCGCGACGAGGCCGAGCAGCGTTGACTTGCCGCTGCCCGAGGGGCCGACGACGGCGACGAACTGCCCGTCCGGAATCCGCAGGTCAAGCTCGCTCAGGATGGTCAGGCGCTCCGCCCCGGACTGAACCGTCTTGGAGACTTGGTATAATTCGATCATGAAATCCCTGCTGTCATACGTCCGTAAAGTGCTGCCGCCGGCCGCCGCGCTGCTGTCGGCCGCGCTCGTCTCGTCCTGCGGCGGCGGCGCGTCGCGCGATTCGTCCGCGCCGGGCGCGTCGCCGTCCGCGTCGCCCGTCGCGCGGGCGGCGGCGACGCCCGTTGAGACTGTACCTAAAATCGTCGCCTTCGGCGACAGCCTGACCGCCGGGTACGGCCTCCCGCCGAAGGAGAGCTACCCCGCGCTCCTGCAACGGATGATTGACGCCGACGGCTTCAAGTACGAAGTCGTCAACGCCGGCGAGTCGGGCGGCACCTCCGCGGGCGGCGTGCGCCGCATCGACTGGGCGCTCGACGCGGGCGACGTGCGCTTCCTGATTCTCGAACTCGGCGCCAACGACTTCCTGCGCGGCCAGCCCGTCGCCGAGACGAAGAAGAACCTCTCCGAGATAATCCGGCGCGCGAAGGCGCGCGGCGCGCGGGTGCTGCTCGCCGGGATGCTGACGACGACCGAGACCGGGCGCGACTACGAGCGTGAGATTAGCGACGCCTACAAGTCGCTCGCGGACGAACAAGGGGTCGCGCTCATCCCCTTCTTCCTCGAAGGCGTCGCCGGCATAGACCGGCTCAACCAGCAAGACCGCATCCACCCGAACGCCGAGGGCACGAAGATCGTCGCCGCCACCGTCTACCGCCACTTGAAGCCGCTGCTTGAGAAGGAGCAGAAGAAGTGATGAGTGAAGAGTGATGAATTAAAGACGGCCGGCCTTTAATTCGTCACTCATCACTCATCACTCATCACTTCATGAGAGTTGACGTAATCGTCATCGGCGGCGGGGCCGCGGGGCTGATGTGCGCGTTCGTGGCGGGCGGGCGCGGACGGCGCGTCGTGGTGCTGGAGCACAACGGGCGCGTCGGGCGGAAGATTGAAATCTCGGGCGGCGGGCGCTGCAACTTCACGAACGCGGGCACGACGGCCGCGAACTTCCTCTCGCGCAACCCGCACTTCGCGAAGTCGGCGCTGGCGCGCTACACGCCCGCAGACTTCGTCGCGCTCGTCGAGCGCCACCGCATCCGCTACCACGAGAAGAAGCTCGGCCAGCTCTTCTGCGACGAAAGCTCGCGGCAGATCATCGCCATGCTGCTCGACGAGTGCGAGGCGGCGGGCGTCCGCGTCGTCACGGGCTGCCGGGTCGACGACGTGCGGCGCGAAGGGCTCTTTAAACTCCGGACGAGCCGCGGCGAGTTCGAGTGCGGGTCGCTGGTCGTCGCCACCGGCGGGCTCTCGATACCGAAGCTGGGCGCGACGGATTTCGGCTACCGCCTCGCGCGGCAGTTCGGCCTGAAGGTGATACAGCCCGAGCCGGCGCTCGTGCCGCTCACGCTCGCGCCGCGCGACCTCGCGGGGTTCCAAGGCTTGAGCGGCGTCTCCGTGCCCGCGGTCGTGCGCTGCGGCGGCGCCGAGTTCGCCGAGAACCTTCTGGTCACGCACCGGGGACTGAGCGGCCCGGCCGTCCTGCAAATCTCCTCCTACTGGTCGCGCGGCGAGGAGCTTTCGGTTGACCTCCTGCCGGGCGAGGACGCGCGCACGCTCGTCGCGCGCGGGCGCGCCGCGGGCGCGGAGCTTCAGACGGCGCTCGCGCGGCGGCTCCCGAAGCGCTTCGCGCAGGTCTGGGCCGGGCTCTTCGCCCCGGCGAAGCCACTGCGCGCCTACACGGACGCGGAGGTCGAGCAGACGGCCGCGCTCCTGCACGACTGGCGCGTCCGCCCCGCCGGCACCGAAGGCTTCCAGAAGGCCGAGGTGACGAAGGGCGGCGTCTCGACCGACGAACTTTCTTCCAAAACGCTGGAGGCCAACCAGACGCCCGGCCTCTACTTCGTCGGCGAAGTCGTGGACGTGACCGGCCACCTCGGCGGCTACAACTTCCAATGGGCCTGGGCCTCCGGCTACGCCGCCGGGCAGAGCGTCTGAATGCTGGTAGGCCGTAGGAGAGACAAAGACAGGGCGGCGCGACCCGCTAATAAACCGGGCGCTCCGCCTTCAAATTCTACTGTCTACCGTCTACCGCCTACTGCCTACTTTTTTCCTGCCACAAATCTCCGACTCGCGGTGTTTCCACACCAGAGAGACGGGTTCGTTTCCGAGTTCTGACCACAGGAGAGGAGTGTGACAGTGATGAGACGGCGCATAATTTTCAACTTCGCGGGCGCGCTGGCGCTCGTAGTTTTGGCGGCGGCGGGCGCGGCGGCGCAGGACTTCCAGCGCAGCTACGACCTCGGCGCGGGCGGCTCCGTGCAGATCGTCAACGTGTCGGGCGACGTGGAGCTGAAGGGCTACGATGGCACCGCGCTCGTGGTCAACGCACACAAGACCGGGCGCGACCGCGACGCGGTCGAGGTCGAGGACGCGAGCACGCCGGGGCGCGTCTCGCTGCGCGTGAAGTACCCGAACGAGTGCAACAACTGCGAGGCTTCCGTGAGGTTCGAGGTGCGCGTGCCGCGCTCGTCCAACCTCAGTTTCGACAAGATTTCGACCGCCAGCGGCAACGTGAAGGCCGAGGGCTTCTCGGGCCGGCTCCACCTGACGACGGCGAGCGGCGACGTGACGGTGCGCGGCGTGGGCGGCGTGATCAGGGCCGCGTCGGCGAGCGGCACGGTGAGGGTGCAGGAGGCGACCGGGTCGGTCAACGCCAGCACGGCGAGCGGCGACGTGGAGGTCGAGCTGACGCGGCTCGAAGGCGACGGCGACATGAACTTCTCCTCGGCGAGCGGCGACGTGCGGGTGCGCGTGCCCTCGAACCTCGACGCGCGCGTCTCGATGGCCACGGCCTCGGGCGACCTGGAGACGAGCTTCCCGCTCGAAGTCAAGACCAACCGCTACGGCCCCGGCAAGCGCGCCGAAGGGCAGCTCGGTGGCGGCACGCGCTCGCTCAAGCTCTCCTCCGCCTCCGGCAACGTCACGCTCAAGAGCATCTGAGGGGGAAGCAGTAGACAGTAGACAGTAGACAGTAGACAGTAGACAGTAGAAAACCGGAGGCGGCGCGCCCGGCTTATA
>DASVWB010000140.1:0-2267 GCA_036389815.1 Pyrinomonadaceae bacterium | reverse complement strand
AGAAGGCGACGGGCACCTCGCCCGCCCCCCAGGTGCGCGGCGCGTGCGCCCTGCGCCAGCCGGCGGTCAGGGGCACGACCGCGAGCGCCGCGGCGGCGGCCGCGAGCAGCGTGAGCCAGTTGCGACTGCGTGAGAGTCTCCGGACCAGTGGCTTGAGATGAGTGCGGGGCGCGCCCTCCCCAGTGCACGCCCCGCGTCCGTGGGCCCAGGCGACGAGCCCCGGCCGGAATGCTAAGACCGCCGGGGCCGCCGTGCCGCGTGTGATTATCCGCGAACGCCGGATTCGCGCGACGCGGGCAACAACAGCGAGCGCGCGTGTCGCGTGCCCCGCCCGCCTGTGTCTCTCCCAACCCGCGCGTCTGTGGCTAACCACATTGACCGGCGCGCGGCCTCGGGCGATTGTTAACGCGCCGGATTGATTGAGGGTGTGGGGGCGCGCGATGAGATTGATGGAGGCTTTAACGGGGCTCGTCGTCGGGGCGGGCAGGTTCGGCGACCACCTTCTGAAGAAGAAAGTCAGCGGGGTCGTCGTCGCGGCGCTCGCCTTCGCGTGCGGCGTGGGTGTGGCCGACGCGCCGGAGCGCGAGGCGCGGACGCCGTGCGCCGCCGTTGCCGCGGCACGACCTACCGACCCGGCGCGGGCCGAGGTCAGCATGCGCGACACCGTTGGGGCCGAGGCCGAAGATGAAGACGCGGTGTTCGGGGGCGAGTATGAGAACTACGCGTACGGGTACTGCGTCGAAATCCCCGCCGGCATGGTCGGCCTGGGCTCGAAGCCGCCCGCGCCGCAGCACGGGTTCGGCATCGACCTCGACCACCCGCACTCGACCGCGTGGATTCGCGGGGCCGAGTTTCCGAAGTCCTACGTCTACGTGGACGGCAGCTACAACTCTCTCGGGTGGGGGCGGCTCGACGACGCCGTCGACAGTAACCTGGACTTCATCCGCGGGAGGGGGCGTAACGTGCGCCTGCAGCGCCGCGCGGAGACGCTCCTCGGGGGGCTGACCGCCTTGCGCGTCGTCGCGCGCTACGAGCAGGACGGCGTGGAGATGGTGGGCGACGAGGTCGTCGCCTTCAGGACGGAGCGGGACGGCGGGGCGTCGGTCGTCTACACGCTCGCCCTGAGCACGCCGCTCTCGAAGTACGAGCGTGACAGGCCGGTGCTCGAAGCGTTGATGAAGGGCTGGTGTTTACAACCCGCCGAGTGAGGCGGCACAATGTTACGCGTTAGTAACGCTGACTCCCCGGCAAACGCCCCCGCCTATGTCCATTCTGATCGCCGAAGACAACGTCGCGCAGCGGCGCCATCTGCGGGAGCTGCTGGAGCGCGAGTTCGCCGCGCACGCCCCCGTCATCGAGGCCGCCGACGGCGAGGAGGCGGTCAGCGCCGCCCTGAAGGAGCGGCCCGAGCTGTGCGTCTTCGACATCCAGATGCCGCGCCTCTCCGGCGTCAAGGCGGCGCGCGCCGTCTGGCGCGACTTCCCCTCGGCGCGCATCATCTTCTGGACGCAGTTCGCGCACGAGGTCTACATCAACGAGCTGCGCAAGATCGTCCGCTCGGTCGAGCCGCAGCCCGCCTACGGCTTCATCCACAAGAACAACCCCGAGTCGCGCTTCCTCCGCTTCGTCGCCGCCGTGCTCGAAGACGGCGCGGACATGATCGACCCGGCCTTCAAGGACTCGTTCAAGCGGCCGCTCCTCACCGAGTTCGAGGCCGAGGCGCTCTACTACCTCGCGCTCGGGCTCTCGAACTGGGCCATCGCGCGCAAGTGCGCGCTCTCCCTGCGCGGCGTCGAGAGCCGCCTCGCCACGCTCTACGAAAAGCTCTTCGTCTCGACGCCCGAGGGCACGCCGCACGAGGCTTACGACAAGCTGGCCTACAACATGCGGACGCGCGCCTTCTTCGAGGCGCTGCGCCGCGGCCTCATCAACTCCGACGAGCTTGAGAAGGCCGCCGGCGACCTCGAACACTGGATCGAACGTGACCGCAAGCGCTTCCTCGACGAACACAAGTGAGAGCAGAAGGCAGAGGGCGGGGGGCAGCAGGTAGAAGGCGGGGGGCCACGCGGCCGTGCCTTCTTTTTGCTTTCTGCCTGCTGCCTGCTGCCTGCTGCCTGCTGATCCCCTCTTCCGCCGAAGAGTCAACGACGCAGCCCACGAGCCTGCACCGCTGGGGGGCGGTGACGCTCTTCCACGGCCTGCCGTCCGACCAGGTGCGCGCGGTGGCGCAGGACGCCGAGGGACAGATGTGGTTCGGCACCGACTCG
>DASVWB010000139.1:0-6171 GCA_036389815.1 Pyrinomonadaceae bacterium | reverse complement strand
GCGCAGCTCTTCTTCGTTATTCTCGGTCTCAGCTTTCTTCATAAAATTTTCTCTCGCCTTGTGTCGGCAGTCGCGCGCTGATGATGCGGACAGTTTCGCCGTCGTCGGAGTGCGCTACCACCAGGATTCTACCTCTTTCAGACCTGCCGATGATAACGAACCGCCGTTCTTCGGACGAATGATCCGGGTCGTCGAAGGTGTCGGAGAGCGGGTCGCCGAACACCGTGGCGGCTTCCTGAAAAGAGGCGCCGTGTTTTATGAGGTTGGCGGCTGCCTTATTCTCGTCCCACTCGAACCGCACGCTTCGGCTGCCTTTCAGGCTTTGGTGATGAAGAGGTGGCTCGTGGAGAGGCGCATCTCGCGGAAGCGGGAGGCGCGCTTCGGGGGGAGGCCGAACTGCTCGTGCGTGATGTCGGGCATCCCGAGTTCGTCCACCAGCTCTTTGACGAAGCCGACCATGCCGTAGTCGTGGCTGCGGTAGAGGCCGAGCTGGAGCGCGCGCTTGGCGGCCGAGGCGAGGCGGCCGGCGAGCGGGAGGCGCCCGAGGGCGCTGCCGTGCAGGCGCGTGGCGGCGCGGCTGAGGCGGTGGCGCACGGGGCTGTGGCGCGCTGGCGCGCGGCGCGGGCGGTAGTGCACGCCGTCGGGCCACGCGTCCCAGTAGCCCGTGCCCCAGTCCTCGATGACGTAGAGGCCGCCCGGCTTGAGGTGGCGCTCGAAGAGGTGCCAGAAGCTTATGCGCGCGAGGTGGCCGACGTGCGCGCAGTCGTCGATGATGACGTCGAAGCCATCGGGCGCGCACTCGCGCGCGACGCGGTCGAGGAGCGCCGTGTCCTGCTGCCCGCCCTGGTAGAAGCGTATGCGCCCCGTCGGGTCGTCAATTTCGGGCGGGTTGAGGCCGAGGCCGACGACGAGGCCGCGCTCGAAGTAGTCGCGCCAGAGCAGGAGCGAGCCGCCCTTGAGCACGCCCAGCTCCAGCAGGCGCACGTCGCGGCCGAGCAGCGGGCGGAAGTACTCCTCGTAGTTGCGCAGGTAGTGCGCGTGCGCCGCCTTGTCCGTGTCGTACTTCGAGGCGTCGAGCGTCAACTTCGTCGGAGTCATGCGGGCGTCTACGCTCCTTCCGGAATCCTTCCGCCCGTCCGGGCGCGGATAATATGCTCCACGCGGCCGGCGAAATCCAGCCCGCCCCCGGCGGCCTTTCGTCGCGCCAATATAACAGCGCGCACCCTTTAAAGCGCTCAGGAAAATCAGCTTGACGCGCCGTCTGCGCGGGTGTTAGGTTTGATTTGCGGCCTTCCGTGCGGGGTTTTCGACCGACGGCCGCCGAGACACGCCCTGCCGCCGGCCCACGCGCCCCCCGCGTTCCTTCAAATGCCCCCCGGGCGGGCGGCCCCCTGATACAAGGAGAACCTTTGCTTTCGGGACGCCCGAAACTTCTGCTCGCTGACGACTCGCCGACGATCCGGAAGGTCGTCAGCCTCACCTTCGGCGACGAGGGGATGGAGGTCGTCGCGGTGGGGGACGGGGCGGGGGCGCTGCGCGCGCTCGAAGAAGACCCGCCGCCAGACCTGCTGCTCGCCGACGTCGTCATGCCCGGCCCCGACGGCTACGAGCTGTGCGAGCGCGTCAAGCGGGACGGCCGCCTGCGACACGTCCCCGTCGTTCTCCTCGTCGGCACGTTTGAACCATTCAACGAAGCGGAGGCGCGCAGAGTTGGCGCGGATACAGTCTTGACGAAACCCTTCCAATCGATACGCGACCTGGTGAGCAAGGTCGGCTCGCTCCTCGGCGGCGAGGCGAAGCCGGACGAGCCGGCGCGCGGCGTCGAAGAGCGCGCGCCGCTCGACGAGCCGCCCGCGGAAGCGCGCCGCGCGGCCCGCGCGGATGTCCCGCACGGGGAGGAGCGCGGGGCGGAGGCCGCGCCCTCGTTCGCTGACCTCGGCGCGGACGACGAGCTGATAGAGGCGAGGCCGGCAGACGCCTTCGGCGCCGCGGCGCGCCGCCCGGAATCCGCCCCCTCCGCCTTCGCGCCGGCGTTCGCGGAGGCGGAGGAGCCCGGCTTCCACGTCGAGACGCACTCGGAGGCGCGGGGCGCTTCCGCGTTCGCGCCTTCCGACGCGACGGGCGGAGACTCCGACGTGTTGACATCGCCGGAGGAAGAGTTCGAGGCGGCCCGCTCGGGTGCGGACTTCACGAGCGAGGCGGACGAGATACTGATGGACGAAGAAACTTTCCCGCAGACTTCATTCGACACGCGCGCCGCGGGCGCCGCCGCCGCGGACGACGCGCTGCTCGACCTCGGGCAGTTGGACGCGCCCGCCCCCGGCCGCGCCGCGGAGGCGGACGACTTCGTGCTCGACCTGGGACTCGAAGACGATGCGCCCGCGCCGCCGCCCTTCGCGGGCCGGGCCGGCGCGGACATCTGGGACGAGCCCGCGCGCGAGGCGCAGAGCCACGCGCCGGCCTGGGCCGACGCCCCGAGCGCCTTCGCCGAGGCCGCGCACGGCGAGCCGCAAACACACTTCGCGGACGCGGCGGCCGTCGTCGAACCGCAGGCGTCGTCGGGCGGGGCCCCCTTCGGCGAGATGTCTTTCGGCGAGGCTTCGTTCGACGAGCCGTCGCCTTCGTCCCGCGCGGCCGCGCAGGCCGGCGCGCCGGACGAGCGCTGGCGCGACGTGGTGGTACAGGACGGGCCGCAGGGCTTCGCCTTCGGCGGCGAGCAGCCGGCCGCGGCCCCCGCCGCCCCGCGCGGCTTCGTAGAGCCCGAGGTCGTGCCGGCGGACGAGCCGGTGCCCGCCTCCGTCTCGGCCGAGTTCACCGACGGCCGCGTCGAGGGCGACGTGCCCAGACCGCCCGCGACGGACGCGCACCCGGCCGCGCCGCAGCAGCCCTCGGCCGCCGGCTACGCCGTCGTCGAGGCGCGCGCCGGTCTGGAAGAGACGCCGCGCGCCGACCAGCTCTCGCGCGAGGCGATTGAGACAATCGCCCGCCGCGTCGTCGAGCTGATGTCGGACAAGGTCGTCCGCGAGATAGCCTGGGAGGTCGTCCCCGAGCTGGCCGAGCTGCTCGTCAAGCGGAAGCTCGAAGAGGAGGGAAGGCGGTAGGCGGCAGGGAGTAGACGGTAGGGAAGTAGACAGTAGACAGTAGACAGTAGACAGTAGACAGTAGAAAAAACAGGCGGCGCGTCCGAAGCCTCCGGGCCGGGCGCGCCGCTTTGTATTCCTACTGTCTACTGTCTACTGTCTACTGTCTACTTCCCTCCGTTTTCCCTTTTCCGCGCCGCCTCCGTATAATCGAGCGGTCATGGAAATCCCCAAAACTTACGACCCGAAGCAGGCGGAGGAGGGCCATTACTCGCGTTGGGAGCGCGAGGGCTGCTTCGCGCCCGAGGCGAACGGCGACCCGCAGGCTCCCGTCTACTCCATCGTCATCCCGCCCCCGAACGTGACGGGCTCGCTCCACATGGGGCATGCGCTCCAGCACACCGTCATGGACGTTCTCACGCGCTACCACCGGATGAGGGGCTTCCGCACGCTCTGGCTGCCCGGCACAGACCACGCCGGCATCTCGACGCAGATCATGGTCGAGCGCCAGTTGAAGAAGGAGGAGGGGAAGTCGCGCCACGACGTCGGGCGCGAGGAGTTCGTCCGCCGCGTGTGGGCTTGGAAGGAGCAGTACGGCGGCGAGATCACGCGCCAGATGCGGCGCGAGGGCGCGAGCGTCGACTGGTCGCGCGAGCGCTTCACGATGGACGAGCGCCTCTCGCGCGCCGTCCGCGAGTTCTTCGTCCGCTGCTACGAGGAGGGGCTCATCTACCGCGGCCCCGGCATGATCAACTGGTGCCCGAAAGACCAGACGGCGCTCTCCGACCTTGAGGTCGAGAAGGAGCCGACGCGGCCCGACGAGAGTAAGCTTTACTACCTGCAATACCCGGTCAAGGGCGGCGACGGCCGCGTCACGGTGGCGACGACGCGCCCCGAGACGATGCTCGGCGACACGGCCGTCGCCGTCAGCCCGAAGGACGAACGCTACGCCGGTTTAATCGGGCAGACGCTCCTGCTCCCCGTCGTCGGCCGCGAGATTCCGGTCGTCGCGGACGAGTTCGTGGACCCCGAGTTCGGCACCGGCGCGGTGAAGGTCACGCCCGCCCACGACCCCGCGGACTACGCGATGGGCCAGCGCCACGGCCTGCCGCAGGTGCAGGTCATCGACCAGCACGCGCGCATGACGGCCGAGGCCGGCGCGGAGTTCGAGGGCCTGGATCGCTACGAGGCGCGCAAGCTCGTCGTCGAGAAGTTCGAGGGGCTGGGGCTCCTGGAGAAGGTCGCCGACTACGAGTTCTCCATCACGAAGTGCGGGCGCTGCCGCACGGTCATCGAGCCGCTCGTCTCGACGCAGTGGTTCCTGAAGCAGGCCGAGCTGGGGCGCGAGCCGCTCCGGCTCATCCGCGAGCAGCACGAGCCGCGCTTCGTCCCCGAGAACCCGTACGAGAAGGTCTACGAGAACTGGCTCGCCGGCCTCTACGACTGGACGCTCTCGCGCCAGCTCTGGTGGGGGCACCGCATCCCCGCGTGGTACGACGAGGCGGGGAACGTCTACGTCGCGCGCACCGAAGAGGACGCGCGCGCCGCGGCCGGGACGGACAGGTTGGAGCAGGACCCGGACGTGCTCGACACGTGGTTCTCGTCCGCCCTGTGGCCCGTCTCGACGCTCGGCTGGCCGGACGAGGACTCGCCGGACTTGAAGACCTTCTACCCGACCTCGGTGCTGGTGACGGCGCGCGACATCATCTTCCTCTGGGTCTCGCGCATGATGATGACGGGCGTGAAGTTCGCGGGGGAGAAGGCCTTCGACGACGTCTTCATCACCGGCACCGTCTTCGACAAGCACGGGCAGCGGATGTCGAAGACGAAGCAGAACGGCGTTGACCCGCTCGACGTGTTCGACAAGTACGGCGTGGACGCGACGCGGCTGGTGCTGGCCTCCATCGGCTCGACCGACACGCGCTGGAACGACAACCAGGTCGAGTCCTACCGCAACTTCGCCAACAAGATTTGGAACGCCGCGCGCTTCTGCCTGTTGAACTCGGAGGGCGCCGAGGTCGGCAGAGGTTTTGAAGGCGAGCCCGAACGTTGGGCGCTGCACGACCGCTGGATAGTGTCGCGCCTGAACAAGACGGCGCGCGAGGTCGCCTCGGCGGTCGAAGCCTACCAGTTCCACGAGGCGGTCTACGCGCTCTACCACTTCTTCTGGGACGACTTCTGCGACTGGTACATCGAGCTGTCGAAGTCGGACGTGACGGCGGAGGCCGCGGGCCCCGGGCGCGACGCCGCGCGCAGCCGCGTCCTGACCGTGCTCGAACAGGCTCTGCGCCTCCTGCACCCCTTCATGCCCTTCATCACGGAGGAACTCTGGCAGCGCCTGCCCGGCGTAGGGAAGGAGTCCTTGCACGCGGCCTACCGCGCGGCGGAAGTGACGCCGACCGTCATGCTCGCCGGGTTCCCGCGGGCGGACGAGGCTTTGATAGACGAGCGCGCGGAGGCGGAGATGCGGGCGGTCATCGAACTCGTCTCGCGCGTGCGCAACATACGGACGGAGCTGAGCGTCAAGCCGGGCGAGTACCTGCCGCGCCTCTTCGTCGGCACGCCCGACGGCCGTCTGCGCCACGTCTTCGCCAACAGCGCCGAGCAGATCACGCGGCTCACGCGCGCCTCGAAGGTCTACGTCGCCGACCGGCTCGAAAGCTTCGCCGGAGGCGCGAACGGCGGGAACCCCGACGGCGTTGACATCCCGCGCGCGTCGGCGCGCGCCGTGCTCGCGGGTGGGGCCGAGGTGGCCGTGCCGCTCGAAGGGTTGATCGACTTCGCGCAGGAGCGCGCGCGCATCACGCGCGAGCGCGAGAAGCAGGAGCGCGAGTTGCAGAAGGCGGAGGCGCAGCTCTCCAACCCGCAGTTCGTCGAGCGCGCGCCCGCGGAGAAGGTGGAGGAGTTGCGGCGGCGCGCGGCCGAGGCGGGGCAGAGGATCAAGGCGCTGGGCGAGATGCTGGAGGCTTTAGGCGAATGAGCTGGCTCGACGAGGGGGCGCTGTTCTCGCAGATCGGCGCGTTCCTGAACGAAGACATCGGCCGCGGCGACATCACGACGCAGTCCACCGTGATGCGCAGCCAGAGCGCCA
>DASVWB010000138.1:0-5459 GCA_036389815.1 Pyrinomonadaceae bacterium | reverse complement strand
CGAGGCCGCTATCTCGTCGCGCAGCGTTTCGCGCGCGCGCCCGCGCGTCTCGGCGGCGGGGATAGTGCGCGAGGTCGCGGCCGAGTCGCTGACGAACGGCATCCGCCCGATGGGTCAGCTCGAAGAGAGCTTCATCCTCGCGGCGGACGAGGAGGGGCTGCTGCTCATCGACCAGCACGCCGCGCACGAGCGCGTCCTCTTCGACAAGTATCGCCGTCGAGAAGGCGCGCGCCGCCCCGAGTCGCAGAACCTGCTCGTCCCCGAGACCTTCGACCTGAGCCCCGCGCAGGCCGCGGCCTTCGACGAGGTCTCGGACGAGCTGGAGCACCTCGGCTTCTCGCTCACGCGCCTGTCGGGTCGCACCGTGGCGGTGCGCGCCGTGCCCGCCGACCTGCCGCCCGGCGAGGCGCGCAACCTGCTCGCCGAAATCCTCGACACGGCCGACGCCGAGAAGCGCGGGCGCGCGCGCGAAACGCTGCGCGACGAGATTGCGGCCTCGCTCGCCTGCCGCGCCGCCATCAAAATTAACACCGCGCTCACACACGAGAAGATGAGCTGGCTCATCGACCGCCTGCTCGTCACCTCCTCCCCCACTACCTGCCCCCACGGCCGCCCCGCCATCCTCCGCCTGACGAAGCGGGACATCGAGCGCGGCTTCCACCGGCCGTAGCCCGGTGCGGGTTAAACCTTGAAGTACGAGGGCACGCAAAGAGTTCGGGCGGCGTGGCGCCGGGCCGCGGCGCGCCGCGCGGAGCTGGCGTGCGCGTGCCTGCTGGCGCTGATGGCGGCGAACCTTCTGAGCGTCGCGTGGCGGAAGGGTCTGACGGCCGACGAGTTCGCGCACGTGCCGGCGGGCTATTACCACCTGACGGCCGGCGAGTTCCACCTGAACACGGAGCACCCGCCGCTCGCGAAGATGCTGGCGGCGGTGCCGCTGCTCTTCGTCGGCGTCGAAGCGCCGCCGCCACGCTACGAGGCGGCGTCCGAGCCGAGGCGGCGCACGGACGACGCGCTGGCGCTCTTCTGGCGCGCCAACACCGGGCGGTTCGAGGCGGTCTCCTTCTGGTCGCGCGTGCCGGCGGTGCTCGTCACGCTCGCGCTCGGGTGGCTCGTCTTCGCCTACGCGCGGCTGCTGTTCGGGGCGCGCGCCGGCGTGCTGGCGGCGGCGCTCTACTGCTTCGAGCCGACCGTGCTCGCGCACGGCCGCGTCGTGCAGACGGACGTGCCGGCGGCGCTCGCCTACCTGCTCTTCTTCTACGCCCTGCACGGGTACGCGCGCTCTCCCTCGGCGCGGCGCGCGCTCGCCTTCGGCGCGGCGACGGGGCTCGGGCTGGCCGCGAAGTTCTCGCTCGTCGTGCTCGCGCCCGTCTTCGCGCTGGCGGCCGCGGTCGCGTTCGCGCTCGCGCCGCGGCGCGGGCTGGGGCGTAAGCAGGTAGCTTTGCAGGCGTGCGCGGCCGCCCTCGTCGCGCTCCTCGTCGTCAACGCGGCCTACTACTTTCGGCGCCCGCCGCTGCTCGAAGGCGACCTGAACTACATCGCGCTGCACGCGGGGTCGGCCGCGGGCGGGGTTGAGGCCGGCGTGCGGGCGCTCTCGGCGTTCGTGCCCGCGCCGTACCTGTTCGGGCTCTTCCAGGTGGCGGTGCACAACCGCAACGGGCACCTCGCTTCGGTGATGGGGCGCTACGGCCATCAGGGCTGGTGGCTCTACTTCCCCGTGGCGTTCGCGCTGAAGACGACGCTGCCCTTCCTGCTCGCCTCTCTGGCCGCGCTCGCATGGGCCGCGCGCAGGCTCTACCGCCGGAGGGAGTGGCGCCTGCTCTGGGTGCTCGCGCCCGCGGCGCTCTACGCGCTGCTCGCGATGTCGAGCCGCATCAACATCGGGGTCAGACACTTCCTGCCCGTCTTCCCGTTCCTCTTCGTCCTGGCCGGCGCGCTCCTCGACCGGATGCTGCGGACGGGGCGGCGCGCGCACTCCGTCGCCGTCGCGCTGCTGCTGTGCTGGGCGGCCGCGGAGGCCGCGCGCGCCTACCCGCACTACGTCCCCTACATGAACCAGCTCGCCTGGCGGCGGCCGCACTGGTACTACCTGGGCGACTCGAACGTCGAGTGGGGCGACGACGCGCGGGAGCTGGCGCTCTACCTGCGCGCGCGCGGCGAGACCGAGGTGCGCGGGGCGCTGCTCGACGGCATCAACTTCAACGAGGAGAGCGTCGAGTACGTGAGGACGCTCGACCACTACGGGATAAGGTATTTCAACCTCATGTCGGAGGGCGAGGCGCGGGCCGAGACGCGCTACGTGGCCGTCGGGGCGAGCTACCTCAACGGCGCGCTGCTGCTCGGCGTGCCCGTCCCGCAGAGGCTGCGCGTCGTCGAGTACCGCCGGCGCACGCCCGAGGCCGTCTTCGGCAACTCCATCTACCTCTACCGCGTCGGAGAGTGAGGCGGCGCGGCACGCGCTACCGTCCCGCGCGTGCCGGGTGCTAGTCTTATAGCGTTTCCGACTCAGGGAGGGGAACAGAATGTCAGTCGTCAGAATCTTCTTCGCGCTCGTCCTCGCCGCGTGCGCCGGCGGGGCCGTCTCGTCGGCGCAGACAGGCCCCGGGAACGGGAACCAGGCGGGGGGCGACGAGGTGTTGTCGCAGCGCCAGGTCGCCAGGAAGGCGAAGCTTAAGTCCCGGCCGGCGCCCGACTACCCCGGCGAGGCCGTGACGTACAACGCGGGCGCCGTCGTGAGGCTCCGCGTCATCCTCCGCGCGTCGGGCGCGGTCACGGGCGTCAGCGTAATGAAGGTGGCGCTGTCGAAGGGCGCGCCGACCGACCTGGCCGACGCCTTCATCCGGGAGGCGGTCGAGGCCGCGCGGAAGATAAAGTTCGAGCCCGCCGTGAAGGACGGGAAGCCCGTGTCGCAGTACCTCGTCCTCGAATACGCCTTCAACCGCTGAGCCGCCGGCCGGCGGCCGGGCCGCGGACGTTCCCGAACTGTGGAGGCTCGCATGAGACACAGACCGCTCCCCTCGTCGCTCCTCCTGCTCGTGTCCGCCGGGCTGCTCTCCGCGGCGCTCGTCGCCCCGGCGGGGGCGCGGCAGGGCGACGCGCAGAAGGCGCCGCCCTTCGGCTCCAGCCTCAAGCGGCCGAAGCCGCCCGCGCCCGGCGCGCAGGCGTCCGACGAAGAGCCGCCCGAGGAGGTCGTCCGGGTGGACACGTCGCTCGTCCTCCTCGACGTGCTGGTGACGCAGGCCGGCGGGGCGAAGGCGGTCGCGGGCTTGCGCGGCGAGGACTTCGCCGTCTCGGAGGACGGGCGGCCGCAGGCGGTCTCCTTCTTCGCGCCCGGCGACGACGCGGAGAAACTACCGCGCTCGATCCTGCTCATCTTCGACCGCAGCGACAGCCAGCTCGCATACCTCGACGCCAGCGTCGAGGCCGCGAAGAAGCTCGTCAAACACCTCGCGCCCTCGGACGAGATGGCCATCGCCACCGACGACGTGCACCTCGTCGTCGGCTACACCAGAGACAAGAAGAGGCTCAGGCAGACGCTCGACGCCCTGAAGAGGTGGACGCTCCAGGGCTACCGCACGCGCAGCATGCAGTTCAGCACGCTGCTCGCCGCAGTCCGCGAGCTGACCGCCGGCAGGCGCAGGCCCATCATCATCCTCCAGACCGACGGCGACGAGGTCGGCCGGCTGAGCGGGTGGCCGGCCGTAGCCGGCGAGCAGGAAACGCCCTACGGCTACCGGATGGAGGACGTCTACGCCGAGGTCGAGAGGTCGCGCGCCAAAATCTACACGGTCGTGACGAACGAGCGGCTGCTCGGCCTCGCCCCGGAGGAGGCCGAGGCGCGGGCGCGCGCGACGCTGGAGAAGCAGCGCGCCGCCTCGGCGAAGACCAGGGACATGTGGTACGGCCTCAAGCGCCTCCCGCCCGAGTCGGACGAACGCCCCTCCGCGGCGGCGGCGGCGCAGTTCCGGATGTCAGAGGACGTGTTGAGGAAGTTCCGGGAGAAGATGGAGAGGCGCGGCGTCGAGACCCTGATTCAGGGGCAGGTGGCCGCCGACCGCGTCGCGGCGCTGACGGGCGGGTGGACTTCGTTTCTGGAGAGGCCGGAGCAGGCGGACGAAATCTACGGGCGCATCCTCGCTGACATCAACAGCCGCTACGTCCTCGGCTATTACCCGACGAACAAGGCGGCGGGCGGCGCGCTCCGCCAGGTCCGCGTCGAGGTGCGCGGCCACCCCGAGTACGCCGTCGAGGGGCGGCGGAGCTACTACGCCTTGCCGCGCTGACGCGGGCCGGCTCTAGAGCGCCGAGAGGGTGCGGAGCAGGAGTTCGGTGTCGGTGAGGTCGGGGAGGAGGGCGTCGGGCGAGTGCGCGCGGAGTTGTGCGGCGTCGTATGCGCGCCCGGTGGCGACGGCGACGGCGCGCGCGCCGTAGTGGCGTGCGCAGGCGATGTCGTTGGGCGTGTCGCCGACGACGACGAACTGCTCGGGGCGGAGGGCTGCGCCGAGGCGGCGGCTGATGCGCTCGCCCGCGAGCGCGGGCAGGTCGCGGCGGTCGTGCGAGTCTTCGCCGAAGGCGCCGGGCAGGCGGAAGAAGTCGGCGAGCCCGACCAGCCGGAGCTTGAGCCGCGCCGCCGGCTCGACGTTCCCCGTCAGCAGCGAGTTGAGGTAGCGCGGCGAGCGGTCGAGCGCTTCGAGCGCCGCGCGCGCGCCCGCGAGCGGGTAGAAGACCTCCTCCTCGCGCGTCAGCCGCTCCAGCTCTTCGAGGTAGAGCGGGACGAGTTCGGCCGCGCGCCCGCGCACGTCCTCCGACGTGAAGCCCTCGTCGCGCAGCGCCTCGGCGACGATCTGCAAGTCGGTCATCCCCGACACGCCCAGCTCCGAGAGCCGCCCCGCCGTGCCGAAGACGCGCACCAGCACCGGCGTCGTGTAGTCCCTGAAGAAGCCGCTGCGCCGCGAGCGCACCAGCGTCCCGTCTATGTCCCAGAGGATGACGCGCAGGGAGTCAGACATGGTAGACAGTAGTCAGTAGTCAGTAGTCAGTAGTCAGTAGAAAAACCGCCTTCGGTGAGTAGCCCGGGCGAAAGCGTCGACGGCCGTGGCGCGGGGCGCTACCGTCTACCATCTACTCGACAATCACGAGCACGTCGCCGGCGTTGACGGTCGCGCCGGGCGCGGCGCGGAGTTCGGCTACCGTGCCGGACTTCGGCGACTTGAGTTCGTTCTGCATCTTCATCGCCTCGACGACGACGACCGGCTGACCGGCCTCGACCGTCTGCCCCGCCTCGACCAGCACGCGCACCACCTTGCCGGGCATCGGCGCTTTAATCTGCGCGCGCCCGCCGTGCTCGCCGCCGGCCGCGGCCGCGCCGCGCAGGCGCTTCGGGTCGCTCAGCGTCACCTCGTACTCGCGCGCCCCGACCGAGACTCCCCCCCCCCCCCCCCCCCCCCCCCCCCCCGCCCCCC
>DASVWB010000137.1:0-2373 GCA_036389815.1 Pyrinomonadaceae bacterium | reverse complement strand
CACCGGGCCGCCGCGAGCACGCGCCCGGCCGCCGCGAGCACGCACACGAGAGCTGCGCGCACGCAGGCCGAATCGGCGCGCCCGCAAACGCCGTCTGCGCGCCCGCAAACGCCGTCTGCGGGCGCGCAAATCCCGTCTGCGGGCGCGCAGGCGGCCTTTGCGCGGCTTAGGACGGCGAAAGGAGGCGGGGAAACGGTAAAAACGTTCAGGCCGGGAGGGCGGGCGGTTCTGACCGCTTTTACCCTATAATCCGTCGCTGATGCAGGGGCACGCGGGAGAGACACGTTCGGCGGGCGGCGGCGCGGGGACGACGCACACGCGCGTCGCCGTCATAGGCAGCGGCTTCGGCGGCCTCGGCACGGGGATACGGCTCAGGCAGCGGGGCGTCGAAGACTTCCTCATCTTCGAGCGCGCGGGCGACGTGGGCGGGACGTGGCGCGACAACAGCTACCCGGGCTGCGCCTGCGACGTGCAGTCGCACCTCTACTCATTCTCCTTCGCGCCGAACCCCGACTGGTCGCGCAGCTACTCGCCGCAGCCCGAAATCTGGGATTACCTCCGCCGCTGCGCGCGTGACTTCCGTCTGCTCCCGCACCTGCGCTTCCGACACGAGGTGCGCGAGGCCGCGTGGGACGAGGCGGCGCGGCTCTGGCGCTTAGAGACTTCGCAAGGGACTTACACCGCCTCCGTGCTCGTGATGGCCTCTGGCGCGCTGAGCGAGCCGCACGTGCCCGCGCTCCACGGCTTCGAGAGCTTCCGCGGCAAGTCCTTCCACTCGGCGCGCTGGGATCACTCTTACGACCTGAGGGGCAAGCGCGTCGCCGTCATCGGCACGGGCGCGTCGGCCGTGCAGTTCGTCCCGGAGATTCAGCCGCTCGTCTCGCGCCTGCACCTCTTCCAGCGCACGCCGCCGTGGGTCATGCCGCGCACGGAGCGCGCCTTCACCGAGCGCGAGCGCCGCCTGTTCCGCCGCTTCCCGCTGCTCCAGCGCGCCGAGCGCGCCGCCGTCTACCTCTTCCGCGAGCTGTTCGTCTTCGGCTTCCGGCACCTGAAGCTCTCAAGGCTCATCCGCCGCGTCGCGCTCAGGCACCTTGAGCGCGCCGTGCCCGACGCGACCTTGCGCGCGAAGCTCACGCCCCGCTACGACATCGGCTGCAAGCGCATCGTCGTCTCGAACGACTACCTGCCCGCGCTCACGCGCCCGAACGTCGAGGTGGTGACGGCCGGCATCAGTGAGGTGCGCGAGCACTCAATCGTTGACTCGGAAGGCGTCGAGCGCGAGGCGGACGCCGTCATCTTCGGCACGGGCTTCCGCGTCACAGACCCGCCGCTCGCGGCGCACGTCCGCGGGCGCGGCGGCGTCACGCTCGCGGAGGTCTGGCAGGGGAGCCCGCGCGCGCACCTCGGCACGACCGTCGCCGGCTTCCCGAACCTCTTCATCCTGCTCGGGCCGAACACGGGGCTCGGCCACACCTCGGTCGTCTACATGATAGAGGCGCAGATCGAGCACTTCCTGAAGGCGCTCGACTTCATGGAGCGGAGCGGGGCCGAGACTCTGGAGCCGCGCCCGGAGGCGCAGGCCGCCTTCGTCCGCGAGGTCGAGCGGCGCATGGACGGGACGGTGTGGGTCGCGGGCGGCTGCGCGAGCTGGTACCTCGACCGCACGGGGCGCAACTCGACCATCTGGCCCGACTTCACATGGCGCTTCCGCCGCAGGGTCGCGCGCCTGAACCCTTCGGAGTACCTGACAGGCGGCCGCCCCCTCGGGCAGGGCTGAACCGACGAGATGACCGACACAGACATCACGCGCTCGGAGCGGCTTCAGGGCTTCGCCGGTCGCGCGCTCGGGCGGCTGCCGGCGCGCTTGCAGCTCCGCCTCTCGGGGCGCGCGCCGGTCGAGCAGGACGGGCAGCGCCTCGACCCCTGCCTGCAACTCGTGCTCGCCGTCAGCCGCAGGCGCGACCGCCACGGGCTCTGCGAGCCCGACCCCGCGACGGCGCGCGCACGCTTCCGCCGCGACGTGCTCGTCTACCGGGGGCCGCGGACGCGGGTCGGCGCGGTGCGCGACTTCGAAATCCCCGGCGACGGCGGCCGCGCCATCCGCGTGCGCCACTACGCGCCGACGGCCGCGAGCCGCGACCTGCTCGTCTGCCTGCACGGCGGCGGCTTCGTCATCGGCGACCTTGAGACGCACGACGAGCCGTGCCGCCTGCTCTGCCTGCACGCGCGGACGCACGTCCTCAGCGTCGAGTACCGCCTCGCGCCCGAGCACCCTTTCCCGGCGGGATTGCGCGACGCGGCGCTCGCGCTCGCGTGGGCGCAGGAGAACGCCGCCGCGCTCGGCGCAGACCCGGCGCGCGTCTCGGTCGGCGG
>DASVWB010000136.1:0-32707 GCA_036389815.1 Pyrinomonadaceae bacterium | reverse complement strand
CGCGGCCACGGCCTTCGGGTTGAGCCGGACGGCCGCGCGGTACTCGCCCTCGGCCTCGCGCGCGAGCCCGCGCTGGTCGAGGATGACCCCGAGCAGCGCGTGCGCGTCCGCGTTACCGCCGTCGGCCGCCGCCGCGCGCCTCACGAACGGCTCGGCCTCCGCGTACTTCCCCGCCCGCAAAAGCTCCAGCGCCCGCGCCAGCAGCGACGCCGCCTCGCCCGCCCCCTGCGCGGCGCCCCGCGGCTCTGCGCCCCCCCGCGTCTTCGCCTTCTGCGCCGCGCCCGTGCGCGCCGCCGCGCCCGGCGTGCACACGAGCAGCGCGCCGCAGCACAGCGCGTGGAAGAAACGACGCGGAGGAATAAAGAATCTCAAATTTGAAATCTCGAACCTCAAATCCGGAATCTCAAAATCTCAAATTTGAGATTTGAGATTTGAAATCTCAAATCTCAACATCTCGTCGCCCCTATGCGTTCTCCGTCTTCGTGGTCATTCCCCTTCCCTCCACACCCGACCCGAGAAGCTATATTATAGTCGAGCCGCCGGCGCCCGCGAACGTTATGCTCCCTTCGTCAAGACACGCGCGACTGTCCGTGCTCCCGCTGCTGCTGTTGCTGCTCGCCGCGCTCTGCGCGCAGGCCGCGGCGGGGACGGACGCGCGCGTGGCCCGCGGCGCTTACGCGCTGACGGCCGAAGACAGAGACCTGCTCGAAGACCTCTCGCGCCGCGCGTTCTTATACTTCGTCGAGCACGCGGACGAGAAGACGGGGCTCGTGCTCGACCGCGCGCGCAACGACGGCGCGGCGCACCCGCCCGGCCACCCCTCGCACGGCATCGCGTCGAGCGCCGCGACGGGCTTCGGCCTCACGGCTCTGTGCGTCGGCGCGGAGCGCGGCTGGGTCGCGCGCGACGAGGCTCGCCGCCGCGCGCTCAAGGCCCTGCGCTTCTTCGCCGCGCGCGCCCCGCGCGAGCACGGCTGGTTCCTGCACTGGATGGACGCGGCGACGGGCGAGCGCCGCTGGCAGAGCGAATTCTCTTCGATAGACACGGCGCTCCTGCTCGCGGGCGTGCTCGCCGCGCGGCAGTGCTTCCGCGAGGACGCGGAGGTCGCGCGCCTCGCCACGCTCGTCTACGACCGCGTCGACTTCCCGTGGATGCTCGCGGGCCACCCCACGCTCCTCTCGCACGGCTGGCGCCCCGAGTCCGGCTTCATCAAGACGCGCTGGGACACGTACAGCGAGCACCTCATCCTCCAACTGCTCGCCGTCGGCTCACGCGCGCACCCCCTGACGCCGCGCGCGTGGCGCGCGTGGTCGCGCCGGCGCGTCACCTACGCCGGCTTCACATACATGAACGACGGCCCGCTCTTCACGCACCAGTACACGCAGGCCTGGGCCGACCTGCGCGGCCTGCGCGAAGACTCGTACCCGTTCACGGACTACTTCGAGAACTCCGCGGCGGCGACCCGCGCGCACAGGCAGTTCTGCGTTGACCTCGCGCGGGAGTTCCCGGCCTACGGCCCCGACGTGTGGGGCGTCTCGGCGTCCGACTCGGCGCGCGGCTACGTGGCGTGGGGCGGGCCGCCGCGCGACCCCGCGATTGACGGGACGGTCGTGCCCTACGCCGCCGCCGGCTCGCTCGCCTTCACGCCGGACATCTCGCTGCGGGCGCTGCGGACGATGCGCGAGCGGTACGGCGCGCGAGTCTACGGCCGCTACGGCTTCGCAGACGCCTTCAACCCCAACACCGGCTGGGTGGACACGGACGTAATAGGCATCGACCAGGGCGTCACGCTGCTCGCCGCCGAGAACCTCCGCGACGGCCTCGTCTGGAGATTCTTCATGCGCAACCCCGAGATTCAAAGGGCGCTCCGCCTCGTCGGCCTCCGCCCCTACGCCGCGGCCCGCCGCAGGTAATTACGGCGGCGCGCAGACGCGTGTGGCCGCCGCGAAACAGGTCAGTACCGCCCTGCCTCGGTCGCACCCGCTCGAACGCCGCTGTAAGAATTTGAAATCTCAAATTTCAAATTTGAGATTGTCCCCGGCCTCGCCTCTACGAACAATCTTTCACTTCGCGGGGCGGCGGAAGATGCGGTAGCCCCAGGCGTCGAGCGAGAGCGCGGGCAGGGTGACGGCGCGCGCGCGTGCGGCGCGCTCGCGCTCGGGCGCGTCGGCCGGGAGCGGCGCGCGCGTATCGGGCGTGAGGTCTGCGAAGGGCGCGCCGGCGGGCGCCTCGACCGTGCCGACGAAAGGACGGTTCGAGAAGTTGATGGCGACGACCACGTCCTCCGACTCGTCGCGGCGCGCGAAGGTGACGACGCGCGACTCGTCCGAGTTGCGCAGCCACTCGACGCGGCCGCCCGTCAGCGCCGTGTGCCCCTTGCGCAGCGCGATCATCTGCCGGTAGAAGCGCGGGAACTCGGGGCGCCGCTTCTCTATGGGCCAGAAGACGGGCAGCCGGTAGAAGAGCGCCGGGTCGCCCGACTCGGTCGTGTCGCCGACCTCCATCCCGTTGTAGAGCATCGGCACGCCGTCGAGCGTGAACATCAGCGCGGAGGCCGCCAGCGCCCCGCCCTCGCCGAAGCGCGCCACCGCGCGCCGCTCGTCGTGGTTGTCCGAGAAGCGCATCCGCAAAGCCCCGCGCGGGTACTTCGCCTCGTCGGCCTCCCACGTCCGGCGGAACTCGGCCGCGGGCTTGCGCCCCGTCAACACCTCGTTGAGCGTGCCGTGCAGCGGCCACGAGTAGTCGAGGTCGAAGGCGCGCACGAGCAGCTCCGGCTTGTCCGACTCCGCGAGCCACACCACGTCCGACTTCACCCTGTCGGCCTCCGCGCGCGCCTGCTCCCAGAAGTCGGTCGGCACCTCGGCGGCCACGTCGCAGCGGAAGCCGTCCACGTCGTACTCGCGCAGCCAGAACTTCAGCACGTCCGTCATGTAGCGGCGAAGCCCCGGGCTGTCGTAGTTCAGCTCCGCCACGTCCGACCAGTCGTGCGGGTACGCGATCTTCCCCGACGCGTCGCGGACGTAGAACTCCGGCGTCTTCATCATCACGCTGTCCCACGCGGTGTGGTTGGCGACCACGTCGATGATGACCTTCATCCCGCGCCGGTGCGCCTCCGCGACGAGGCGCTTCAGGTCGGCCGGCGTGCCGTAGTCCGGGTTGACCGCGTAGTAGTCGCGCACGGCGTAGGGGCTCCCGACCGGCCCCTTCTTCTTCTCCCGCCCGATGGGGTGGACGGGCATCAGCCAGAGGATGTTGACGCCCAGCTCCCGCAGCCGGTCGAGCTGCGCCGTGACGCCCGCGAAGTCGCCCGCCTCGGAGAACTGTCGCGGGTAGATTTCGTAGATGACGCCCGCGCGCACCCACGCGGGCGCGGTCGCGCGCGCACGCTCCTTCGACGCCTCGCGCTGCTGCCGCGCCCGCGCCCCGCCCGCGCAAAGCGAAGCGACCGCGGCGAGAAGAATCGTGGCGGTGCGGAGCCTGCCTCTCATCAACGTCTCCTGTTACGCGCGCCGGGGTAGTGCGAGCACGTGCCGCCCTGCGAGGTGATGACGAGCCGGAACGGCCCCCCGACCTCGCCCATGCGGAACCGGACGGGCTCCGCGTGCATCTGCCCCGACTCCATGCTGACGTAGGCGTGCAGCCAGTAGGTCACGCCCTCGAAGCCCGTGACGCGGTAGCGCCCGGCGCCTTCGAGCTTCTCCTGCCGGGTCGCGGCCGCGCTCCACCAGTAGTCGTCGTCCTCAAGGCGGAGGCGCGCGTCCTCCACGGGGCGGCCGTCGGGCCAGACGACCTCGACCTCGACCGCGCGGTCGGCGCGGCGCGGCGGCAGGCGCAGGTCTAAAAGCTCGACCCTCTGCCCGAACGCGACTTCGACCGGGGTCGCCTGCGCGGCGCCGGCGGCGCCCGGGTAGTAAGTGCGCGGGAAAGGCCAGCGCGCGTCGGGCTCGCTCCCCAGTCCGAAGCCGAGCAGGTAGCGGCCGGGCGGCACGCCCTTCAACTCGTAGCGCCCCTCGCCGTCCGTCGTCGCCCACATGCCTTTCAGCGAAATCCCGGGGCCGGCGGCGTCGATGAGGTCAACCTTCAGCTCGGCGACGGGGCGCCCCTCCGCGTCCACGACGCGCCCCGCGACGCGCCCGTCCGACTGCGTGTGGACGTTGACCTCCGCGCAGCCGCGCGCGACGACCTCCGCCTTCTGCTCGCCGTAGGCGGCGAACCCTTCGGGCATCTGCGCGCGCACGACGTACCTGCCCGGCGCGAGCCCCGCCACCTCGTAGAAGCCCTCGCGGTCGGTCACGGCGGCGCGCGCCGGGCCGCCGCCCTCGGCCGAGACTTCGACGCGCGCGCCCTCGACGGGCGCGGGCGGCAGGGTGTTGCCGTCCTTCAGGTCGCGGTCGCGGCGCAGGACGCGGCCGTAGACGCGCGCGCCGGGGCCGGCCGTCTTCAGGCCGCGTAGGTACGTGAGGTCTTCGTCCGCACGCTCGACGGTGCGCGTGCGGTTGAGCCGGACGCGGAGCGTGCCCGCGCGCGCCCTGTCGAAGTTGGCGTAGACGACGTAGCGCTCGCCCGGCTTGAAGCGGTACTCGCAGTCGCCCGTGCTGATGCTCTTGGAGCCGGAAGAGCCGTCGGGGTTTTTGACGGGGGTGTCGAGGATTTCCGTGGCGGTGACGGTCACGTTCTGCACGGCCTCGCCGCGGAAGACCTCCTCGACGTGGAAGCGCGCCAGGCGGTCGCGCGCGTCCCACTCGCCGCCCCCGTCCAGGCTCTTCCGGTACTTCTCCGAATACGTGAGTTCGACGACGGTGCCGACGAAGACCACGTCCGCGCGCCAGAACGCCTGGCACGGGGGCGACGGGTCGAACCCGCAGCTCGCCGCCGCCTCCGCGCACGCCGAGACGAGCACGAGCGCCGCCGCCAGAACGTTAAAGGCTCTTCCGCGTGACACCATAACCCTCTGACCCCCTTCCGCGTTACTTCAGCGCCCGCCCCGCGCGCCGCCTTCGTCCACGAGCCCCGTGCTCGGGACGGGCTGCGCCGACTGCTGCGTCGTGAGCGGCTCGTGCTCGTCGCCGCGTATGACTGACGCCCCGGGGACGCGGTCGGCCGTGTCGCGCACGAGCGAGACGCAGACGGCGGCGAGGAGCAGGAAGACGCCGCCCGCCATCACGACGTAGAGCGGCGCGCGCGGGTTGTCCGCGCCGAAGAGGGCGCGGATGGCCGGGCCGAAGGCGAACGACGCGACGATCTCGGGCGTGACGATGAAGAAGTTGAAGACGCCCATGTAGACGCCCATCCGCGAGGCGGGCAGCGACCCGGCGAGTATCGCGTACGGCATCGAGAGTATCGAGGCCCACGCGACGCCGACGCCGACCATCGTCAGCAGCAGGAGGTTCTTGTCCTGTATGAAGTAGGTGGACATCAGCCCGGCCGCGCCGCACAGAAGCGCGACGGCGTGGACGGTCTTGCGGCTCGTCGCGCGCGCGAGCGGCGGGAGCAGGAAGGCGACGGCGAAGCAGACGATGGAGTAGACGGCGAAGGCGTTGCCGCCCCACGCCTGCCCGTCGGTGAAGCGCGGGTCGCGCTCGCTCGTCGCGCCGAAGACGTGGTAGGAGGTCATCAGCCCGAAGAACATCCACATGCAGAAGAGCCCGAGCCACGTGAAGAACTGGACGACGGCGAGCTGCTTCATCGTCACGGGCATCTCGCTGATGGCCGAGGTGATTTCGGAGAAGTACGCCCCGAGGCCGCGGTGCTCGCGCCGCTTGCGGCGGAACTCCTCCATGTCCTCGGGCGGGTACTCCTTCGACGTGAAGACCGTCCACAGCACGCAGAGCAGGAAGGCGACGGCGCCGATCTTGAAGGCGTAGTTGATGCTGGTCGGGATGGCGTGCGCCGCGCCGCCGCCCGCGCCGGGCGCGTCCACGCCCCAGCGGCGGAAGAGGTAGGGCAGGACGTTGGCGAGCGTCTGACCGATGCCGATGAAGAACGACTGCATGACGAAGCCGGCCGTGCGCTGGTCTGTGTTGAGCTTGTCGGCGACGAAGGCGCGGAAAGGCTCCATCGAGACGTTGATGGAGGCGTCGAGAATCCACAAGAGCCCGGCCGCCATCCAGAGCGCGCCCGAGTCGGGCATGAAGAAGAGCGCGACGCTGGCGAGGAGCGCGCCCGCCAGAAAGTACGGCCGCCGCCGCCCCAGACGGTTCCACGTCCGGTCGCTCATCGAGCCGATGACGGGCTGGACGAGGAGGCCGGTGACGGGCCCCGCCAGCCAGAGTATCGGCACCTCCTCGGGCTTCGCGCCCAGGTAGGTGTAGATGCCGCTCATGTTGGCGAGCTGCAACCCCCAACCGAACTGGATGCCCATGAACCCGAAGCTCATGTTCCAGACCTGCCAGAAGCTCAGGCGCGGTTTCTCGGCCATGTCGCTTTTCGCTCCTCTCGGGGGAGAGGTCGGAGGTCGGAGGTTAGAGGTTAGTAGAAGCCTTGCCGCCGGCGGCTCCGGATAAATGCGGGCGCCGCGTTAACCGCAACTACTAACCTCTAACCTCCGACCTCTAACCTCTCGATAGGACGTGCTGTAGGCCGCGCCCGGGCGGCAGGGTCAGGACGACGGCCGAGCGCGGCGGCAGGCTCAGCGCCAGCACGCCGTTGTTCGTGAGCACGTCCGACTTGACGGTGCCGAGCCGTTCGCGCAGCCGCGTCACGCCCGGCCACAGGCCGCCGACCCTGACGGCGAAGCTCGCCGGCTTCGCGTCGTTGTTGAAGGCGACGACGACGGCCTCGCCGCCGAGCACGCGCGCGAAGGCGGTCTGCTGCTCTTCGTCGTAGAGCTGGGTCACGGAGCCGCGGCGCAGCGCCGGCAGCTCGGCGCGCAGCCGGGCGAGGAGCTTGACGTGCTCGAACACCTCGTTCTCGACGGCCGTCCGCCCCGCCCTCGTGAAGGCGCTGCGCTCGTCGCCGGGGAAGCCGCCGGGGAAGTCGCGGCGGTTGTCGGGGTCGGGGCCGCCCTGCATGGCCAGCTCGTCGCCGTAGTAGAGCAGCGGCGTGCCGCGCGTCGTCATGACGAAGGTCTGCGCGAGCTTCAGCCCCTCGACCGTCGCCCCGCGCTCGTTCATGAAGCGCTGCATGTCGTGGACGCCGACGAAGGGGACGAGGACTTCCGGCCGCGGGTAGAGGTAATCGTGCGCGAGCACCTGCGCGAGCTTGCGGACGGACTCGCCCCGGGCGAAGGCGTCGCGGACGGCGTAGTGGAGCGCGAAGTCGTAGACGGTGTCTATCCCCGTGTCTACGCCGTCGTGCCCGACCCTCCCCCTCTGGAAGTAGGCGAGGAGCGCGGGGTCTCCGTCGAAGAGTTCGCCGAGGATATTCACCTCGGGGTACTCGGCGCGGATGGCGGCCGACCAGTCGCGCCAGAAGGGGCGCGGGACGTGCGGCAGCGTGTCCATCCGGACGGCGTCGAAGCCGACGGTGCCGAGCCACCAGAGCGTGTTCTGGATGAGGTAGCGGCCCACCTCCTCGTCCTCCTGGTTGAGGTCGGGGAGGATGTCTATGAACCACCCTTCGAGGTTGCGCCGGCGCGTCTCGGGGGAGGCGTGCGGGTCCATCGTCGTCCACTTCTGCCAGTTGTTGGAGAGGTGGCGCTCGGGGGTGCCGTAGAACCAGGTCGGCGTCGGCCGGTCGGCCGCCCAGGGGTGGTACGGGCTCGTGTGGTTGGCTATCTGGTCTTGTATGACCTTGAAGCCCATCGCGTGCGCCCTGTCCACCAGCTCGCGCAGCTTGTCGAGCGTGCCGTAGTGCTCCTCGACGCCGTAGAAGTCTATCGCGCCGTAGCCGTGGTAGGCGGTCGTCGGCCTGCGGGGGCCGCCTTCCGCCTCCGGGTACATCTCGCGCTCGTCGAGCCGGTCGGTGTTGTCGTAGACGGGGTTGATCCAGATGGCCGTGATGCCAAGCTCTTTGAGGTAGGGCAGGTGGTCGATGACGCCCTGGAAGTCGCCGCCGTGGTAGTAGCGCCCCTTCGTGCGGTCGTAGAGGCCGGGCGACTTGGGCGGGTCGTTGTTCGCGCGGTCGCCGTCGGCGAAGCGGTCGGGCATGATGAAGTAGATCACGTCGTCGGGCGTGAACCCGCGGAAGCGGCCGGCGCGCGTGAGCGGCTCGGCGACGGAGAAGTTCGCGTCCGCGCTCCCGAGCGCGGTCGTCACGCGCAGTCGGCGCGTGCCGGGGCGCGCGTCTTTATCGACGAACACGTCCACGAAGGCGTAGGTGCCCGCCTCGTTGACGCGCACGAGGCCGGCCCTGATTCCCTGCCCGGCGGCCTCGACCCTCGCGCCCGCGAGGTTCTGGCCGCGCAGCAGCACGCGCACGGGGTTGACGGAGTGCCCCGCCCACCAGCTCGGCGGCTCGACCTTCGTGACCGAGGGGAGGCGCTGCGCCGCGCAGGTCCCGGCGGCGGCGGCGCACAGGAAGGCCGCGAGCAGGAGGGAGCGCGCGGGCGACGTTTTGCCGGTTCTCATCATCTGTGCGTGCCTCTACCCCCACGTCTGCTTGAACTCGTAGCTCTCGGCCGTGTGCTCGGGGCGCTCTTCGGGCGGGACGGCCGGGAAGCGCCCGTAGGTCTCGGCCAGCCGGCGCAGGCGCGCGCCCGTCTCCTCCGTCAGGTCGCCGTCGCGGAAGCGCCACTCCCAGTTGCCGGACATCGTGGCGGGCGTGTTCATGCGCGCCTCGGAGCCGAGGCCGAGCACGTCCTGGAGGGGGACGAGGGCGGTGTCGCCGGCCGAGGCGTAGAGGGCGCGGATGAAGTCCCAGTTGATCTCCGAGCCGTCGGAGCGCAGGTAGTCGAGGCAGTACCGGCGCTCGCGCTCGACCTGCTCGGCCGAGCGGACGGAGGCGCCGCCGGGCTGGCTGCGGAACCACCCGGCAGCCGTGTCGTTGTCGTGCGTCCCCGTGTAGACCACCGAGTTGCGGACGTAGTTGTGCGGCAGGTCTTTGTTCGTGGTGTCGGTCGAGAAGCCGAACTGGAGGATGCGCATGCCGGGGAAGCCGAACTCGTCGCGCAGCTCGATGACGTCGGGCGTGATGAAGCCGAGGTCTTCGGCGATGACGGGCAGCTCGCCGAGGCTCGCCTTGACGGCCCGGAACAGCTCGCGCCCCGGCGCGAAGACCCAGCGGCCGCGCTCGGCCGTCAGGTCGCCGCCCGGTATCTCCCAGTAGGCGGCGAAGCCGCGGAAGTGGTCGATGCGTATCACGTCCACGAGCGAGAGCGTCGCGCGCGTGCGCGCGACCCACCAGCCGAAAGACTCCTCGCGCATCCGCTCCCAGTCGTAGAGCGGGTTGCCCCAGAGCTGGCCCGTCCGGCTGAAGTAGTCGGGCGGGACGCCGGCGACGACCGAGGGCCGGCCGTCCTCCCCGAGCTTGAAGAGGTCGGGGCGCGCCCACACGTCGGCCGAGTCCTGCGCGACGAAGATGGGGATGTCGCCGACGATGCGTATGTTCTGCCCGCGGCAGTACGCGCGCAGCCGCGCCCACTGGTCGAAGAAGAGGAACTGCTTGAACTTCACCTCCTCCACCTGTTCGGCGAGGCGCGAGCGCGCCGCGTCGAGCGCCGCGGGGTCGCGCCGGACGAGCGGCGCCTCCCACTCCGTCCACGCCGCCTCGTCGCGCTCGCGCTTGAGCGAGCGGTAGAGCGCGTAGTCGTCGAGCCACGCGGCGGCCGCGGCCTTGAACTCCTCGAAGCCGGCGGCGACGAGCGCGGGCTCCGTGCGGCGGAAGTTCTCGAACGCCTCGCGCAGCAGGGCCTCCTTGTGCGGGAAGGCCGCGCCGTAGTCCGCGCGCTCGCCGGTGAGGCGCGGCAGACCTTCGAGCGCGCCGGGCGCGAGCAGCCCCTGCTCGACGAGCAGCTCGGGGCTGACGAGCAAAGTGTTGCCGGCGAAGGCGGAGAAGCATTGATACGGCGAGTTGCCGTAGCCCGTGGGCCCGAGCGGGAGCACCTGCCAGAGCGTCTGCCCCGCGAAGGCAAGGAAGTCCGCGAAGCGGTACGCCTCGCGGCCGAGGTCGCCGACGCCGTGCGGGCCGGGCAGACTGGTCGGGTGCAGAAGGATGCCGCACGCTCTTGGGAAGCTCACCTTGTACCTCGCTGGTTTGGTTTCCCTGAAAGCTACAACAAATGCCGCGCCGGGGCAACGTGAAGCGATTTGAAATTCCAAATTTGAAATTCCAAATTCCAAATGGGTTTCGGCCGCGCCCGCGGCGGCCGCTTCCACGTCCGCTCAAGGGGCGGCCAGTTTGTAGACGACCGCCGAGCGCGCGGGCACGGTGAGCTTCAGCGAGCCCGCGGCGACGGCGGGGCGGTCGCCGGCGGCGAGGAGCGGTTCGAGCGTCGCGCCCGCGCCGGCGCCGAGGTAGTCGGCCGGGATGTTCAACTTCTTCGGCGCGGCCGCGCGGTTGAGCGCGACGACTATCGTCTCGGCGCCGTCGCGGCGCGCGTAGGCGTATGAGTCGTCGTCGTATGAGAGGTCTGTGAGCGAGCCGCGGCGCAGCGCCGTGTGCTCGCGCCGGAGCCGGAGCAGGTCGCGCGTCCAGTCGTACATGCGCCGCTCGGCGGGCGTGCGCCCCGCGGGCGTGAAAGCGTCGCGCGCATCATTGGGGAAGCCGCCGGGGAAGTCGCGGCGGTTGTCGGGGTCGTCGCCGCCCTCCATCGCTATCTCCTCGCCGTAGTAAATCTGCGCCGCGCCGCGCACCGTGAGCGTGAAGGCCGTGTGCAGCATCGCGCCCTCGGGTGTCGCGCCCGCGAGCGACATGAAGCGGCGCGTGTCGTGGTTGTTGGCCATGACGGTGAGGCGCGAGGCGTCCGGGTACATCGCGTCCGCGCGCAGCGCGTCGCGCAGCGCCGACATCTTCGCGCGCCCGGTGAAGGCGCGCAGCGCCGCGTCCCAGAGCGGGAAGTCGAAGACGGAATCCAGGTGCGTGTCCACGCCGTCCCAACCCTCGCGCCCGCCGATGAAGAAGCTCGTGTGCAGCGCCTCGGTGTTCCAAGCCTCGCCCACCATCCACATCGAAGGGTACTGGCGGTCGAGCGCGAGGTTGAGGTCGCGGATGAAGGCGCGCGGCATGTACTGGACGGTGTCCTGCCGTATGCCGTCGATGCCGGTCATGCCGACCCACCAGAGCGAGTTCTGTATCTCGTAGCGCGCGACCTCGGGCTGCTCCTGGTTCATGTCGGGCAGGTCGTCGGAGAACCAGCCGTCGAGGGTGGCGCGGCGCGCCTCGGGCGGCGCGTGCGGCGAGTGGAGCAGGTCGCCGCGGAAGGGGTTGCGCTCGTGGCGGTCGAGCGTGCCGTGGAACCAGTCCACGAGCGGGCTGCCCCTCGTCACCCACGGGTGTTGCGAGCCGACGTGGTTGGCGACCTGGTCTTGGATGACCTTGATGCCGAGCGCGTGCGCGCGCTCGACCAGCTCGCGCAGCGTCTCCATCGTGCCGAAGCGGTCTTCGACGGAGTAGTAATCGACGGCGTGGTAGCCGTGGTAGTAGGTGTTCGGGCACCACGGCTCGCCGCAGCGGTTGACGCCGTTCCAGTTGTCGTACCAGGGCGTGAGCCAGACGGCCGTGACGCCCAGCTCCTTCAGGTACGGGAGGTGTTCGATGACGCCGCGGAGGTCGCCGCCGTGCCACGCGCGCGGGTTCGCGCGGTCGTTGGCCTCGGGCGGCGCGTCCGGGGGGCGGTTGTTCTTCGGGTCGCCGTCACTGAAGCGGTCGGGCATGATGAGGTAGATCACGTCGTCGGACGTGACCCCCTTGAAGTGCGTGGCCGGGTCGAGCGGCGCGTTGACGCGGAAGCTGACGAACGCGCGCCCCGAGTTATTCTCGACCTTCAGTCGGTAGTCGCCGGGTCGCGCCGAGGGACTGATGCGGAGGTCGAAGAAGACGGCACGGCCCGCCGAGAAGACGAACTGGTTCGAGACCTCGAAGGGCGCGCCGCCCTCGGGCGTGACGGTCACGCCGAGCAGGTCTGTGCCCGTGACGAGCACGCGCACGGGGTTGACCGTGTGGCCGGCCCACCACGAAGGCGGCTCGACCTTCAAGGGGACGGGGCGGCCCGCGCCCTGCCCGCGCGCGACGGCCGGCGCGAGCGCGAGCAGCAGGCAGGCGGCGCAGAGTTTGACGAAGGTCTTCAGCGTTCTCTTTTTCATCCGGCGTGCCGCCCCCTTTCGCGCGGCCGAACCGTTCAGCGCGCGAGCGTGCGCACGTAGGCGACCGCGGCGGCGATGTCCGCGCGCGAGAGCTTTCGCTTGAAGGCGGGCATCCCGCCGCGGCCGTTCGCGACCGAGGCGATCATGCGCGCGTCGCCGCGCCCGCGCTGCCACGCGCGGTCGGTCATGTCGGGCGGCTCGACGAGGTCGGCCATGCGCGTCCGCCCCGCGCCGTCGGCGCCGTGGCAGCGCGTACACCTCTCGGAGTAGACGGCGCGCCCGCGCTCTACCTGAGCGGCGCGCCCCCTCTGCGGCGCGGCCGACGCGGGGACGGCCGCGCCCGCGAACGCGGCCGAAGTCAAAAGGGCGAAGGCGCCCGCCCAGAACACGACGACTTTCATTCTCTCCATGCTGTAAATGTCCCCTTGAATCTGTTCTTCGGCAAAGCTCTCCCGGCAAAGACTTCAACCTTCTGCCGCGCCGGCCGGTCAGCGCACAGGCGGCGGCGGCGCGCCGGCGTCGGCCGGCGGGGGCGGCAGCTCGCCCTCCGGCGGCGGGGGCGGTACGTCGTCCGCGGTCTTCGCCGCGGCGGCGGGCGCGCCGCCCGACTTGCGCGCCTCCTCCAGCCGCTTGAAGGTCGCAAGCTCGCGGTCTGCGTCCGCCTTGCGGCCGAGGCGCGAGTAGGCGAGGAAGAGTTGGTAGTGGACGCCGGGGTCGCGCGCGCCGAGGCGCGCGCCGCGCTCAAGCACGGGCAGCGCGTCGTTGTAGCGCTTGAGCCGCACGAGCAGGCGGCCGAGGTCGTAGCTCGCGGGGAAGTTGTCGGGGTCGAGCGCGAGCGCGCGGCGCAGCAATCGCTCGGCCTCCTCGTGCCCCCCGCGCTCGCCCGCGAGGAAGCCGAGGCTCGCGAGGGCGGCGGCGTTCTCGGGCTGAAGGTCGAGCGCGCGTCGGAAGTATTTCGCCGCCAAGTCGTACTGCCCCTCGGCGCGCGCCGCGTAACCGGCGAGGTAGTTGAGCGAGGCGTCGGCCTCGGCGCGCGCCAGCCCGCGCTCGAAGGTCTCGCGCGCCTGCTGGTAGCGGCGCGCGCGGAAGTGCGCCACGCCGAGGCGCGTGTAGTAGACGGGCTGCGAGGGGTCCTGCACGACGGCGCGCTCGTAGAAGGGGACGGCCGCCTCCGCCCTGCGCGTCTTGACCAGCTCCTCGGCGATCATGAAGTTGGCCTCCGGGTAGGAGGCGCGCAGGGACGCGGCGCGCTGCCAGAAGGCTACGGCCTCGTCGCTCCGGCCGCGCGCGGCGGCGACGAGCCCCAGCCGGAAGAAGACCTCCGCCTCGCCCGCGTTGAGCGCGGACGCGGCGACGAGCGCGCGCTCGGCCTCCTCGTGCCGCCCGAGGTTGAAGAGCGCGACCCCGAGGTTGTAGAGCACCTCATAGGTGTTCGGGCGCAGGCGGTTCGTCGCCTCGAAGAGTCGCGCCGCCCGCTCGTAGGCGCCCGCGCCGGCGAGCGCGAGGCCGAGCGTGAAGAGCACGCGCGGGTCTTCGGGCGCGCGCCGCTCGGCGTCGTCGGCGAGGCGCGCGGCGTCCGCGGCGCGGCCGGCGTGCGCGTAGGCGTCGGCCAGCGCGAGCAGCAGCGCGAGGTCCGCGCGCGCCGGGCCGCCGCCGGCCGCCAGGAGCCTTTCGAGGAGCGGGACGGCGCGCCCGTACTCCTTGCGCGCGACGAAGAGCACGGCGAGGTTGTAGGCCGGCTGCGCGTAGTCGGGCGCGACGCCGAGCGCCGACTCGAAGAGCAGCATCGCCTCGTCGGCGCGCCCCGCGTTGGTGAGCAGGACGCCGAGGTTCGTGAGCGCCGAGGCGTTCTTCGGGTCGAGGCGCACGGCCTCGCGTAGCTCGCGCTCCGCCTCGGCGTGCGACCCCCTCTGTTCGAGGACGAGTCCGAGCAGCGCGTGCGCCTCCGCCGAGCGCGGCGCGGCGGCCGCGGCCCTGCGCGCGGCCGCCTCCGCCTCTTCGAGCCTCCCGGCGCGCATCAGCTCCCCCGCCTCGCGCAAGGCGTCCGCCCGGGGCGCGCCCCGCTCGCCTCGCGCCTGCGCGCCGCCCCCCTGCGGCGTGACGGCGCCGCGCCTGCGCTGACCCGCCGCGGGCGCGCAGACCAGCGCGAGCGCGAGCGCGAGCCGCGCCGGCCGCGCGGCCGGGCATCCGAAAGAGATTTTTGAGGGCGCTGCTGTCATCGACGTTCGGCGGGCGTGTGAGCTACTCAAAACGCCCCTACGGCTTCGGCGCCGTCGGCGCGGTGGCCGCCCCGCGGCGCGACTCGTGAATCTGCTTGACGACCGCGGACTCGGCGGCCGCCTCCTCCCTGCGCCCGAGTTTGCGGTACGCGAGCGAGAGCTGGTAGTGCGGCTCGGGGTTGCCGGGCGCGAGCGCGGCGGCACGCCGCAGGTGCCCGACCGCCTCGGCCGCGCGACCGCGCGCGACGAGCGCGCGCCCGAGCGAGACGCGCGCCTCGTAGTTGTCCGGGTCTATCTCGGCGGCGCGCAGCAGCTCCCTGATTCCCTCCTCCGCCTCCGCGCCGCCGCGCTTGACGAGCAGCGCGCCGAGCCCGAGGTGACCCTCCAACGCCCGCGGCTGGAGGCCGACCAGCTCGCGGTAGGCGGCGAGCGCGCCCTCGGCGTCGCCCGCGCGCTCAAGCGCCGTGGCGAGGAAGAAGCGCGGTCGCGCGTCCGCGGGGCTGAGCGCCGTGGCGGCGCGGAAGGCGCGCGCCGCCCCCGCGTCGTCGCCCGCGCCGTAGAGGGCGCGCCCGTAGGTGAGCTGCGCGTCGAAGCTGTCGGGCGCGAGCGCGGCCGCCTCGGCCGAAGCCTTCAAGGCCCCCGCGTCGTCGCGCCTGACGGCGAGCACGACCGCGAGCAGGACGAGCGCGTCGGCCGCCGCAAGCTTTTGCCCCGACGCGCGCGCGGCCTCGACCGCGCGGCGCGCGAGCGGCTCGGCGTCGGCGGGGCGCCCCGTGTTGAAGGTCGCGAGCGCCGCGCCGTAGAGCGCCGCGCGGTCGGAGGGGCGCGCGGCGACGAGCGCTTCGAAGAGGCGCGCGGCCTCGGCGTGGCGGCCGCCGCCGGCGAGCGCGTGGCCGACGGCGACCGCTCGCGCGAACTCCGCGTCGTCGAGCGCCCCGCGGCGCGCGCGCTCGACGAGCGAGGCCAGCGCCGCCTCCTGCGCGCCGTCGGCCTGGCGCGCCGCCGCCGGCCGGGCGTGCGGCCGCGCGGTCAGCGCCGCCGCAGGCAGCGACGACGGCGACAACAGCAACAGCAGCAGCAGCAGCGGCGCGCGGGCGGCCGCGGACTTTGCGCGTGAGTTCGACACGGGATAAAGGGCGCGCGCGCCGCTCCACGTCGCGGCTGAAGGGGCGCGGGGCGCGGCGTCGAAAATTCTGAAGGAGAGACGGCCGAAAGGTTAGCCGCTCGCGGCGGCAAACTCAAGCGGGCCGCACGGCCGCGCGCGCGGCCGTAGAAAGAGGCGGGCGACACTCAAAGGTGTCGCCCGCCTCGGTCAGTGGCGTCAGGCCGCAGTCCCCACAAGACCTCAGAAGAGAATCTTGACGGCGAACTCAAGCTGCCGCGGGTTCTGGAGCGAAGTGTCGAAGCCGAGGTTCGTGCCGTTGTTGAGGTCGCGGTTCGGCACGAACCGGTTGACGTGGTTCATCACGTTGTAAGCCTGGACGCGGAGCTGCACCTTGAAGTCCTCGCTGATGGCCGGGACGGGGATGTTCTTGAAGAGCGAGGCGTCCCAGTACTCCTGCCGCTCGCCGCGGAAGGTGTTGCGCCCGAGGTTGCCGAAGCAGCGCGTGAAGTCGCTCGCGGTGCAGGGCGCGCCGCCGAAGATGGGCGTGTGCGGGAAGGTGAAGGCCGCCGGGTTGAACAGGAAGCCGACCTCCCTCTGCGCCGCCGTCGGCGACGGGTCGGCGATGACGTCCGGCCGCTGGCCGCCGAAGACGATGGAGTAGACGGGGCCGCTCTGGACGGTCACGACGTTGTTGAGCTGCCAGCCGCCGATGACGTAGTCAACCGGGAGCGCCGCGTCCGAGCCCCAGCGCCGCCCGCGGCCGAAGGGGATGTCGAGCACGTTGGAGAAGGTGAAGCGGTGGCGCACGTCGAGGTCGGAGTTGCCGTAGTCGAGTTCGGGGCGCAGCGGGTTCTGCGGGCCGTAGCGGTTGGGGCCGAGGCTCTGGCCTGCGAAGCCGCCCGGCGTGTCGTCGAGGCCGTGCGCCCAGGTGTAGGAGGTGAGCAGCGACCAGCCGCGCGAGAAGCGGCGCTCCAGCTTGGTCTGGAAGGCGTCGAAGCGCGAGCTGCCGTTGAAGCGCGTCGTGACGATCTCGTCGAAGCCCGCCACCTCGCGCGAGCCGGGGCCGGCCGTGAGCGACGTGCCGATGTTCTGCACCCGCAGCAGGTTCCTGCCGGCCGAGCCGACGTAGGCGAAGTCGGCCAGCATGTTCCTCACGAACTCCCACTGGAAGCTCAGGTTGTACTGGTGGTAGAAGGAGGTCTCGTTGTTCGGGTCGACGTAGAAGATGCGCTGGTTCGAGGCCGGCGTGAACGAGTTGGGGAAGTTGCTGCTGAGGGGCGGCAGCGGGAGCCCCGTGTCGAGGCTCGTGGCGAGCGAGAGCTGCGGGCAGTGCCCCCCGACGATGTCGTTGAGCGTGCAACTGTAGTTGCCCGAGGTCGGGGCGTTGACGGAGAGCGGGAGCTGGCCGCTCACGTCCGGCGTGTAGACGACGCCGTAGCCGCCGCGCACGACCATCCGGCGGTCTTCGCGCAGGCCGCTCCACGCGAAGCCGACGCGCGGCGCGAAGTTGTTCTTGTCGGTGTTGGCGAGGTCGCGCCCGAGGGGGTTGTCCTCCGAGCCGCGGACGAGCGTGCGCGTCGCGGGGTCGAAGTTGTACTGCGCGTCGAAGCGCTCGGTCGGCGCGGTGTACATGTCGTAGCGCAGGCCCAGGTTGAGCGTGAGCGTCGGGCTCGCCTTCCAGTCGTCCTGCACGAAGAAGGCGATCTCCTTGTTCGAGCGCAGGAAGTTGTAGCTCTGCGCGCCGCGCTGCGCGAAGCCGGGCGTGTAGCCGAGGACGATGTTGGCGATGGCCGAGCCGGCGTCGTCGGGGCCGATGCCCGGGTAGTTGCCGGAGAGGAAGCCGCCGGCCGAGGTGCCGTACTGGTACTGCCCCTTGATGTTGCCGGCGCGGCCGGCGTCGAACTGCGTGTTCTGGCGCAGCCGCAGGTCGCCGCCGAACTTCAGCGTGTGGTTGCCGCTGATGACGGTCAGCGTGTCGAGGAACGAGTAGTTGTTCGAAGTGAAGTAGAAGGGGCCGCCGTCGCCGACGAACTCAAGCTGGTTGACGGCCGGCACGTCGGCCACGCCGATGAGCGGGATGCCGGTCGTGTTGGCGTCGAGGTTCGAGCCGGCGATGCCGAGCTGGTTGCCGACCTGCGCGCTGAAGCCCTGGTTGCCGAAGACGCCCGTGTTGAAGATGCCGATCTCGACGCGGCTGTAGCCGGCGCGGGCGTCGTTGACGACCGTCGGCGTGAACGTCGAGGTGTAGCCGAGCGCGACCTGGCGGGTGTTGCCGAACTCCTGCCCCGCGCCGAAGCCCGAGGGCAGGTCGTTGCCGTTGGGCGAGGAGCCGAGCGGGAAGTTGTTCTCGCGGCCGCGCGTCAGGTCAGACTTGCTGTAGCGCCCGAAGACCGAGTTGCTCTGGTTGATGTTGTGGTCGACGCGGGCGGTGTAGGCGTTCTGGTCGAAGATGAAGCTGCGGTTGCGGCGGAAGTTGTTCTGGAAGCCCGGCTCGGTCGGGAGCGGGTAGGCTTGCAGCAGCGCGAGCCCGGCGGGCGAGAGCGCCTGCCCGCAGTTGCGCACGTCGTTGGCGGGCGCGGGCGCGCCCGTGGCGCAGAAGACGGTGCCAACGGGGGCCGTGAAGGTCGTGCCGTTGGCGCGCGTGAACGTCTGCGAGGTGCCGGGCTGGAGAAGCTCGCCGAAGTCGCCGACCCTCATGCGCGCGGTCGGGACGTTGACGAAGCCGAACTCGTTGATGGGGCGCGAGCCCTTCTGCTTGTTGTAGCCGAAGAAGAAGAAGGAGCGGTTGCGCCCGTTGTAGGCGTAGGGCGTGCCCTCGCCGGGGCGCGGCAGGAAGATGGGGCCGCCGACCGTGCCGCCGAAGTTGTGCTGGACGAAGTTGCCGGGGTTCGGGTTGTTGGCCGGCTTGGCGCTGGCGAAGTTGCCCTGGTAGAACTCGTAGAGCGTGCCGTGGAAGTCGTTGGTGCCCGACTTGGTGGTCGTGTTGATGACGGCGCCGCCGGCGCGGCCGGACTCGGCCGGCGGGACGCTGGTGTCGATCTTGAACTCGGCGATGAGGTCGGGGTCGGGGAAGATGGCGATCTGCCCGAACTGCGTCTCGTTGTTGTCCACGCCGTCGAGCATGAAGTTGTTCTGCGTCACGCGCGCGCCGTTGACGGCGAGTACGGAGCCGCCCGACTCGCGGAAGCGCGTGGACTCTGTGGACTCGCCGACGCCGCCCGAGACGAAGTTGCCGCCGCCGCCGAGCGTGCCGACCGCGGGGCGGGTCACGCCGGGCGAGAGCGTGGCGAGGATGGTGAAGTTGCGCTGCGGGATGGGGAGGTCTACGACCTCGCGCCCCGTGATGAGGTCGCCGCGCACGCTCGTCTCGGTCTCGGCGAGCGGCGCCTCGGCCCTCACCGTCACGGTGTCGCCGCCGACGGCGCCGACCGTCATCGCCACGTCCACGCCCTGGCGCGCGCCGGTGTCGAGCTTGACCTCGGGGACGCTGGCCGGCTGGAAGCCGGCCGCCTCGATGCGGACGGTGTAGACGCCGGGTTCGAGCGCGGGGATGGTGTAGGTGCCGTCGTCGCTCGTCGTGGCGGTGCGCGCCTCGCCCGTCGCCGTGTTGGTCGCCGTGACCTTGGCGTCCTTGACGACCGCGCCCGCGGGGTCTGTGACCGTCCCCGTGATGGTGCCCTTGTTCGACTGGGCGGAGGCGGGCGGCGCGAAGGCGGCGACGCACAACAGCGCCGCCGCCAGCAGGGAAAGTGGAATTCTCCTCGGTGTTCTCATGAATGGGCCTCGCGGGTTCAACTGGGTGGCTGACGGCAGTGCGGCCTCGACTTGCTTGAAAGACCCCGGCGCGCGAGGGCGGAAGACTGCCAAGCAGAGTTGAGCGTAGACCTGCGGCTGAGTTTTATACCTGGCGATTACCTTTTATAAAGCAAGGGACGGGTAGCCGGTTTGTTGCGTAACCGAACGAAGGGTTTTTAATACAGAATCAGTAGCCTGTCAAATGAATTTCTCCGCGCGCCTCATTATTAAGTGGGCGGAGAATCCCCGCCGCCCGTGTGTGGCCTTAAGGATTTGAAACTTCAAATCTCAAATCTCAAAGTTGAAATTCCCGAAGCCGTGCCTCCGCGGCGAGAGCCTTCCCGCTGATGGGGCGCGTCAGAGCGTGCGCTTGGCCTCTTCGATGAGGAGGTTGTTGCGCTCGTAGGAGAGGGTCGCGGAGTCGCCGCCCTCTGCTTCGAGGCGGGGCGGGTACGTGTGGCGCCCGTAGACGGGGTAGGCTTCGGTGCGCAGGTGCGCGAGCATGTGGTGGCCGCGCCGCGCGGCGCGCTCGTGGCGCAGGGCGGAGATGTCCACGGGCGCGACGACGATGCGCTCGCCGGGGCCGGGGCTGGCCTCGGCGAGCACGCGGCCGTCGAAGTCTACGACCATGCTCCCGCCCGGCCAGGAGTAGGGCGGGTAGTGCTTCAGGCTCGCGCCCTGGTTGGCCGCGACCACGTAGGCCGTGTTCTCGATGGCGCGGCAGCGGTTGACGACCGTCCACCAGTCCATCGGCGGCGTCGCGCCCCACGGGTCCATGTAGGCCGAGACGCGCACCAAAACCTCCGCGCCGTTGGCGGCGAGCTGGCGGATGGCCTCGGGGAAGAGCCAGTCGTAGCAGACGGCGCAGCCGATGCGCCCGATCTCGGTGTCGGCGACGGGGAAGAGCGGCTCGTCGTAGCCCTCCAGGTCGTGCGGGCTCGCGTGCACCTCGTAGGGAATCCAGGTGTTCACCTTCCGGTACTTGTAGAGGACGCCCTCGGGGCCGACGAGGCAGGTCGTGTTGAAGACCACGCCGGGGTAGCGCCGGTCGCGCTCCAACATCGTGCCCGACTGGATGTAGACGCCGTGCTCGCGCGCCTTCAACTCCAGCGCCTCCGTGTGCTCGTTCGGGATTTCGACGGCGAGCTTTTCCAGAAGCTCCCCGACCGTCGGGAAGACCGGCGCGGCGTGCGCGAACTCGGGGAAGACGACGAGCCGCACGGGCAAAAACGGCGCCGCGCCCGCCACCGCCGAGTCGATCAAATAGAGCATCCGCTCCGTGTTGCGCCGCATCTCGCGCCGCTCCACCGGGTTCGGCAAGTCCGTCTGGCAGGCCGCGACCGAGTACCTGATGTGGTTCATATAAAGCCTCGAAAGTTCAATCAGAGAAAAGAAGGGAGCGGGGGGAATTCTAAACAGCGCGGCCTCCGTCTGTCACGCCCGTGCGGACGGCGCGGGGAGGCGCGCGGCGCTTGAAACCTTCGCGCGGGGCGGCGCGTTTGACCGCGGGCGCGGGCGCGGTCTAGCATCGCCGCATACGCTCCTCGGTTCGTCTCTTAAGCGATTGGATTACATCCGGAAATCCGTAAACGGAAAGTCCCGCACGCCCCGCGCGAGCCTCGCGCGGGCGGCGCGGGCTTCGACAGGAGTCTTACATGAAACGCAAACGGCCGTCGTCGCCGGCGGCAGTGGTGCTGCTGCTGCTGGCCTCGACTCTCACGGGGGGGACGCCGCGCATGGCTTCCGCGCAAACTAACCGGGCGGTCTCGCCCGGCACGCTCTCCGAGGGGCAGTCGGTCGGCGGCTTCCGCGCCGAGGCCGTCTACCTCGACGACGCGGACAGGCCCTTCGGGGCGCGCCTGCGCCACGCGCGGACGGGCTTCACGCTCGACTACCTGCAGATTCAGTCCGTCCCGCAGGTCTTCCTCTGGGTCAACTCCTTCCCCACCTCCGAGCGCGGCGAGCCGCACACGCAGGAGCACCTCCTGCTCGGCAAGGGCAACGTCGGGCGCGCGCACGCCGGGCTGGAGAGCATGTCGCTCGCCGGCTCGAACGCGTTCACGCAGCAGTGGCGCACCTGCTACCACTTCCACACGGCCGCCGGGCCCGAGGTCTTCTACAGGCTCTTCGAGAGCCAGCTCGACGCGCTCCTGCACCCCGACTACACCGACGAGGAGATACGGCGCGAGGTGAGCCACTGGGGCGTGAGCGAGAACCCGGCGGACAAAAGCCTGAGCCTCGAAGAGAAGGGCACGGTCTACCAGGAGATGCGCACGACCTACGACCGTCCCGGGAGCCTGCTCTTCCGCGCCGAGAACCAGTTGGTCTACGGCGCCGACCACCCGCTGGCGATGTCGGCGGGCGGCTGGCCCGACGCGATACGCGAGATGAGGCCGGAGGACATACGCAGGTTCCACTCGGACAACTACCGGCTCGGCAACATGGGCATGGTCGCCTCCTTCCCGAAGGAGATGCCGCTCGCGGACGTGCTCGCGCGGCTCGACGCCGCCTTCAAACGGCTGGAGCCGAGGCAGGAGGGGCGCCGCTTCGCGTCCGAGTCCGACCTTCCCGCCCCGAGACCCGCGCCGGCCGGCGCCGTCCGCGTGGTTGAGTACCCGCACAAGAACGAGCAGCAGCCGGGGCGTGTGATGTTCGCCTACCCCGCACAGCTCGGGCTCGACACCGGGGAGAAGACGCTCCTCAGCCTCTTCCTCTCGAACGTCGCGGGCGACGCGACGACCAACCTCTACAAGCTGTTCGTGGACTCGAAGACGCGCGTCATGGAGACGGGCGCGAAGGGCGTCTTCGCCTTCCTCGACGACGAGATGGTCGAGGGCAATCCGGTCTACGTCGGGCTGACGGACGTCTCCCCCGCGAACATGACCGACGAGAAGATCGCCGACATCCGTCAGAAGATCATGGGCGAGATGCGGCGCGTCGCCTCGTTCCCGGACGGCTCGGCCGAGCTGCGCGAGTTCAACGGGCGGCTGAAGAGCCGCGTCATCCAGACGCGCCGCGCGCTCTCGAAGTTCGTCAACTCGCCGCCGGGCTTCGGCTTCCGCAACACCGACTCGGCCTGGATGACGCACCTGCTCGACCTCAACCGCACGCCCGGCTTCCGCAAGTCCGTGACGCTCAAGCCGGAGTTGGCGGCCGTCGAGCGGCTGCTCTCGTCCGACCGGAACGCGTGGCGGGAACTCGTCGCGCGGTGGAGGCTGGCCGAGTCAGTCCCCTTCGCGGTCGCCGCGAAGCCCTCGCCGCGCATGCTCGCGGAGGGCGAGCGGCAGCTCGCCGCCAGGGAGAAGGCGGAGGCCGAGCGTTTGGTGAAGAAGTACGGCGTCGCCGACGAGGGCGAGGCGCTGCGCCGCTTCAAGGCCGAGTACGACGCGACGACCGCCGGGCTGGAGCGGCAGGCGAAGCAGACGGCCTCGCTCAGGTTCCTTGAGAACCCGCCGCTCTCGCTCGACGAGCAGCTCGACTACAAGGCGACGACGCTCCCCGGGGGCGTGCCGCTCGTCGCCTCGACCTTCGAGAACATGACGAGCGCGACCGCGGGGCTCGCGCTCAGGCTCGACGGCGTGCCGCAGGACAGGCTCCTCTACCTCTCGGCCATGCCGCAATTGCTCACGCAGGTCGGCGTCGTCAAGGACGGCAAGCCCGTCCCTTACGAGCAGATGAGCGAGATGCTCCGCAAGGAGGTTCTGGCCCTTGACGCGTACTTCAGCGCCAACTTCCGCACGGGGCGCGACGAGCTGGTCGTGCGCGCGGCGGGCAACGACGCGGCCGAGTCGCGCCGCGCGCTCGAATGGATGCGGCTCGTGCTGACCTCGCCCGACTGGCGGCCCGAAAACCTCCCGCGCATACGCGACCTTGTCGAACAGTCTTTGAGCGCGCTGCGCAACCGCACGCAGGGGTCTGAGGAGTCCTGGGTCAACGACCCGGCGAACGCCTACTGGCGGCAGGACAGCCCGCTGCTGCTCTCGACCTCCTCGTTCATGACGCGCGCGCACAACGTCCACCGCCTGCGCTGGCTCCTGAAGGACGCGGGCGCCGACCGCGACGCGGCCGCGGCCTTCTTCGACTCGCTGGCCGCCGCGCCCCGGCAGAGCGCCGAGCGCGAGCACCTGAAGAACCTCCTGCTCTTCCTACAGAAGGGCGAGGTGAAAGACCGCTACTACAACGACAAGAAGGCCGAGTTCAGTAAGCTCCCCGACGGCGCGAAGGCGCTCGCGGCCGAGGCCGCGAAAGACCTCGACCAACTGCTCGCCGACATCCCCGACGAGACGCTCGCGGCCGACTGGGAGTACCTCGTGCGCGAGATGCGGGGCGACCTCCTCGTCCCGCCCGCGCAGGCGCTCTCGGAGATGGACGCCGTGCGCCGGAGCCTTTTGAAGACGGGCGGCGCGCGCCTCTTCATGACCTCCTCGGCCGCGACCCGCGCCCTGTTGGAGCCGGGCGTGCGCGAACTGCTCGCGGGGCTTGAGGCCGGGGCGGTCACGCCCGCGAAGTACACTTCGGAGAGGCTCGTCGAGTCGCGCGTGCGCGAGCGCGTCGCGGCGGGGGAGAGGCCCGTCTTCGTCGGGCTGGTGAACCCGAACACGCAGGGCGGCGTCTTCCTCAACTCCGCGCCGCTGGCGACCTACGCGGACGCCGACAGCCGCGAGGCGCTGCTGGACTTCCTCGCCTCGCGCCTCTACGCCGGCTACGGCGCGCACGGCGTCTTCATCAAGACGTGGGGCGCGGGGCTCGCCTACTCGAACGGCTTCCGCGGCTCGCTCGGCGAGGGGCGGCTCGGCTACTACGCCGAGCGGACGCCCGACCTCCCGCAGACGCTGCGCTTCGTCATCGAAGAGCTGAAGAAGGCCAAACCCGACCCGGGCCTCGTCGAGTACGCCGTCGCCGTCGCCTTCTCGCAGTTCCGCTCGGCCTCCGGCTACGAGGAGCGCGGCGAGCAGATGGCCGCCGACATCGCGGACGGCACGCCGCCCGAGGTCGTGCGCCGCTTCAGGCGGGGGCTGCTGGGTTTGCGCGGGACGCCGAACCTCTCGGACGAGCTGTTCCGGCGGATGAACGCGGTCTACGCGCGGATACTCCCGGGGCTCGGCGGAAGGGCGGCGGACGTGCGCGGCGGCGTCTTCTACGTCATCGGCCCCGAGAAGCAGCTCGCCTCCTACGAGCAGTACCTCAAGACGGTCGAAGGGCCGGGCGCGCGCGTCTACCGCATCTACCCGCGCGACTACTGGATTCGCGCCGACGTGAAGGGGTCTAACTGATTCGCGGCCCGGGGAGAGTTGAAGGGTTGAACCACGGAGACACGGAGACACGGCTTTAGGAATTTCAAATTTGAGATTTGAAATTCCTAAAGCCGTGTCTCCGTGGTTCAACCGCCCTTAGCCCCCGTTACACCTGACGAGAGCAATCGAGTCCACACGCGAAGAGGGCCGCCCGCGGGACGGGCGGCCCTCTTCGTTTCCCTTCCCCGCCGGGCTCAGCCGAAGATGTCGCGCACCTTGTCCATGAGCCCCTTGTCGGAGAGGTCTTTCTCCTCTATCTGCGCGAGCTGTTCGAGGAGCTTGCGCTGCTCGCGCGTCAAGGTCGTCGGCGTGACGACCGTGACCGAGACGAAGAGGTCGCCGCGCCCGCGCCCGCCCAGGACCGGCATGCCGTGACCCTTGAGGCGGAAGACCGTGCCGGTCTGCGTCCCCGCGGGCACCTTCAGCGGCTCCTGCCCGTCGAGCGTCGGCACCGTGACCTCGGAGCCGAGCGCCGCCTGCGCGAAGGTGACGGGGACGGAGGCGTAGAGGTTGTTGCCCTGCCGCTCGAACGTCTCGTGCTCTTTGACGTGGATGACGACGTAGAGGTCGCCCGCGGGGCCGGCCTGCGCGCCGGCCTCGCCCTCGCCCGCGAGCCGCAGCCGCGAGCCCGTCTCGACGCCCGCCGGAATCTTCACCTCGATCTGCTTCTCGCGCTCGACGCGCCCCGCGCCCTTGCACGCCTCGCACGGCGTGCGGATGACGCGCCCCGCGCCGCGGCACTGGCCGCAGGTGCGCGCCACCGAGAAGAAGCCCTGCTGGTAGCGCACCTGCCCCGAGCCGCCGCAGCCCGGGCACGTCTCGGGCTGCGTGCCCGGCGCGGCGCCCGAGCCCTTGCACGCCTCGCACGACTCCAGCCGCGGCACGCGCAACTGCGCCGTCATCCCGGCGGCCGCCTCTTCGAGCGTCATCTCCAGGTCGTAGCGCAGGTCGGCGCCGCGCTGCGCCGCGCCCCTGCGCCCGCCCGCCGCGCGCCCGCCGCCGAAGACCTCGCCGAAGCCGAAGAGGTCGCCGAGGATGTCCTCGATGCCGCCGAACCCCTGCGCGCCGCCCCACGCCCCCTGCGCGCCCGCCGCGCCCGAGACCCCGGCGTGGCCGAAGCGGTCGTAGCGCGCGCGCTGCTCGGCGTCGGAGAGCACGGAGTAGGCTTCGGCCGCCTCCTTGAACTTCTCCTCGGCCTCCTGGTCGCCCGGGTTCTTGTCCGGGTGGTAGCGGACGGCGAGCTTGCGGTAGGCGCTCTTAATCTCGGCGTCGTTCGCGCCCCGGCCCACGCCGAGCACTTCGTAATAGTCGCGTTTTGCAGCCATCTCTTAAAAAGTAAGTGACGAGTGACAGGTTGAAAGAAATTCTAACCCGTCACCCGCCACTTGTCACCCGCACCGCTTTCGCCGGCTTCAGCGCCCGGCCAGCGGGTTGAGCATCGCGAGCGTGAGCTGCTGGCCGACGCGCTCCAGCCGCTGCGTGCCCTCCTGTATGGCCTCGACGTTCTCCGACTTCAGCAGCTCCTCGCACTCGGCGAAGGTGTCCTGCGCCATCACGCGGTCGCCCGACGAGAGCCCGGCGCCGAACTCGGCGAAGGTGCGCTGCGTGTTCCGCAGGAGCCCTTCGAGCTTCGCGCGCTGCGTGACCAGCTCGCGCGTGCGGCGGTCGGCCTCGGCCGAGCTTTGCGCCTCGGCGATCATGCGGTCGATCTCGTCGGACGAGAGGCCGGACGTGGGCGTGACCTTCATCTGCTGCACGCGCCCGCTCGCCTTGTCGGCGGCCGAGACGCTGAGGATGCCGTTGGCGTCCACCTCGAAGGTGACCTCGATCTGCGGCGCGCCGCGCGGCGCGCTGGGTATGCCGACCAGCTCGAACTTGCCCAGGGAGCGGTTGTGCTGCGCTATCTCGCGCTCGCCCTGGAGGACGTGAATCTCGACCGACGACTGGTTGTCGACGACGGTCGTGAACGTCTGGCTGTTGTGGAGCGGGATGGTCGAGTTGCGCTCGATGATCTTGTGGAAGAGGCCGCCGCGCGTCTCCAGCCCCAGCGAGAGCGGGAGCACGTCGAGCAGGACGATGTCCTTCACGTCGCCGGTGAGCACGCCGCCCTGGATGGCCGCGCCCATCGCCACGACCTCGTCTGGGTTGATCTCGGCCGAGGGGTCCTTGCCGAAGATTTCGCGGACGGTGCGCGAGATGATGGGCGAGCGCGTCTGCCCGCCGACGAGGAGCACCTTGTCGATGTCCTTCGGCTGGAGCTTCGCGTCCCACAGGGCCTTCTGGCACGGCTCGACCGTGCGCTCGACGAGGTCGCCGATCAGGCTCTCGAACGTCTCGCGCGTCAGGGTCTTGCTGAAGTGCTTCGGGCCGGAGGCGTCGGCCGCGATGAAGGGCAGGTTGATGTTCGTCTCGGCGAGCGACGAGAGGTCGCACTTGGCGCGCTCGGCGGCCTCCTTGAGGCGCTGGAGCGCGAGGCGGTCGGCGCGCAGGTCGATGCCGGTCTCCTCGCTGAACTGCTTGACCATCCAGTTGATGATGCGCTCGTCGAAGTCCTCGCCGCCGAGGAAGGTGTTGCCGGAAGTCGCCAGCACCTCGTAGACGCCGTCGTTGATTTCGAGGATGGAGATGTCGAACGTGCCGCCGCCGAGGTCGTAGACGGCGATGCGCTCCGACTCGCCGCGGCCCAGGCCGTAGGCCAGGGCCGCGGCCGTCGGCTCGTTGATGATGCGCTCGACGCGGAGGCCCGCGATCTTGCCCGCGTCCTTCGTCGCCTGCCGCTGCGTGTCGTCGAAGTAGGCCGGCACCGTGATGATGGCCTCCGTCACCGGCTCGCCGAGGAAGTCCTCGGCCGCGGCCTTCAGGCGCTGGAGGACGATGCCCGAAATCTCCTGCGGGCTGTAGACGCGCCCCTGCACCTGGATGCGCGCGTCGCCGTTCGACGCCTCGACGATCTCGAAGGGCGAGGTCTCGCGGGCGCGCACGACCTCCTCCTCCTTGTGCTTGCGGCCGATGAGGCGCTTGACGGCGTAGATGGTGTTGGCGGCATTGGTGACGGCCTGGCGCTTGGCGATCTGGCCGACGAGCCGCTCGCCCTTGTCGGTGAAGCCGACGACGGTAGGCGTCGTGCGCCCGCCCTCCTTGTTCGGCACGATCTGCACCGCGCCGCCTTCGAGCACGGCCACACAACAGTTGGTCGTCCCCAGGTCGATTCCTACTACTTTGCCCATAGCTTTATCCGAAGTGACGAGTGATGAGTGACGGGTGACGAGTGAGCGGGAAGTGTTGAGTGCGTCTTTTTCTTGTCACTCATCACCCGTCACCCGTCACTGTCGCGTGGCGACTTTGACCATCGCGGGGCGCAGGAGCTTGTCGCCGAGGCGGTAGCCCCGCTGCATCTCCTGCGTGATGGTGTCTGGCGCGACCCCCTCGGTCGCCTCCGTCGCGACGGCCTCGTGGACGTGCGGGTCGAAGAGCTCGCCGACGGTCGGCACGGCCTCGACCCCGAGCCCTTCGAGCACGCCGCCGAGCTGGCGGTTGATCAGCTCGACGCCGTGGAGGAAGTGGCGGAACTCCTCGGACTCCCTGACCTCGACGAGCCGCTCGGCGTCGAGCGCGCGCTGGAGGTTGTCGAGTACGGGGAGGAGCCGCCTGACGACCTCGGCCAGCGCGCGCTGGTAGGTCTCGGAGCGCTCGCGCTCGGTGCGCTTGCGGAAGTTGTCGAACTCGGCCTGCCGGCGCGCGAGGCGGTCGTTGAACTCCTGCCGCTCGTCCGCCAGCCTCTTCAGTTCGCCCTCGACCCGCTTCAGCTCGGCGCGCGTGGCGAGCAGTTCGGCCAGCGCGGGGCCCGAGGCCGCGCCCTCGGCGCGCCGCGCCGGCTCCTGGGAGGTGCCCGAGGCGCCGCCGCCGCCCTCGCCCTGCGGGTCTGTGTGCGAGACGGTCGTGTCCTGGTCGTTGCGGCCGCGCGGCTGCTCGGAGACGTCCGCGCTGCCCGGCGCGCCCGACTCGCCCGAGCCGGTCTCCTGCCCTTCGCCGTCCTCTATGCGGCGCCCCATCTCGGTCGCGTCGTCGTAAGAGGACTGGCGTCCCATCTCGTCGGGCGTGAGCCCGCCGTCGTTCTGCGCGCCCGCGTCCGGCCTGTCGCCGCCCTCGTCGCCGACGAAGCGGACGGGGATGCGGTTCGGCTTCCTTCCGCCCTTGTCTGCCATGTTCGATTGAGTCATCCCTTTTTTGAAGCCCTTCCCCGGAGCCGGAGAAGCTTTCGGCCGCCCGCGCGCCCCTTCAGGCGCGCGCCTCCTCGCGCAGCACGCGCTCGACGAGCCGCGCGATGTAGTTGACCGCCGCCATCGTGCGCTCGTACTCCAGGCGCATCGGCCCGACGACGCCGACCGTGCCCGCGACGAAGCCCTCGCCGAGGCGGTACGGCGCCGTGATGAGCGCGCACGAGCGGAGCTGCGGCGCCGTGTGCTCGCGCCCGATGACGACGTGCACGTCGCCGAAGGCCGGCTCGCGCGTGATGCACTCGTTGAGGATTTTGACGAGGCGCGACTTGGCCTCGAACGTGCGGAAGAGCTCGCGCAGCCGCTCGACGTCCGAGAAGTCCGGCTTGGCGAGGATGTTCGACGCGCCGTCGATGTAGACGTCGCCCGTCTCCTCCGCGCCGCCGCCCTCGACCCCGCGCTCGAAGAGCAGCACGGCGTTGCGGAGCAGGCGGTCGTAGAGCGCCTTCTCCTCGCCCATCAGCGCGAGGACCTCGGCGCGGATGGTCTGCAGGCTCTTGCCCGCGAACTCCGCGTTGAGGTAGCGCGCCGCCGACTCCAGCTCCTCCTGCGTGAGCGGCTCGTCGATGCGGATGACCTTGTTCTGGACGACGTTCGGCGCGAGCACGAGGACGACGAGGATGCGCCCGTCGGAGAGCTGCATGAACTCGATGTGTTCGAGCCGGCTGTCGGCGACCGGCGGCGAGACGACGATGCCGACGTTTTCGGACAACTCCGAGAGGACGTGCGAGACGCGCTCCATCAGCCGCGCCGGCTGCGCGCCCGAGTCGGCGCCGAGCCCGAGTCCGCGGTCGATGGCCGAGATGTCGGCGCGCGACAGGCGCGCGGCGTCGCCCACGAAGTGGTCTACGTAGTAGCGGTAGCCCTTGTCGGTCGGCACCCTCCCGGCCGAGGTGTGCGGCTGCTCGACCAGCCCGCGCTCTTCGAGTTCGGCCATCACGTTGCGGATGGTGGCCGGGCTCCAGCCCGCCCCGCCCGCGAAGCGCGAGGCGATGGAGCGCGACGCCACCGGCTCGCCCGTCCGCAGGTGCTCCTTGATGATGGCTGCGAGCACGGCCTGCCCGCGGGCGTCGGGCGCCCACTCGGACTGCGTGGCTAATGTCGAAGCTCGGATTGTCATGGGCTTCCGGCGGAGCGGCGTGCGGGGCTGTAAAGGGGGTTTCGGACGCCGGGATGGCGCGAGTTCGAGAGACTTACACGGCCTCCCGCGGCCATCTTCAATTGTTTACAGCCGCCACCCCGCACTGTCAAGAATTAAATTCCCGGCCTGCCGGCGAGGGGAGGGACGACCGCCCGCACCGCGGCCGAAACGAGTATAGCGGATTGCCGAAAAGGCGCGCAAACCCCGCCCCGGGGCCTCGGCGGGCGCCGCACGGTCGCCCCGGGCGGGCGACTTAATCGCTGAACCGGCTCGACTTACAAAATCAGTCTCGACAAGGGTCTCACGCCGCCGCGGCTAAACCGTTGCAGTTAAAGCGATTGGGGAGGGGCGTTCCGGGCGTGGGCGCGGGCCTCGTCGGGAACCTGCCGGCCATTTGTCGGCAAGTAAAAGGCTTAGCGACGGTGCTGAAAGAGTCGTTTGACGCCCCCGTCCGATGCCTCTTAATATCGAGCCTCAAAGCTTCGGGTCGGCGTTCCGACGGCTCCACATGATTCCCGGCGGTTCCCACGCAGGTCAAGCGGCGGTCTCTTCGGCAGGGTTACAAGTTTATGCCCGACTCCCAACCACTGCTCTCCGCACTCTTCTCCGAGGCATTCCGCACGCTCGCGCCCAAGCGCGCCGTGCCCGAGACGGACGTGCGCTACTACCCTTACGCGGGGCTCAACCACACGATCCGGCTGCGTTCGGGGCGCGTCTACGTCCGCCTGTCGGACGTCTTTAAGTCGGCGCCGCTGAACGTCCACCGCGCGCTCGCCTTCATCCTCGTCTCGAAGCTTTTGCGCCGCCGCAGCGCGCCGCCCTTCTACGAGCGCGTCTACCGCGACTACGCCTTCTCGCCGGAGGTGCTGCGCGCCTCCGACCTCGCGCGCCGGCAGCGCGGGCGCAAGATGGTCTCGTCGGCGCAGGGGCGCGTCTACGACCTCGCGCGCCTGTTCCAGCGACTGAACCAGCGCTACTTCGGCGGCGAACTCGACCGGCCGACGCTCACCTGGTCGCAGCGCCGCACGCGCACCATCCTCGGCCACCACGACGGCGTGCACGACACCATCGTCATCAGCAAGACGCTCGACTCGCCGGAAGTGCCCGAGTGGTTCGTCGAGTACATCCTCTACCACGAGATGCTGCACATCAAGCACCCGGCACGCCTCATCAACGGCCGGCGCTACTACCACACCAAGGCGTTCCGCGCCGACGAGCAGCGCTTCCCGCACTACCACGAGGCGCAGCGCTGGCTCGAAGGCGTCGCGCGCCAGCGGCGGGCGCTGCGCGCGCGCGCGGCCTGAAGGCGCGCGGCCGTACTTCCGTCCCGGATTTCGTCCCCGCGCGCCGCGAAAATTTTTAGTGAACTTTCTCGCCGGGTCGTCGTTTAAGCGCTCAGGAAGGTGGGCTCCTCCGGATGAGCGGGCGGGCGGCGGAAAGACATCACTCCCTCCGATGTCTACCGCCTCCGCCCGCTCGAAGGTTTTGGGCCATCCAAATCTCCTCACGCCCGTACGCCCCTTTAGACTTCCTTGACTCGCACACGCGCGCGTGCTAGCTTCCGCCCTGCTTTCAAACCGAGACAACCCGGGACGGCCGTAAGGATTTGGGATTTCAGGTCTGAAATCCCAAATCTCAAATTTAATCCCTGACACCGGAGGACTCTTTCATGGGCGAGAACGTTTTCAAGGGGGTCGAGATAGTCGGCACCTCCGACCAGAGCTTCAGCCACGCCATCGAGGTCGCCGTCTCGCGCGCGCGCCGGACGCTGCGCGAACTCTCCTGGTTCGTCGTCGAGGAGATGCGCGGCGGGCTCCAGCGCGGGCGGCTCGAATACCAGGTCACGCTCCGCGTTTTCTTCAAGCTGGAGGCGGGGGACGAGGCCGACTCCGAGGGGACGCTCGTCTAGCTGCGGCGCGCCGGCGCGCACGCTGGACAAAGGGTCGGGCCGGTCGCTAGACTACGGGGTTTGTGAAAGGGCGCGCGGGGCTCACTGTGGGGCCGCGGCACACTTTCGGACAGACTGAGTCGAAATCCCAAACGCATCCGGAGTCAGACTTCATTATGGCAATATCCGCGACCCAGATCAGGAAGGGCATGGTCATCGTCTTCGAGGGCAAGCCCTGCAAAGTCCTCGACGCGCGCCACCACACGCCGGGCAACCTCCGCGCGATGATGCAGACGAAGCTGCGCGACCTGCGCACGGGCTCCTCCTTCGAGCACCGCTTCCGCTCCGCCGACACGGTCGAGCGCGCCGCGATGGAACAGCACGAGATGGAGTTCATGTACGCCGACGGCTCGCACTACCACTTCATGAACACCGAGAACTACGAGCAGACGGCGCTCTCGGACGAAGACCTCGGCGACATGGCGCAGTGGCTCCTGCCCGGCATGAGGATTCAGGTCGAGTACTACGAGGGCTCGCCCATCGGCATCGACCTGCCGCCCTCCATCGAGCTGGCCGTCGTCTCGACCGAGCCGACGATGAAGGGCGCGACCGTCTCGAACGTCAACAAGCCGGCCAAGCTGGAGAACGGCGTCACCATCTCCGTCCCGCCCTTCGTCAACGAGGGCGACCGCATCCGCGTTGACCCCGTGGAGGGGCGCTACATGGAGCGGGCAAAGTAAGCCGGTGATGAGTGGTGAGTGATAAGTGGTGAGAGGAAGACAAGGCCCCGTGCTCCCTCTCACCACTTA
>DASVWB010000135.1:0-2461 GCA_036389815.1 Pyrinomonadaceae bacterium | reverse complement strand
ACACACGGCGCTGACCAGTAGCGCCGTACGAAAGGTTAGAACGATTGCCCGCCGGGCCGCCGATGGTCTTCCGTCTCGGGGGGCCGGGCGGCGCGCCCACCTGACAACCCTTCGCGCCGCCGCGGACGGCCGCAGCGGCGCCCGCGAGAGTCATCCCACCCACCCACCTTAACATCCCTGCCACACGCCAAGTAAGGAGACGAACATGCCAGACAACAAGTTCACAGTCAGCGCGCAGTTCGAAGGAGCGACCGACAAGGAGAAGCCGACGGACGTCGCGCTCTACGCGTTCGACGCCAAGGGCAACTTCCTCGGCTCGGCGCCGCTCGACAAGGGGCCGGCGCCGCTTGCGCTGCCGGCCAACGCCACGACGCAGGCCGTCAGGGTCTTCGTCGGCCCGAGGCTCGACGAGGGCGTCCAGCCCACGCCCGCGCTCCTCCAGCGGCTCGGCGCCGTCGAAGACCGGCGCCTGCTCGACCCGAGGAACCCGAAGCTCCAGGTCAACATCCCGACCCCCATCTGGAAGCTCTGGCCCATTTGCAGTTGCGTCGTGCGCGGCCACGTCGTCAAGCGCCAGCCGCAGCCGGACGGCTCGGTCAGAGACCTTCCCGTCTGCCACACGCGCGTGACCATCTGCGAGGTTGACAGGCTGCCGTTCATCATCATGCGGCTGCCCGACGCCATCGCCTTCCGCCTGCGCGACGAGCTGATCAAAGAGATAGTGAGGCCGCTGCCTGTCCTCCAGCCCGTCCCGCCCGTCCCGCCGCTGCCCGACCCGCCGCCCATCCTGCGCCTCGCCCCCAACGCCGCCGCGGGCGCCGCGGTCGTCCCGAAGGCCGCGTCCGCCGCGCGCCCCCCGGCGGCCCCGGCGGCGGCGGCCCCGAGCGTCGGCCTACAGTCCTTCGACCTGAAGACGCAGATGAGCCTCAACGCGCTGGCGAGGACGACCTCGGCCCCGGAGCTGCGCACGCGGCTCGCCGACCTGCACCTCGTCATCCGCCCCTTGCTCTGCCTGTGGGAGTGGGTGCACCCGTGGTTCTTCACGCGCGTGGACTGCCTGAAGACGGTGAACGTGGACGAGAACGGGCGCTTCCAGACCGTCATCAAGTACCTCTGCGCGGGCGACAAGCCCGACCTCTATTTCAAGGTCGAGCAGTTGCAGGGCGGCGTCTGGAAGTCCATCTACGCGCCGCCGATCCCGTGCCACACCTACTGGAACTACAACTGCGGCAGCGACGTCACCATCGTCGTCACCGACCCGTCGGCCATCGCCTGCGTGCCGCAGGACCCCGTGGTGAGCGGCGAGGCGACGTGGGTCATGCCCTACGCCGTCGGCGGCACCGTCATCTGGGGCTCGCCCCCGTCGGCCACGCCCGCGCCCAACGGCCGCGTCCGGACGGACGGCTTCACGGACTACGGCGGCATCAGCGGCGCGCCCTTCGGGAGCCTGCTCGGCTTCCGCATGGGCTACTCGAACAACATCACCGGCTCGGCCGCCATCAAGTACTTCCGCTGGTCGTACCGCAAGGCGGGCGACGCCGCCTGGACGCAGATGGACTTGCCCGTCTCGCGCCACTACGTCAAGACGGTCCCCGGCGCGCCGAACCCGATCATCTCGTTCCCGACCTACCAGCTCGGCCCGCGCACGGTCGGCGCGCAGACGAACCTCTACGAGTTCAAGCCGCCGGCGCCGCCGTTGCCCACCCCGCCCGACCCGGCCGGCACGACGACGGCCTGGCCGGTGGACAACTGGTTCGACGACATCTACGCGGCCTTCCTCGACACGCTGGCGCTGCCCGGGACGACGCTGGCGTCCGCCGGGCAGTACCAGATCAGGCTGGAGGTTTTCGGGCCCTCCGGCGACGTGCTGACGCCGGGCGCGGGGACGTTCCGCTTCATCGTGCCGACGACCATTGACCCGGACAACACCGTCCACACGCGGCAGGCGACCGCCGCCGAGATGGACGGCAACGCCTTCGTCTTCAACCTCCAGATCGACAACAACAAGTGCGAGGCGGAGATATTCCCGACCAGCGCCGGCGCGACCTCGGTGGCCGACGCCTGCGGGTTCCTGCGCTACTCGCCCGGCGACAGCTTCACCCTCGCCTTCACCGCCAGGCACCCGAACGACCGCGCCACCTTCGGCTTCAGCGTCGTGCGCGGCATGACCGGGGTGCCGGCGGCGACCGCCGCGGGGGAGGTCGCCGGGCCGACCGTCGGCGCGTACACGCGTAACGCGAGCAGCAGGTACAGCGGCACCTTCAGCCAGGTGCAACTGCTCGACACCTGCGTCAACGCCGCCTTCGCCGAAAGCCTCGTCGTCAACGCCAAGGTGACGAACGGGTGGGGGCGCCTCGGCGGCGCGTACGACAAGGCGGCCCTGGCCGCCTTCGCGCTCGCCGCGAAGTGAGGCGCGGCCGGGCGACTTAACGAGCGCGCATAAAGACGGGGCGCGGGGCCC
>DASVWB010000134.1:0-2616 GCA_036389815.1 Pyrinomonadaceae bacterium | reverse complement strand
GTCGCCTTTCCTCCTTCTCATCACTCGTCACTCGCCACTCGTCACTTCTCGGTCCCTTTCATTCGTTCGCCGGGGAAGCCTGCTCCTGCGGCGGCGCGGCCGACGGGTCGGCGGCGCGCTGCGCGGGATCGGTCGGCGGCGCGGGTTCCGCGGGCGGCGGGGAGGGCACCTGCGGCGGGGGCGCGCCGGGCTGTTCGGGCGCGCCGGGCGGCTCGGGCTCGGCGGGCGCGGCGTCGTCGGCCTGCGCCGGGACGACCTCGATGACCGAGTGGTTGTCCGTGAGCAGGTAGCGGCTCACGGCTGCCCTGATCTCTCCGGGCGTGACGGCGAGGTAGCGCTCAAGCTCCGTGTTGAAGAGGTTCGGGTCGCCGTCGTAGAGCGTGTACTCGGCGAGGCGCTGCGCGCGGAAGAGTGTGGACTGGCGGCTGCGCACGCCGTCGTTCAGCAGCGTGTTGCGCAGCTTCTCCATCTCCCCCGGCGTCGGCCCCTCGTCGGCCAGCCGCGCGACCTCCTCAGAGATGGTCGCGCGAATCTCCTCGGTCGAGTGCCCCGGCTTCGGGATGGCGAAGACGTAGAGGGTCGAGGGGCCGCGCCGCTCGCCCATGCCGCCCTGGATGCCGACGACCGACTCCTCCTCTTTGACGAGCCGCTGGTAGAGGCGCGAGCTGTCGCCGTCGAGCAGGAGGTCTGTGCCGAGCGAGAGCGGGTAGAAGTCGGGCGTGCGCCGGGCGGGCACCTTCCAGCCGAGCATGATGGCCGGGAGCTGCGCGAACGGGTCGCGGTAAGTTTCGGCGCGCGCCGCGACCTCCTCGGGCTCGGACACGTCCACGGGCGGCGGCGGGGCTTGCGCGGGGATGGAGGCGAAGTATTTTTCGACGAGCGCGCGCGCCTCCGCCGGGTCGAAGTCGCCGCAGACGGTGAGCACGGCGTTGTTCGGCGCGTAGTAGACGCGGAAGAACTCCTGCACGTCCTCGACGGTGGCGGCGTCGAGGTCTTCCATCGAGCCGATGGTCGAGTGCGCGTTGCGGTGGTTGCGGTAGACCAGCTCGTTCAGGCGCAGGAAGGCGTTCGAGTAAGGGCGGTTGTCGTAGGAGAGGCGCTTCTCCTCCTTGACGGCCTCGCGCTGGTTGTCGAGGTTCTCCTGCGTCACCTTGAGCGAGCGCATGCGGTCGGATTCGAGCCAGAGCGCGAGCGGGAGCTGCGAGCTGGGGAGCGTCTCGAAGTAGTTGGTGCGCTCCGAGGAGGTCGTCCCGTTCATCGTGCCGCCGTTGTTGAAGACGTACTGGAAGTGCCCCGCCTTCGGCACGTTCTCCGAGCCCTGGAACATCATGTGCTCGAAGAGGTGGGCGAAGCCCGTCCGCCCCTCGCGCTCGTTGCGCGAGCCGACGTCGTAGTAGACGGCGACGGAGACGACCGGCACCGAGTGGTCTTCGCTCAGGACGACCCGCAGCCCGTTCGGCAGCGTGTACCGCTCGACGGGCACCTGCGGCAGCGTGACAGTGGACAAGTGAACCTCCGGTTCGAGAGGCTAGAGGCCGGAGGCCGGAGGTTAGTAAAAGCCTCCCTCAGCCGCCCGCAGTCTTCACGGGCGAAGCGCCGGCCGCGACCACTAACCCCTAACCCCTAGCCTCTAGCCTCTTCCTTGCTGATCATCCCGCGCAGCTCGGCGCGGAGCCGCTCGATCTCGGAGAGCTTGAGGGCGACGCGCTCGAAGAGCGGCGCCTGCGCCTTGATGCCCTCGTCGATGAGGAAGGCGGCGGCGTCGGCGCGGCTGCGGAAGACGCCGGCCTGCACCAACTGCTCCAGCCGCTCCTGCGCGTCGTGCGAGACCTTGACGGCCACCACGTAGTCGTCCTTGGCCGCGAGCGCGCGCTCGACCGTGCGGCTGATGTCGCGGCCGATGGAGGCCAGCGACTCGGGGATGCGCGAGGCGATCTCGCGCACCGACGTGGAGGCGCGGTCGCGCTCGCCGTGCGCGTGCTCGTCGTCGCCGTGGTCGGAGAGCATCAGGTCGTCCACGGGGTCAAGGATTTCAGGGTCTCTCGGGTCGTTGGGACTGCTCATAACGTTTCGGGCACCTCCTGCCGCCGAAAGTCTACGGGCGCGCGCCGCGCCCCGCGGGCCGGGCCGGCCGTCATCCGTCTTCATTCTTCGGCGGACTGCTTGGGAGCATTCTAAGGTCGCCCGGGACGGGGCGCAAGGCGGGGCGAAACCACGCCCGCCCACGCGCCCACGGACTCTTCCGGGTTGCAACCTTGCCGCCCGTCGCCTCATCAATTACACTACACCGACCTGCCTTCGGAACGGGCAGCAGGAACGGCTTCGAGTCACGCGCCGCGGCCCGGCGCCTTTCGAGTCCAGAGGTTCTAACCAGAGGTTTGTCCCTGTGAAAAAGAGAATTTCCACCGCGCTCGCGACGCTCCTCCTGCTCGCGGTCTCGCTCCCGGCCTTCGTCATCGCGCAGCAGAGCGGCGCGCAGCCGCCCGCCGCGCCCGGCGCGCGCCGGCCCGCCGTGCCCGGCGAGGGCGGCGGCGCGGCAACGGGCACGCGCCCGCGCCGCCCCGCGCGCAACGAGTCGGCCACCGAGGGGCTTGAGGCCGACGTGGCCGAGGCGCT
>DASVWB010000133.1:0-2066 GCA_036389815.1 Pyrinomonadaceae bacterium | reverse complement strand
CGCCCTCACGGAAGAGCTGGGGCGCGGCGGCCGACTCCAGAGCCTGTTGCACCGCTACACGCTGGCCGCGCACAAGCAGACCTCGCAGACGGCGGCCTGCAACCGCGGCCACAACCTCGGCGAGCGGCTGGCGCGCTGGCTCCTGATGTGCCACGACCGGGTCGAAGGCGACGAGCTGAAGCTGACGCAGGAGTTCATCGCCCAGATGCTGGGGACGCGCCGCTCGGGGGTGAGCGAGGCGGCCATCCTGCTGCAAGCGGCGGGACTGATCCGCTACTCGCGCGGCCTCATCACCATACTCGACCGGGAGGGGCTGGAAGAGTTCGCCTGCGAGTGCTACGGGGTCGTGCGGGCGGAGTTCGAGCGCCTGCTCGGCTAGCCGAAACTATCAAACCAGACCCGCCCCAGACCTTATTCCCGGAAACGGGCAGACAGGCGCCTCCCCCCTCACTATTATTACCACCTCTGGCGGCAAGGAACGGGTGCGCAGTCTGCTTCCGGGTCGCGGCGTGCGAGCACGCCGCCACGCCGGGGACGTAGGCGCGCCGGTTCTGCGGCGGCAATCGGTAAAGGGCGAGGCCTTCCGGCTCTCACCCGTAACCTCTGAACGGCCGCCCCGATTTCCAGAAACCAGGCAGTTGACTGCGAGCCTTTGCCGCGAAGGCGGGGGAGGCGTGAGGCATCTTCCCATGGTAGTCACGTCAAGCCGTCGAAGTCGTCCGACCGTGCTCGTCGCGGAGGACCACGAGGACTCGCGCCTGCTGTTCAAGTTCTTCCTGGAGTCGAAGGGCTGCCGGGTGGTGGAGGCCGGGGACGGGCTCGAAGCGGTCACCATGGTCGAGCGCGAGCGCCCGGACCTCGTCCTGATGGACGTAGGCCTGCCCGGCCTCGACGGCCTCTCGGTCACCCGCCGCCTGCGCGCGCGGGAGGCGCTGCGCGCCCTGCCCGTCGTCATCATCTCGGGGCACGCGGCGGCGGCTGATCGTGACAGGGCCGTGGCCGCGGGTTGCAGCGAGTACCTGACAAAGCCACTGAAGATGAAAGAGCTGGACGGGGTGCTCGACCGCCACGTCCGGGCACGTACCGCCTAGGCGAGAAAGGATTGACGCATGAGCACCTCGCTTATCCCGACGCAACAGCCGTTAGGCCTCTTTGAACTCGACGCCGAAGGCACCATCCTCTTCTCCCGCCTGGAGCCGGACGGCCGGTCCGGCGACGGCGGCGGGGCCGAACTCGCCGGGCATAACTTCTACGAAGAGGTCGCGGCCTTCGACAACGCCGACGAGCTGCGCCGGATGATCAAGGGCTTCCTGCGAGGCGGCGGACCGGCCGACAGTTTCAACTTCACCAGCCGGTCCGGGGGTGAAGCCGTGCCCCTCCGCGTGCTGCTCGCGCGCGTTCGCGAGCGGTCGGACGCAGGAAGCACGGCGGCGGTGATCCTGCACCTGAGGGGAGCCCGATGACGGCGTCGCAGGAGTTGATCACCAACCGCATCCTCGCCGCCCTGCCCGCGGAGGAGTTCGAGCGCCTCGTTCCCTGCCTGGAGCCGGTCTCGCTCCGGGCCGGGGAGGTCGTCACACCGGCGGGCGAGCGCGCGCGGCACGTCTATTTCCCCGAGGGGGCGGTGCTCTCCTACTTCATGCCGATGGCGGACGGCAAGGCAGTAGAGGTCGGGATGGTCGGCATGGAGGGGGCCGCAGGGCTCAACACCCTTTTCAGGGCCCGGCAGTCCGCACGGTATGTAAGCGCGGCTATCGAGGGAGGCGCGCTCAGGATCGACGTCGAACGCCTCGGCCCCGAGTTCGAGCGAAGCGCCGCCCTCCGCGGACTGCTGATGCAAGCCAGCGGTGAGTTCCTCACGCAGGTCATGCAGCGCTCCGCGTGCGGTCTCCTCCACTTGTCCGGCGGGCGGTTCGCCACCTGGTTGTCCCTGCTGGGTGACCGCGCCGCGGCCGACGAGGTTGAGTTCACGCAGGAGCGGATGGCGCATCACATGGGACTTCGACGCGCCGGGGTCACGATGCTCTATCAGGAACTGGTCTACGCGGGCGCCGTGGGCCACTCGC
>DASVWB010000132.1:0-2013 GCA_036389815.1 Pyrinomonadaceae bacterium | reverse complement strand
CTGCGCGACCGAGGTGGTCGAGGCGCAACAGCTTCCCGACGGGCGCTCGAACATCCTGACGGTGGGGGTGGCGCGCTACCGCGTCGAGGAGTACGTCGAGCGCGGCGACCCGTACCTGGTCGCGCGCGTCGAGTTCTTCGGCGACGAGGAGGAGGACGCCGCGGTCGTCGCGCGCCGCGCCGAGGAGGTGACGGAGATGTTCATGCGCGTCGCGCGCGCGATGCGCACGGCCAACGACGAGCGCGGCGCGCTGCCGGAGCTTCCCGCCGACGACCCCGAGCGCCTCTCCTTCCTCGTCGCCGCGGTCGTCGAGATGGACGCCGAGTCGAAGCAGCGGCTGCTGGAGACGCGCTCGACCTCCGGGCGCCTGCGGCGGCTCTACACGATGCTCGCGCAGGCCGTCACGGCCTACGAGGGGCGCGCGCGCACGCACGGGCTGGCGCGCGGCAACGGCCACGCCGGCAGGAAGGTGGAGCCGGGCGAATGACGCGCGCGGCGGGAGAGCCGGGCGTGCGCGTGCGCGTCCTCTTCTTCGGCGCGGCGCGCGAGGCCGCGGCCGACGAGGCAGAGCTTTCCATGCCGCGCGGCGCGACGGCGCGCGAAGCCTTCGCGCGGCTGCTCGAAGAGTACCCCGCGCTCCGCCGCTTCCGCTCCTCGCTCCTCGTCGCCGTCAACCAGGAGTACGCGCGCGACCTCTCGGCCGAGCTGAAGGACGGCGACGAGCTGGCGCTCTTCCCGCCCGTGAGCGGCGGCGGCGAAGAGCCTTCGCGCGCGGGCGGCGCGCTCGACTTCTTCGAGCTGACGACCGGGCCGATAGACGTGGGCGCTGTCGCACGCCGCGTCGTGCCGCGGCGCTGCGGCGCGACCGTCACGCTCGACGGCTACGCGCGCGAGTGGACGAAGGGTCGCCGCACGCTCTACCTCGTCTACGAGGCCTACGCGCCGATGGCGCTCGCCGAGATGCGCCGGCTCGGCGCGGAGGCGCAACGGCGTTTCGAGGTCGAGCACGTCGGCATCGTCCACCGCACTGGGCGCACGGAGATCGGCGAGACCTCGGTCGTCATCGCGGTGAGCGCGCCGCACCGCCGCGCGGCCTTCGAGGCGTGCGAGTGGGCCATACGCGAGCTGAAGCGCACCGTCCCCATCTGGAAGAAGGAGTTCTACGAGGGCGGCGAGGTCTGGGTCGAGGGCGAGTTCGCGCCGAAAGAGTCTGCGGGCGGGGGTGGGCCGGAACAAGCATGAGACTCTGGACTGTCGCGCTGCTGGTCTTCCTCCTGAACCTGCCTTTCGGCTACTGGCGCGCGAGCGTGCGGAGGAGGTCGGGGCGGTGGTTTCTGGCCCTGCTCCTGCCGGCGCCGCTCGCCGCCGCGCTCGGCGTCTTCTCGGGGCTCGGCTTCAAGCTGATGAGCTTCCCCGTCATCGTCGGCGCCTTCCTCCTCGGCCAGTTCGTCGGCGGGCGCGTGCGCAACATCATACAGGGGCGCGGGCCTGGACGTTTCAAGCACTGAGATTACGCCCCGCGAAGACTCTCATGTTCGAGCGCCTACACTTCAAGCGGCTACACCCGGAGGCGAGGCTGCCGACGCGCGGCAGCGCGGGCGCGGCCGGGCTCGACCTCTACGCGGCCGAGCGCGTGACGCTCCCGCCCGGCGGGCGCGCGGCCGTGAGGACGGGGCTTGCGGTGGCGGTGCCCGCGGGCTTCTACGGGCGTGTGGCCCCGCGCTCCGGGCTCGCCGTCCGTCACGGGGTAGACGTGCTCGCGGGCGTGATTGATTCGGACTACCGCGGCGAGATTCTCTGCGCGCTCGTCAACCACGGCGCGGAGCCTTTCGAGATAGAGCCGGGCGCGCGCGTCGCGCAGCTCGTCGTCGAGGCCATCGCCACGCCGGAGCCGGTCTGGGCCGAAGAGCTGGAGGAGACCGCGCGCGGCGCGGGCGGCTTCGGCAGCACGGGCCGGAAGTAAGCAGGCGAAGTGAAGACGTGTGGCGGCGCTCCTCTCATCAACGCTTGATG
>DASVWB010000131.1:0-43940 GCA_036389815.1 Pyrinomonadaceae bacterium | reverse complement strand
CCGCCGGGCTGGAGCAGCCGCACCCGCACCTGCTGCCCGGCCGTCGCCGTGAAGACGGGCGTCTGCGGGTCGGAGCCGCCGACCTGCGAGTTCGACAGCGCGTTGGCGAAGTCGTAGTCGCGCGTCGGCGTCCGCGGGTCGGCCGGCGCGCCCGGCTCGGGGCCCGACAGCGGCGTGTCGGGCGCGTAGCCCATGCGCTTCCAGAGCGGCTCGGTGCGGTAGTTGACCGCCTTCTGCCCCGAGTCCTCCGCGTCGTCCTCGCCCGCGAGGTTCGGCACGGCGATGCTCTTGGGCTGCTTGTAGTAGGTCGGCGAGGACGAGACGGTGGCGTCGCTCGTGCTCCCGTCGGCGGGCACCATCGTCGCGGTGGTGCCGTCCGTGGTGGTCACCGTCGTTTCGTTCGTGGTCATGGTCGAGTCGGTCGGGGACGGCTCGGCCGGGGTCGCGTCCGGCGCCGTGTCGGCCGGGTCGGTCGGCGTGGTCGTCGTGTCGCTCGTCGCGGTGCCCGAGTCGAGCGTGGCCGTGTCGGTCGTGGACGTGCTCGGGGACATCATCGCGTCGGCCGAGGAGTCGTACGCCGACGCGCTCGAATCGGTCATCGCGCCGAAGCCGCTGTAGCGGAGGTTCACGTCGTTCTGGAACATCATCACGAACTCGCGGAAGCTCGTGCCGTCGGGCGAGCTGACGGTGGCCTGCGCGCGCGAGGCAGCGTCCTCCGCCCAGCTCGACCCCGCCGGCTCGACGATGAGCGAGCCGAAGGCGCCCTTGTTCGAGTGCTTGATCGGGTCGGACGAGGAGAGCCCCGTCGCGCCGAACTCGATGGGTTTGAAGACGGCGCGGTTGTAGGCGTCCGGCTCGATGTCGCCGGCGTACCACTGGTACTTCTTCGCGTAGCCGGGGCGGATGGTCTGCACCGGGTTGAAGCCGACGTTGACGCCGTTGTGGCGCGTCACGTCGGTGAAGAGGTTCTGCGGGTGCAGGCCCACCTCTGAAGACGGCATGACCTGGTTGGCGTTGAAGTTCTCGACGATCATCGGCAGCGTGTTGAAGCCGGCCATGTCGATGGCGCCGGACTTCGGCAGCCGGTTGACGAGCGTCACCTCGACGCACTCGCCGGCGCGCGCGCGCAGCACCAGCGGCTCGCGCGGGACGCCGCTCTTGAGCTTGCCCGAGCGCGTGTCGATGTCACCCGTGCGGACGAACATGATGGCCGTCGGGTCGTGGAGCGCGCCGCCGTTTTCGGCGCGGCCGTTGTAGTTGAGCGTCCCCTCGGGCAGCACGTCGCGCGCGAGCGCGGCCGTCACGTTGAGTGACTGAACGGCGGCCGTCTTCGGGCAGACGCCGTTGAAGTCTCCGAGGTTGGTGAAGGACTGGCCGCCGGTCTTGTTGTTCGGCAGCCGCGCGAGGTCGGTGCGGTTCGCCTTGTAGGAGCGCATGATGCCCCACAGTCCGTTCCACTGGTCGTCCACGCTGGTGCCGGGGCGGTAGAGGTAGTCGGCCGTGTCGCCCTGGAAGTTCTTGGGCAGCTTCGGCACGACGAACTCGTAGTGCTCGGAGATGCCCATCATCTGGTTGTTGCGGTAGCCGGTGTTGTTGTTGGCGTCGGCGACTGGGTCCTCGGGCGTGCCCGGCTCGAACTTCCACTTGATGCCCTGCACCTCGAAGTTGTGACCCTCCTCGTGCGCGCCGACGAGTATGCGCACCTGCACGGTGTCGTCCTCGTACGCGCGCAGCAGCGGGGTGTAAGGGTCGCCGCCCTTCACGTCGCCGGTGAGCGCCGGGTAGAAGGTGGGCTGCACGTTGAAACGCGCGTCGGCGCGGTTGACGTTCGAGCGGTAGACGTGCGAGAGGTCGCCGGGGATGCCGTTGGCCTGCGTGTTCGACTTGGGGTCGCGCACGCGCAGCGCCACGGGCTCGTTGCGGTAGTTGACAGACATCGTGCCGGGGTCTGCGGCCGAGACGGCCTCGGGGCACGGCAGCGGCACGCCGCCCGGGCACTGCGGCGCCTTGCGCACGAGGTAGGGCAGTCCGACCTCGTCCTTCACGGGCGGGGCGATGGCGCGCGCCGGGTCGGGCACGGCCTTGCCGTTGGCGTCGATGCCGCCGCCGGCCTCGTACGCGAGCTGGTAGTCGGCGAACTCCAAAAGGAACTCGCGGTAGCTCTTCGACTGGTCGGCCGTGATGATGTCGGCGCGCCACGTCGTCGGGCCGCCGTCCGAGCGCGGCGCTATCCCGGCGCCGCCGAAGTAGACGCCCGTCTCCGAGTTGCGCCACTTCGAGCCCTGCGGCTCGACGACGAGGCCGCCGTAGAGGCCGGTCTGCTGGTGCGTCGAGGGGCCGAAGTGGTCGTGCGTGAAGACGGTGCGCAGCGTGCGGTCTTTGCCGTTGTTGTTGAGCGTGTCGTCGGCGTACCAGCGCTGGACGGTCGTCTGCGCGCCGACCGTGCCGAGCGTCGGGTGCGCCTTGGCGACGGGGCAGGTAAACGTTCCGTCGCGCGGGTCGCCGCGGTCGAGCCCCGTGCAGGAGTTCTGGCGGCGGATGGCGTGGATGCGGTCAATGACCTCCTGGGGGGCGAAGGTGCCGTCCTCGTAGTTCCAGCCGTTGCCGGCGCCGTCCGAGGAGGTCACGTCGAACTTCACGAGGTGGATGTGCTGACCCATGATGTCGGTCGGCGTGCGCACCTGGAAGTCGTCGAGCTCGTAGTACTTCGGCACGAGGTTCGTGTGGTGGAACGTGATGCAGTCGCCCGTGTTGGCGCGGAAGAAGAAGGGCTCGGGCGGGCGCTGCCCGCTGCGCGTGGCGGCAACGTCGCCCCAGAGGGTGAGTATGCGCGCCTGCGGGACGTGCCAGCCCGCCTTGTTGATCTTGAGGTCTATCTGGATGTCGGCCGCCTTGTAGGTGCGCGGCGTGCCGGTGGCGAGCTGCTTGTCGTCTATGCAGGGGTCGGCGTAGGGCGCGCCCGGCTTGGCCGGCAGGCCGTTGGTCAGGAACTTCGCGCCCGCGGTGCCGTCGGGCAGGTACGTGTCGTGGTTGGGCAGCGCGTGGAAGCTCATCGCCGCCTTCTCGTCCGCGGTGCCTGCCTCGTCGACCTGCTGTGCGATGGCCGTCACGAGGTCTTTCGAGAAGTCGAGGCGGTTGTGCACCTCGGTGAAGGTGCCGCCGGTGATGACGTGGCGGGGGAGCCCGCCGTCGTCCACGGTGTCGAGCGGCGGGTGCGGCGGCCGGTGGCCGGCGACGCCGGGGATGTAGAAGGGGAAGCCCTGGAACGAGGCCGTCGGCGCGGGCGCCATCGGTATCGTCGGGAGCGGCACGATGGCCGGGATGGGCGTGCCGGCGGCTATCTCGCCGTCGGGCAGCCTGCGCGAGTAGGCCGTCGGGCGCCCCGCGCCGTCAAGCTCCGTGCCCTCCTCGAAGGCGTCGTGCGAGCGCCACAGCTCCCACATCCCTTGCGCGAAGTGCGGGTAGAAGTGGCAGTGAAAAATGGAGTCGCCCGGCGTGCGGTTGCGGTTGCCGGTGCCGCCGTGCGCGATCTCGGTGGTGAAGGAGTAGCCGGGCCCGAGCGCCTGCGAGTCGAGGTAGGAGGAGTTGTCGTCGTCGGGCGTGCGCAGCCACTGGTGCGCGTGCAGGTGGTGGATGTGGTGCTCCTTCGGGCCGGCGTGCAGCACGCGCATCTTGACGTGGTCGTTGAGGTACGAGTGGTGGACGTTCGACGGGTCGTCCGCGTAGAGCACCTTGGTCGCGCGCGGCGCGCCCGGTATCTTCTGCCCGTTGGCGTCTATCTGCGCGCTGGCCGGGATGTCAACGAGCTGCGCCGGGTCGCCGATGGTCCAAGCCGAGAGGAAGAACTCTTCGTAGTTACACTCGGTGCAGTTGGCCATCGGGCCGACGCCGAGGCGGTTGGCCAGAATCTCGGAGCCGATGCCGGCGATGCCGTAGTTGATGGCGAAGCCGTCCTTGACGCTGTAGAGCGTGTGGCCAAGGACGGGGTCGTTGTAGAACTTGGGGAACGCCTGCACGGCCTTCACCTCGTCGTGGTAGACGACGGTGAACTCGCGGAACGGCTGGTCGCGGTCGGGCTCGACGGCGTTGGCGCGGTAGGTGCCGGCGGGGAAGCGGCCGCGACCCGGGCCGGTGATGACGGCGTTCAAATCCGAGTGGACGATGCGGTTGTTCGAGTCGAGTATGCGCAGGATGGGCGTCCCGGCGCGCGCGCCCGACGCGTAGGCGGCGTCGTAGTTGAGAATCGGCTGGTTGCCGTTCGGGGCGGGCGTGCGCCCCCTGGTGGCGGCCGCCATGTCGGCGCGCGTCAGTTGGCTGCGGTACCACTCGGAGCCGGCCGGCTCGACGTTGACCGCGCCGAAGAGCCCCATCGGGATGGAGCCGCCGTCGCCCTCGCCGCCGGTCGTCGCGGCCGACGAGTAGAGCAGGTGCGAGCCCTCGCGCTCGGCGTAGACCGTGTAGGTCGTCTGGCCGCCGGGGGAGACGAGGCTCGAAGGGTTCTGCCCGACGTTCGAGCCGTCGTCCGCAATGCTGCCGACGAGCTGTAGGCCGGCCACGTGGACGGACGCGGCGCGCGTCGCGGGCTGATCCCCGTCGGCGCGCACGGCGCCGAGCAGATTCTGGAAGAGTATCTGGAGGCAGTCGCCCACGTTCATGCGCAGCACGAGCGGGCGGGGGCGCTTGTACTCCTTGAGCTGGACGTTGCCGGCGATGAGCCCCTTCGAGGCGTCAACCGGCTTCACGTCGTTGCGGAGGGCGAACATCATCCCGCCCGGGTTCATCGCGCCGAGCCGGTTGTAGACGATGGGCTGGTCGATGGCGACCACGTCGGCCGTGATGACGCGGTTGCACGAAGGCCCGACGTCTAACGTCTCGACCGGCTGGGGGTAGGGCTGGATGGTGTCGGCCGACGTGTCCGAGGTCGTCGTCTGCGCGCCCGCCGCCCCGCAGAGGGCGAACAGCGCGAGCAGCAGCGCGGGGACGTACGGCAGGCGTCGCTTACAGTCCGGGGGATTCATTTTCATGTGCGTCCTTCCTCGGTTGTCGAGAGGCTCAAAGATCGTGGGTGGCGCGCGGCGTCGCGGCCTCCGGCGTGTCACGCCGGGGAGGTGGCCTACGGTATGCGCCCCCGAATTAATTAAAATTTATGTTCATCTGTGGCGGCCCACACGCCCGCTGCGAATTAATGCCTTCGGAGCTGTGGCGAGAAGGGCCTTGCCGGTTCATCGGCTGCCCGCCCGTAGGAGAAGCGCGGGACGGTGTTCGACCGAAGCCCTCGGCTCCGGAAGAGCACCGCAGGCGGTTCGCGTTGCGCGCCCTCTTGACGGGCGCGCGTCGGTGCAGTGGCTCAGCGACGCAGACAAGTGCAACCGCCGTGCCCGAAGGCGGACGGCCGGCGGCCCGGCCTTGCCGTCGGCCGTCGGCTCGCGGGAGTGGTCAGGCGCGGAAGGGACGCGGCCGGGGCAAAAGCGATTTGAAATTTCAAATCTGAGATTGCTTTTGCCCCGCCTCAGGGGTTAACTTTCCACCCCCCGTAGACGGCGGGGCGCGGGGCGCGCGGGCGCGCGAGGTTTCAATTTAAAACATGGGGCGCGCCCCATGTTTCAACGCGCATCACGTCCGGCGGCGGCCCGGCGCCCGAACCCCGCGCCCCCGCGCCGCGCCCGGCGGAATAAGAATTGCCACCCGCGTACGCAGGTCACTCTTTTATCCCCCTCCCGCATCCGCGGGGGCAAACCCGGAGGCGAAGTCACCTTGAGATTCGGAAAGCGAAATTGCCGGGACGTGCGCGCGCGCCTGCTCGCGCCGGCGGCGGCGGCGTGCGCGCCGCTCCTGCTGGCGGCGCTGCTGCTGCTCGCCCCCGGCGCGCGCGACGCCTCCGCGCAGCAGACCGTGACGGCGGCCACGCTCGCCGGGCGCGTCGAGGACGCGTCCGGCGCGGCGCTGCCGGGCGTGAGCCTGACGGCCGCCTCGTCCGACACGGGGCGCCGCCTGACCTGCGTCAGCGACGAGGAGGGGCGCTACCGCTTCTCGAACCTCGCCGTCGGCGGTTACGTGCTGGCCGCGGAGAAGCCGGGCTTCGCCTCGCTGAGCGTGCGGCTGACCGTGACGGTGGGGCAGGCGCTCGAACTGCCGCTGCGGCTCTCGCCCGCCGGCCTGGCCGAGAGCGTCACGGTGACTTCGGCCGTGGCCCCCGTCGTCGAGACGGCGCGGACGCAGGTGGCCGAGACGGTCGTGGCCGGCGAGATAGAGAACCTCCCCCTGAACGGCCGCAACTACCTCGACCTCGCCGCGCTCGCGCCCGGCGTCTCGCGCACCAACCCCGTCGCCAACCAGCGCTTCCCCGAGACCTCTGCGGTCGCAGGCACCGGCCTCTCCATCACGGGCCAGCGGTTCACCAACAACGGCTTCGTCGTCGACGGCCTCTCGTCGAACGACGACGCGGCCGACCTCGCCGGCACCTTCTACAGCCAAGAGGTCATCAGGGAGTTCGAGGTCATCACCTCGGGCGGCATCGCGGAGTTCGGTCGCGCCTCGGGCGGCGTCGTCAACATCGTCACGCAGTCTGGCACGAACGACTTCCGCGGCAGGGTCTACGGCTTCCTCCGCAACCGGAGGCTCGACGCGCGCGGGCCCCTCTCGCCGGCCAAAGACCCCTTCACGCAGGCGCAGTACGGCGCGTCGTTCGGCGGCCCTATCAGGCGCGACCGCACCTTCTTCTTCTCCAACTTCGAGCAGACGCGGCTCAACAACGCCGCCGTCATCACCATCACGCCGGACAACGCGGCGGCCGTCAACGCGTGGCTCGACCGGGCCGGCTACGCGGGCGCGCGCGTCTCGACCGGCGCCGTCCCCACCGGCTTCGACACGACGAACTTCCTCTTCCGCCTCGACCACTCCGCGGGCGGCAGCCACCAACTCGCCGCGCGCTACAACCTCTACGACCTCGACAGCCTGAACGCGCGCAACGTCGGCGGCCTGAACGCCGTGAGCCGGGGCACGGCGCTCAGCGACCGCGACCAGACCTTGACGGCGAGCGTCGTCTCCGCCCTCTCCGCGAGGTCGCTCAACGAGGCGCGCGTGCAGTACACGCGCAGCCGCCTCGCCGCGCCCGTCAACGACGAGGCCGGGCCGGCCGTCAACATCTCCGGCGTGGCGAGCCTCGGCACGGCCACCTTCTCGCCGACGGCGCGCGCCCTCGACACCTTCGAGGCGCTCGACAACGTCTCGGCGCAGCGCGGCCCCCACTCGCTCAAGTTCGGCGCCGACTTCCTCCTCAACCGCGCGCGCATCGTCTTCCCCGGCGCGCTCCAGGGCGTCTACACCTTCTCGTCGCTCCAGAATTTCCAGGCCGGGCGCTACGCGACCTTCCAGCAGGCTTTCGGCGAGGCGTCGCAGTTCCAGTCGAACCCGAACGTCGGCCTCTTCGCGCAGGACGAGTGGAAGCCGCGCCACGACCTGACCGTGAACCTCGGCCTGCGCTACGACGCGCAGTTCCTCCCCGCGCCCATCGAGACGGACGCGAACAACTTCGCGCCGCGCGCGGGGCTGGCCTACTCGCCCGACTTCCTCGGCCGCGGGCGCAAGACGGTGGTGCGCGCCAGCTACGGCGTCTACTTCGACCGCCTGCCGCTGCGCGCCACGTCGAACGCCTTGCAGCGCGACGGCTCGAAGTACCGCGTGGCGGTGCTGCCGTACGGGGCGGCGGGCGCGCCCGCGTTCCCCTCGACGCTCGGGGCCTTCCCCGCGGGGCTGCTCGTCAGCGTCACGACCATCGACCCGCGCGTCCGCTCCGCCTACAGCCAGCAGGCGAGCCTTCAGGTCGAGCGCGAGCTGTCGGGCGCGATGTCGCTCTCGGTCGGCTACCTGCGCACGCGCGGCGAGCACATCCTTCTCTCGCGCAACGTCAACGCGCCGCGCCTGAGTGCGGCCGAGGCCGCCGCGCGCGGCGTCGCGAACCTCGGCCGCCCCGACCCGCGCTTCGCCAACGTCTCGCGCTACGAGTCTTCGGGCGACAGCTACTACGACGGGATGGTCGTCTCCTTCCGGCGGCGCTTCGGCCGGCGCGCGACCGCACGCGTCTCATACACGCTCTCGAAGGCGTCCGACGACGTGGGCGGCGCCTTCTTCTTCTCGCCGCAGGATAACGAGAACCTGCGCGACGAGCGCGGGCCCGCCGACAACGACCAGCGCCACCGCCTCTCTTTGAGCGGCTCGTTCGACGCGCCTCCGGCCGGCGGCGGCGACCCCTTCGTCAAGCGCGCTCTCTCCGGCTTCCGCCTGAGCTACGTCTTCCAGTACGCCTCGCCGCTGCCCTTCAACGTCCTGACCGGCAACGACCGCAACGGCGACACGAACGTCAACGACCGCCCCGCAGGGCTCGGGCGCAACACGGGGCGCGGCTTCGACTCCGCGGCGCTCGACCTGCGCCTGAGCCGCCGCTGGGGCTTCGGCGAGCGCGCCGGCTTCGAGCTGATCGCCGAGGGCTTCAACGTGCTCAACCGCGCGAACCTACAGCTCCCCAACAACGTCTACGGCACGGGCGCGCTTCCGCTCCCGACCTTCGGGCTCCCGACGGCCGCCGACAACCCGCGCCAGATACAGCTCGGCCTGCGCCTCGACTTCTGAGACTGTGTGACGATGAAGAGAATACTTTCCGAATCCTTCGGAGGTTACGCCGCGCGGGTCGCGCGCGTCGCGGCCGTGCTGGCGCTCGCCGCCTCGGCCGGCTGCGTGAGTGAAGCGGGCCGCAGCCCGAACGCCGACTCGGCCGCGCCCGCCGCCGTCAGTTCAAACGCCGCCGACGGCGTGCGCCGCTTGCAGGTCTCGGCCGACGGCGCGGAGCCGGGAGTCGCGGCCGCGCCCGACGGGTCGGTCTACGTCGCGTGGGTCGCGCACAGGCCGGGCAAGCGTGCGGACGTGTGGCTCTCGCGCTTCGACGGCGAGGGCAGGCAGGCGGGCGCGCCCGCGCGCGTCAACCCCACGGAGGGCGAGGCGACGGCGTGGCGCGGCGACCCGCCGGACGTTGCGGTCGCGCCCGACGGCGCGGTCTACGTCGCCTGGACTGCGCGCGCGTCCGAGGGCGCGCACGCCACGACGCTCTACCTCTCGGCCTCGCGCGACGGAGGCCGCAGCTTCGACGCGCCCGCGCGCGTCAACGACGACGCGGGCGTGGGCGAACACGGGATGCACTCTTTGGCGGCGGCGCGCGACGGTCGCGTCTACCTCGCGTGGCTCGACGAGCGCAACGCCGCGCCGCCCGCGGAGTCGCAGCCGGGCGGTCAGTCGTCCGCGCCGAAGGGGAGCGGCGGGATGCACGGCGAGCGGAACCGCGAGGTCTTCTTCGCCGCCTCCGCCGACGGCGGCCGCACGTTCTCCGGTAACCGGAGCGTGGCGAAGGAGGCGTGCCCCTGCTGCAAGACGGCGCTCGCCGTCGGCGCGGACGGGCGCGTCTACGTCGGCTGGCGGCAGGTGCTGCCGGGCGACTTCCGGCACATCGCGGTCGCGGCGTCGGCCGACGGCGGCGAGAGCTTCAATGCGCCCGTGGTCGTGAGCGACGACCGCTGGGAGTTGAGCGGCTGCCCCGTCTCGGGCCCCGCGCTGGCGGCCGGCGAGGGCGGGAGCCTGCGCGTCGTCTGGTACACGGCGGGCGAGGCCGGGCGGCCCGGCCTCTACGGCTCGGATTCTGCCGACGGCGGCCGCACCTTCGCGCCGCGCCGCGCCGTGAGGGAAGGGGATTTGCGCGGGACGCCCGCGCTGCTCGCGGACGGCCGCGGCCGTCTCGTCACGGTCTTTCAGGGCGCGGACGCTTCCGGCGCGAACGGCCTCTGGCTGGCTGGCGCGACCGCCGACGGCCCCCCCGCGACACTCCTCGCCTCGGGCGAGACGGCCGCCGCCGCCTCGCAAAACGGCCGCCTCTACGTCGCCTACGTCTCCCAGGGCGGCGTCTGGCTCGCGCTCCCGCCCGCCACCCCCGCGGCCTGACCCGCGCCCCTCTTTCTCTACTTTTTCGCCGCGACGCCCTCCCGCGCGTCCAGCGGCGTGAACACCGCGTGGGACGACTTGACGCGTCTGAAATAGCTGTAACGGTAAGTGCGACGGAGTAGCGGCCCCTGAACGAAGTCGCCCGGGTCGAGGTACTGTGCGAGGCGGCCCCGCACCGACTCGTCGGTGTCCGCCCCGCCGCCTTGAACGGTGACCCCGGTGAACCGGGCCCAGCCCTCCGCAGAGAAGGGCACGTCGCGTTGGGCCTCGTCGTCCAGGTAGGCGTTGCAAACCCCCTCCCACTCGAAACGGAAGGCGGTGCCGTCGCGCTCGGCGAAGCGGAGTCGGGCGCGGCCGATGGTGTCGTGCTCCCCGAGGTAGAACCCCCCGTAGGGCCCGCCCGCCTTCTCGTCGTACGGCCCCGCCCACTCGACCGCCTGGCCCGCTACGTTCGCCCACCGGCGGATCGGAAAGTGCATCGCCTCGGCGGACGCCCGCGCCTCGCCCTCGATACCCAGTTCCCCCTCGACCCACACCTCCAGCGACCAGAAGGGCCGGGGGTCGTTTGCGGGGTCGTACCTGCGCACCCAGTGCGGGTCCGGGATGGTCGCAAACAGTTCGGCGCTCCTGATGGCGAACGGCTTATTTTCGAGAATGAATCCCATAGCCCCCACACGGCGGCCTAACGCCCGGCATCACACACACCCCTGTTCAACTGTCACATGCTGAAGCCGGCGGCAAGGGGGTGCTGTACAGGTCGGCGAAATGCGCTCTGGGCGCGACGACCGTCTGGCCGTACACCTGAACTTCCTCGGGCAAGAAGCAGACGGCGTGCTCGTCCTGGTATACCAGCCGGGCCGTGATTTGTTCACGAACGAGTTGGCAGATGACGCAATCTTGCATAACCAAACGCGGCCTTCGCCGCCTCACCTCTGCTCGGCCACGTAAATCTTGTTGACGATTCTCCACCCGCCGCCGAGCTTCAGCAGCGAGAGGTAGTCCGTGTAGACCGACTTCGGGTACGTCTCCACGACCTTCACGGACGCCGCGTCGCCCGTCACGTCCACCGAGACGATGCGCAGGTCGCCCTGCTCCTCTTTCCCCGCGCTGCCCTCGAAGCCCTTGTACCACTGCTCCTGGCTCAACTGCCCGAGCGTGCCGTCCTTCTTCACGAAGTACAGCTTCGCCTCCGGGTAGAAAGCCTTCCGCAGGCTCGGCACGTCGTTGAACTTGAGCCCGTGCAGGTACGCCTCGACCGTCTGCCGCACCTGCGCCTCCGCGCCGTCCCGCCGCGCCTCCGCCGCCGCCGCCGCGACCGCCAAGACCACAAGCGCGCACATCACCCAGCCCGTCCGTCTCCTCATCACTCCTCCTCCTCCTACGCCTGTCTCCCGCGCCGAACGCCCGCCGCCCCGCGAGTTTGTGAAACTTAAAAGCCGTCGTGTCGGGCGCGTGATAGACCACGACAGAACCGTCGGCCGATTACCACCCCTTCCGGTGCGCGCCGACCCCAAAGGGCGTGCTTGCGATCCGGCATCACTGACGATGTCCGAGTCGTCCGACTACCCGGTCTTCAAAGGCCCGGCGACCTTGTAAGTATTGAGGATGATGCCGGACGGCATTGCTTTCGTGCCGACGAGCTCGAATGAGCGCGCAGGGGTTCCCTCCGAGAAGAGGCGCTTCCCCGTGCCCAACAGTACCGGATAGACGGCCAGCAGGACTTCATCCGCCAGCCCGTGTTCGAGCAGGGTAGATGTCAGCGTGGAGCTACCCCAGAGGATAAGGGCCGGGCCGTCCTGCGACTTGAGGCGGCGAACGCCCTCGACGATGTCCGGCCCGAGGCCCTCGAACGGGCCCCATTCAAGACTCTCCGGGCGGTGGGTGGCGACGTATTTCGTTGCCGCATTGAGGCCGTCCGCCATCGGACTGCTCGGCGCCTTCGGCCAGAAGCCCGACCAGATGTCGTAGGTGCGGCGGCCGAGCAGCAGATCGAAGCTCTCGCCCTGCGCGGCGAGGATTGCGTCCCGGCCGGCGGGGGAGCGATAGGGCGCGGTCCAGTCGCTGTAGGGGAAGCCGTCGTCATCGGCGGAGTGTTGGATCACGCCGTCGAGCGAGATGTGTTCGATGATTTTGAGCTTTCTCATTTGAGTCTCGGTGTTCCGGGGTTGGAGTTTCTGAGGATACCTTCATCCTCGCCTGGCCGACTGAAAGCATAGTGAGCACCTAACGCCCGGCCTCACCCACGCCCCTACACAACTATCATGAGGGGCATCGTGAAGGGGCGTCGGGCGCATGCCGTTGTGTGCCGGACGATTCGGCCTAACTCCGCCGCGGCGTGTGAGAAGCCGAATGGCCCGGCCCGAACGTGTGGCAGCGTACAGGAACGCGCGCCGTGCGGCAAAACTCCGCGGCGGGATTCGTGGGGCGGCGGGGGGGCGGGTGAAGCGAGGGGCGCGGCTGAGAGTTGAGCCGCGCCCCCGTGCTTCCGGCGGTTGATTTGTTCGGGCCGCGGCCGGTTATTCGGTGCGCGGGGTCTTGAGGGCGGCTTCGATGGCGGCCTTGAGGGCGTCGTAGGAGGCGTTCTCGACGCGGCGGCCGTTGACGAAGATGGTCGGGGTGCCGGCGACGCCGACGCGGTCGCCGTCCGCCATGTCGCGGTGCACGCTCTCGGCGTACTTGCCCGAGTCGAGCGCCGCGTCGAACTTCGCGCGGTCGAGCCCGACGCGCGAGGCGTACTCCTTCAGCTTGGCGACGCCGAGCGCCGACTGGTTCTGGTAGAGGAGCATCGTGTACTCCCAGTACTTGCCCTGCTCGCGCGCGGCCTCGGCCGCCTCGGCCGCCTTCTGCGCGTCGGCGTGCTGCGAGAGCGGGTAGTCGCGGACGACGAGGCGGATGCGGTCGCCGTACTCGGCGGCGATGCGTTCGAGGACGGGGTGAGTGGCGGCGCAGCTCGGGCACTGGAAGTCCGTGAACTCGACGACCGTGACGGCGGCGGCCGCGCCGCCCTTCGACGGCTGGTCGTCCGTCGCTATCTCGTAGACGGGCGGGGCGGGCGGCGTCAGGTAAGTGCGCACCTGCGCCGCGGCGCGCAGGCGGCCGGCGAACTCCCCCTGCGCCTTGCGCTCGGCCGTCTCGCGCAGGTACTGGACAATCTGCTCCTTCGTCTGCGCGAAGTCGCCCTGGATGCGCGCCTTGTTCTCGTCGTAGAACCTCTGCGCGTCGGCATCCGTGACGGCCGGGAGCTTGGAGTTGACCTCGGCTTCGAGCAGCGCCTTCGGCGTCACGCCGCGCTTCTGCGCCTCGCCGCTCAGCAGGATGTCGTTCACCTTCAGCTCGACCTCCTGCGCGCGCAGCCTGTAGACCTGCTCCTGCACGCTGAAGACGAGCGGGCGCAAACTGTCTTCCACGTCGCCCGAGGTGATGTTCTTGCCGTTGACGGTGGCGAGGACGCGCGCGCGGTCGGCGGGCGTCGCGGGCGGCGTCGCCTCGGCGACGTTCTTCCTGATCTGCGCCGCGGCGCGCAGGGACTCGGAGAGCTTCGCGGCCTGCTCGCGCTGCCGCTGCTCGCGCAGGAAGGCGACGATGTCGGCCTTGACGGAGTTGAAGTCGCCCGGGATGCGCGCCTTGTTCGCGTCGTAGAACTTCTGCGCCTCGGCCTCGGTCGGCTCCTGCGTCCTGGCGACCACCTCGGCTTCGAGCAGCTTCGTGGCCGAGACGCCGCGCTTCTTCGCCTCGGCTTCGAGCAGCGCGCTGTTGATCTGCAAGTCGAGCTCGCGCTTGCGCGCCTCGACGACCTGCTGTTGCAGGCCGGCGATGCGCTGGCGGACTTCGGGCGAGATGTCCTGCGGCGTGACCTTGACGCCGCCCACGGTGGCGAGCACTTCCGGCAGAGGCTGAGCCTCGCAGCCGCAGGCGGCGGCCGGGTCGGGCGTCGCCTGCGCCTGCCCGACACGCGTGGTCGGCGCGGGCGCCTGCGCCGTCTGCGCGCCCGCGAGAGACGGCGCCCCGAGCAGCGCGCCGAGCAGGAGGAGCGACGGCGCGAGGCCGTTCCTTATCAATGCGAATTTCATCCGTATCACCTTCCTGAAAGAGACGGGTCAGTAGGCGCTGACCCAGCCGCTCGCGGGGACGAACTCGCGCTTCCCCGCGTCTATCCGTATGACGTACGCGCCCGCCGCGCCGACGCGCCGGTTGGGGCCGAACGTGATGCGGGGCGTCAAGCCCGTGTCGTAGTCGTAGAGACCTTCGAGCGCGCGGACGAGCCGCTCGCGGCTGACCTCGCGCCCGCCGCGCTTCAGGCCCTCGGCGAACAGCTTCGCGGCGGCCAGCGCCGAGAGCTGCGCGGCCGCGTGGCGCACCTCGAACTTGTACTTCGCGGCGAGCGCGCGCAGCTCCCCCGCGCCCGCCTCCGTCACGTCCTCGGGGACGGTGGGGAAGGAGAGGAAGACTTTGCCGTCGAAGCCCGCGGGCACGTTCGACACCAGCTCGCGCCCCGCCAGCGCCCCTATCAGGAAGAGGTCGGGGCGCCACGCGGCCGCCTCCGCCTCCCTGATGAACGCGCCCTCCTCGCCGCCCGCGCCGAAGAAGAAGACCGCTTCCGCGCCCTTCACCCCGCGGACGAGCGCCGCCGGGTCGAACTTCGCGCGGTCGAAGGCGACCTTCTGCACCGGCCCGCAGCCGGCCTTCTGACACTGCTCCTCGACGGCCGAGGCGGCGGCCGCGCCGACCGCCGAGTCCGTGTAGACGACGGCGACCTTCTGCCGCGTCGCCTCGGGCCGCCGACGCGCGTGGAAGTTGACGAGCGCGCGCGCCTGCTCGCCGAGCCCCGGCATGAGGTAGAAGACGTAGCGGTTCGCCGCCGCGCCGGCCTGCGGCAGCAGCGTCGCCGGGCCGACGAAGGGGACTTCCAGCTCGCGCGCCAGCGCCGCGACCTCGGCGTCCGCGCCCGCGCTCATGCCGCCGACGAAGGCGAAGACCTGCCCCTCCTCGGCGAGCCTGCGCGCGGCGGCGGCCGTCGCCGCGGCGTTCGCGCCCGTCTCGGCCGGCTGCAACTCGACGCGGCGGCCGTTGATGCCGCCCCGGCCGTTGAGGTCGTCGAAGTAAGCCCGGAGCACGTCGCGCATGGCCGCGCCCGTCTCGGCGAGCGCGCCCTGCGAGGGCAGCAGCGTGCCGACGCGGACGGCCGCGTCGCCGAGGCCCGGGTCGTGGTCGTCCTCGATGCGCTTGAGGTAGGCGACGAGGTCGGCCGCGTCCTCGGCCGAGAGCTTGTAGCGCGGCATGGCCGCGAGCATCGTGTTCTTCGAGGGGTCTATGCCTTCGGTCACGGCGCGGACGAAGGCCGCCTCGTCGAAGGGCCCGTGCTTGCGCCCCGTCGGGTGCGTGTGGCCGTAGGGCTTGGTGAGGTTGGCCCAGGTGAGGTTGCCGGCGGTGACGCCGCCCTCGGTCTTGCCCTCGCCGCGCTCGCCGTGGCAGCCGGCGCAGGTCATGGTCGAGCCCGGCACGTCCACCTCGCCGACGACCGCCTCGATCTCACGCCCCGAGGCGCTCTCGCCGCGCAGGAAGATGGCGCGCCCGCGCCGCTCCTGCGCGTTCAGGCCGCGGGCGGGCGCTGCCGCCGGGGTCTTCTGTTGCTGCTGCTCCTGCGCGCTGGCCTGCGAAAGCGCCAGGGCGGCGAGCGCGAGCGCGAAGACGGCGTAGAGTCTGAGCTTTTTAATCATCAAGTGTGTCTGGAGAGCTATTTACCACGGAGGCAGGGACGCGGCTAAGGACAATTTGAAATTTCAAATTTCAAATTTGAAATTCCTAAAGCCGTGTCTCTGTGGTTCGAGTCCTCCTCCGCTACTTGGATTCGCCCTTGTCGTCGGCGACGCTCTGGACGATCTTCAGCAGCTCGTCGGCCTTGCCCATGCCGAACATCTTCTTCCAGAGCCCCGTCGCCTCGTTGCCGACGATGATGACGGTCGTGTGGTCGTCCTTGCTCTCGACGTACTGGCCGACCTTGTAGAGCGCCCAGTCCACGTTCTCCTTCTTGCCCGTCAGGAACATCCAGCCCGGGCGGGCGTGGAACTTCTGCGAGTAGTCCTTGAGCACGGCGGGCGTGTCCGTCGCCGGGTCGACCGAGATGGAGACGAGGAAGACATCCTTGCCGACGCGGTCGCCGAGCGCGTTCTGAATCTTCTCCATGTTGCGGTTCATCGGCGGGCACACGCTCGTGCAGGTGGTGAAGAAGGCGTTGACGACGACCGTCTTCCCCTTGAGCACGTCCGAGTAGAAGCGCACCTTGCGGCCGTCCTGGTCTAAAAGCTCAACGTCGCTGAAGTACTTCGCGGCGGGCGACTGCGCCTGCTCCTGCTGCCCGCCCATCTTGTGGCCGGCGTGCGGGTCTTTGACTTCGGCGGGCGCGGGCGGCGCCGGCGCCGGGCGCGCGGGGCTTTGCGCCGCGGCGGCGGCCGCGAAGGCCATACAGAGGGCGAGTGCGGAGAGCGTCTTCTTCATTGTCTGGCTGACTCCTTCGTGTCCTGCCCGCCTTCGCCTTCGAGGCGGCCGGCGGCGGCGTCATCGATGAGCTTGACGAGCACCGCGGGGCGCGCGAGCCCGTAGGCGCGCGTCCACTGGCCGGCGGCGTCGTTGCCGACGAGCACCGTCGGCGTGTGGTCGGACGGGCTTCCCGTCGCCGCGCCGAGCGCGCGCAGCACCTCGTCCACCTGCGGCTTCGGCCCCGTGACGAACGTCCACCCGGGGCCTGCGTGGAACTTCGCGCCCCACGCCTTCATCCGCTCGGGCGTGTCGGTCGCGGGGTCTACGGAGATGGAGATGAGATGCACTTCGCGCCCCGCGCGCTCGCCCAGCTCCTTCTGCACGCGCGCGAAGGTCGCGCCCAGCGGCGGGCAGATGGTCGTGCAGGTGGTGAAGATGAAGTTGACCGCGACGACGCGCCCCTTGACGAGGTCTGTGTAGAAGCGCACCTTGCGGCCGTCCTGGTCTAGAAGCTCAACGTCGGGGATGGACATCTTCGACGAGACGTGCGCCTCGCGCCCGGCCGCGCCCTCGGCGGCGGGCTCCGCGGCCTCGCCCGCGGCGGGGCTCGCCACGGCCGCCGCGGGGCGCAACTCCATCTTGCACTTCGGGCAGCGCCCCTTCTTCTTCGAGGTCACCTCCGGGTGCATCGGGCAGGAGTAGACGACCTCTTGAGACGCGGCGCGCGGTTCGTCCGCCGCCGCCAGAGAGCGCGGCGCCGGCGCGGCGGCGCAGAGCGCGAGCGCGAAGGCCGCGGCGGCGAGCGCGTTGAAGTACCTGCTTCTCATCTCGTTCAAAACCCCTCCCGTCCGTTGCTTGAGGAAGTCCCTCGGCGTCACTGCGCGGCGTTCGGCGCGGTCGGCTGCCCCCCGGCCGGCGCGGCCGTCGCCCGCAGCATCAGGTAGGGCAGTTGCCGGAAGGCGACGCCCTGCGAGCGGCTCTCGACGAAGATCATGTAGACGCCCTCCTGCGGCACGTTGACCGTCAGCTCGTAGACGCCCTGCCCGGCCGCGGTCGCGTACGCGCGCTTCTGCCAGATGCCCGGCGAGAGGAAGGTCAGCACCTGCACGTCCTTCAGCCCCTCGACCGGCTTGCCCGTCGCCGCGTCCGTGAGCCTCAGGCGAATCTTGTAGTCCTCGCCCGCGCGCAGCGGCTTATCCTTGTCGAGGTACTCGACGGCGAGCGAGGCCGCGCGCTCGTGCCTGACGGCCGGGTTCTCGGCCGCCGCCGCCTCGAAGCAGTGCGTGACGCGGGGGCTGTCGAGCAGGAAGGCCACGTCGTAGGCGCCGCCCTTCGGCAGCCGCGTCACCGTCTCGTAGGTGCCGGTCTTCACCTCGCGCAAGCTGCGGTCGGCGACGAGCACCGCGCGCGGCTCGCGCTTGTAGTTCTGGAAGTCGCCCATCGGCGCGGCCATGCCCTCGGTGTAGTAGTAAATCTGCTTGTCGGCGACGTTGGCGACGAGCATCGAGTTGCCCTCGGGCGCGGGGAAGAGCGAGTCGGCCGCGGACGCCTCCGTCCGCGAATCGGCGGGCGCGGCCTGGCCGGCGGGGAAGACCACCACGTCCGGCTCGCGGCCGATGGTGCTCAGCCGGATCATCGTCACGTCGAGCGACCCGGAGGAGCGGACGTAGGCGAACTCCTTCGTGAAGACGACCTGGTCGGGGCCGCGCCCCGCCACGTCCTTGCCCTTCGACACCTTGACGGCGTGGAGCACGTTGTTGGTCGTGGCGTCGAAGACGTGGACGACGCCGGCGGCCGGGTTGGGCGCGAACCCGTAGCGGCCGCCCGGCGCGAAGCGCACCGAGGAGACGCCGGGCGCGGCCGCGACGCGCGCCGTCACCGCCGCCTTCGCCGGGTCGATGACGACGACCTGTCCCGCGGCGCGGTCGGTCACGTAGACGAACTTCGAGAGCGGCGAGACGGCCACGGCGTCGGCGCCGCGCCCCGCCTTCACGTCGGCCCTCTTGGCGAGCGTGCGCACGTCGATGACGGAGACGGTGCCGGCGTCGCGGTTGGTGACGAAGGCGGTGCGGCTGTCGCCGGAGAAGGCCAGCTCGTGGTGGCCGGCGCCGGTCGGTATCCTCGCCACCTGCTTGAAGGTCGCCGCGTCGATGACGGTCACGCCGCTCTCCGCGCCCTCGTCCGTGCCGACCCAGAGGTACTTCTCGTCGGGCTGGAGCGCGACGCGGACGGGGCGCGCGCCCGTCTCCACGTCCGTCAAGACCTTCCAGGTGTTGGAGTCGACGACCGCCACCTGGTTCGACGCCGGCATCGAGACGAAGAGCCGCTCCTGGTCGGAGGAGAGCGCCCAGTCCTCGCCCGGGCTCTTGAGCATGACGAGCGTGACGAGCTTGGTGCCGCCGAAGCCGAGCAGCGGGTCGATGACCGAGATGTTCGGCTCGGAGTTGAGCGCGAGCACGTAGTAGCTGTTGAGGTCCACGTCGGGGCGCGCGCGCAGCGAGCCCTGGATGAAGGAGCGAATCTTCTCCTTGCACTGCTCGGGCGTGGCGGGCGCGCCGTCGCGGCGCGAGAGCCAGACGGAGGGCTTGACGCCGGCGAGCGGCGAGCCCGTGGCCTTGTCCTTGACGCGGACGCGGACGAGCGCGTCCTGCGCCTCCATCAGCTTCGGCGCGGCGCCGACGGGCTCGATGGTGAACTCGACTTCGAGCCCCTGCGTGACGAGCTTCTGCGGGCCGGCGGGCGCGGCGGGCGCCTGCTTGTCGCCGGCGGCCGGATGCGTCGCGGCCGGCGCGGCGGCCGGCTTCTCCTGTGCGAGGGCGCTGGCGGCCGACTGCGCGGCGAAGGCGCAGGCGAGTACGCACGCGAGCAGCGTTTGGGGAATCTGTCTCATGGTGCTTCTCCGGGGAGACTGGGTCGTGCCGAAGGCTTCGACCTCAACGGGTGATGGCCTTCAGGTCGCGCATCGTGCCGCAGAAAGCGCGCACGGGGACGCTGCCGTCGTTCGCGTATTCAAGCACGGCCTGGCGCAGTTGGGAAGTGTCCTCGAAGACGAAGAAGGTCTTTCCGTTCTGGCGCCGGATGCTGCTGATGGTGAAGTTGCGGCAGCGGAGGAAGCTGGCCAGCGAGAGGTCGGACGTGTCGTAGGTCCGTTTGCCGGACTCGGGCGAGTTCATAGCTGATTCATCCTTTAGCCCCGCGCCGGCGGGTGCGTGTGTGTTCGTGGTCGCGCGGGCGCCGCCCGGGGCCGGAGGCCCGCTTCGGGGGCCCCCGCACGACTCGTTCATATTTTGCTGATGGCGTGCGGCGCCGTCGGTTCGCAGGGTGAGCCGCTGACCCCTTCGGGCGCGGCGCCGCCGCCGTCTGCGATTAAAGCTCGGCGTTGGTGAGTGCAACCGCCGTGCCGCCGTGACGCGCTAAGGAAAGACCGCTTGCAAATTATAATGCGCTGAAAAAAAGGCTTGCAAATTAAACTGCTAGGGGGATTTGGCGTTCCCGTGCGCCTCGGCGCGTGTCTCACTGTGAATCACGCGCCGCGCCGTCTGTCACATCGCGTGACACGTACGGCGGGAGGCGGACGCCGCGGCCTTCACTCCAGGGGGAGCAGGCGCTCGACGGCCGACTTCAGCATTTCGAGCCGGACGGGCTTGGTGATGAAGTCGCGGCAGCCGGCGGCGAGGGCGTCTTCGCGAATCTCCTTCGCCGTGTGCGCCGAGAAGGCGATGACCGGCACGTCGCGCAGGACGAGGATTCTGCGCAGCCGGTGCAGGGTGGCGAAGCCGTCCATGTTCGGCATGCTCAGGTCCATCAGAATCAGGTCCGGGGTCTGCGCTTCCGCCAGCCTCACGGCGTCGGCGCCGTTCGACGCCTCCACCACCTCGTAGCCGAAACTCTCCAAAGCACGCCGAGTAACCAGGCGCACCTCGTCGTAGTCGTCCACGACGAGGACTCTCCTTCGCCCTCTCGTCACGCCGCCCATCTCTGCCAGTCCTATCTGTCGGGAAAGGTTGCCGAGCATAATATAAAAAAGCCCCCGCGTCGTCACGGCCTGTTCCGACACACGTCGTTGGCAGGCCGCACGTGAACGCGGGAGCAATCGGCGTTCCGCGGGGGCGCGCGCGCCGCGCCCGGCCCGGCTACTCGGGGGGCTCGTTGTCGTCGTCGGCCGGGGCGTCGGCCATCAGGCCGTAGCGCTTCAGCTTGCGGTAGAGCGTCGGGCGGTGGTAGTCGAGAATCTCGGCCGTCTTCTTAACGTTCCCTCCCGTACGTTCGAGCGTCTGGGCGATGGCATCGCGCTCGATCTCCTCCATCGTCATGTAGGGCGGGATGACGCAGCGCGTCTGCGCCGACGTGGAGGCGTGCAGGTGCTCGGGCAGGTCCTCGGGGCGCAGCTCCTCCTCGCGCGCGAAGAGCACGGCGTGCTCGATGACCGACTCCAGTTCGCGGACGTTGCCGGGCCAGTCGTAGCGCGAGAGCAGCGCGAAGGCGGCCGGCGAGACGGCGCGGATGGGCTTCTGGTACTTGCCGGCGTAGGTCTGGAGGAAGCGCTCGGCGAGCGGCGCCACGTCGTCCGGGCGCTCGCGCAGAGGCGGCACCTTGACGCGGACGGTGCTCACGCGGAAGAAGAGGTCTTTGCGCAGCGTCCCGTCCTGGATCATCTGCGCCGTGTCGCGGTTGGTCGAGCAGACGAGGCGGAAGTCCACCGGCACCTCGTGCTCGTCGCCGACCCGGCGCAGCCGCCTGTCCTGGAGCACGCGCAGCAGCTTGGTCTGGAGGTGCGCCGGCATCTCCGCGATCTCGTCGAGCAGGAGCGTGCCGCCCGCCGACGCCTCGATGAGCCCCCGCTTGTCGCGGTCGGCGCCCGTGAAGGCGCCCTTCTTGTAGCCGAACAGCTCCGACTCGATCAGCTCCGAGGGGAGCGCCGCGCAGTTGATGCGGATGTAGGGGCCGGAGGCGCGGTTGCTCTGCGAGTGGAGGGCCGCGGCGATCAGCTCCTTGCCCGTCCCCGACTCGCCCTCGATGAGGACGGAGGCGTCCGAGGGCGCGGCCGTGCGGATGGTCTCGACGATCTGGAGCATGCGCGGGCTGCGCCCCGTGATGCCGAACGTCTCGCCGCCGGAGGCGAGCGCGCGCTTGAGGGCGCGGTTCTCGCGCGTGATCTCGCCGAACTGGAGCGCGCGCCCGGCGAGCGCGAGCACCTGGTCGGGCGTGAAGGGCTTCTCCAGGTAGTAGTAGGCGCCGCGCTTGATGGCCTCGATGGTCACGTCGAGCGAGCCGTGCGCCGTCATGAGGACGACCTGCGTGTCGGGCGCGTCGGCCTTGATGCGCTCGATGAGGTCGATGCCGGTCGCGTCGGGCAGCCGCAGGTCTGTGAAGACGAGGTCGAAGGGGGGTGAGGCGCCGAGGCGGGCGGCGGCCTCGCCGACGCTGCCGGCGGTCTTCAAGTCGTAGCCCGCCTCGCCGAGGATGAGCGCCAGCGCGCTCGTGATGCTCTCCTCGTCGTCCACGACGAGGATTCTCTGCTGCCGGGTCATGACACTACCTCCGCGCGGGCGGGGAGCCGGACGGCGACGAGCGTGCCCGCGCCGGGGCTGCTCGTGACGCCGATCTCGCCGCCGTGCTCTTCGATGATTTTTTTGGCGTAGGGCATCCCGAGCCCGAGCCCCTTGGCCTTGGTGGTGTAGAACGCCTCGAAGACCTTCTCGACCTGCCCCGGCGTCATGCCGACGCCCGTGTCCTCTATCTCGACCCGCACGCGGTCGCCGTCGCGCAGCGTCCTGACCGTCAGGCGGCCGCCGGCCGTCATCGCCTGGACGGCGTTGACGATGAGGTTCGTCAGCGCCGAGCGGACGGCCGACTCGTCGAGCGGGGCGCGCATCTCCTCCGGCGACAGCTCGGCGCGGCACTCGACGCGGCCGGCGGCGAACTGCGACTCCAGCAGTTGGAGCAGGTCGTCGAGGACGCGGTTGATGTCCACCTCGCGCCGCTCCAGGCTGAGCGGCCGGGCGAAGCTCATGATCTGCTCGACGGTCTTGGCGAGGTGGTGGATCGTCTCGATGATCTTGTCGGCGAGCCCCAGCTCGGCCTCGCTCATCCGGTCGGCCAGCTTCGTCTTCATGTGCATCGCGTAGAGCTGGAGCCCGGTGAGCGGGTTCTTGACCTCGTGCGCGACCTGCGCGGCGACGCGCCCGAGCGCCGCGATCTTCTCCTGGTGCGCGAGCCGCGCCTGCATCTGCCGCAGCGACTCCTCGGCGCGGCGCTCGGCCGTCAGGTCGCGGAAGATGCAGAGGTGGCCGATGGTGCCGCCCGCGCCCGCGATGGGCGTGATGGCGATGGCGGCGGGGAACTCCTCGCCGTCGCGCCGGTGCAGCGTCAGCTCGGTCTGGTAGTGGCCTACGGCGTCGGCCTCCCGCAGGCAGTCCCGCAGGGCGTTGGGGCCGTAGCGCACCACGTCGAGGAAGAGGTCGCGCGGCCTGCGCCCGCGGGCCTCCTCGGCCGCGTAGCCGAAGAGCAGCTCGGCGCCGCGGTTGAAGAGCGTGACGCAGATGTCGAGGTCGAGGGTGACGATGGCGTACTCGGTCGAGCTGTCGAGGACGAGTTTGAGGAACCCGTTCGCGGCGGCGAGCTCGGCCGTGCGCTCGGCGACGCGGCGCTCCAGCTCCTCGGCGTGCCGCCTGACCTCCTCTTCGAGCCGGCGCTTCTCCTCGTCGAGTCGCCTGCGCTCGGCGGCGCGGGCGACGGCGCGCGTGATGGTGTCCTTGAGGACGGGCTTGGCGAGGAAGTCGTAGGCGCCGGCGCGCACGATCTCGGGGAGCTGCGAGACGTTCGGCTCGCCCGTGATGACGATGACGGGGACGCGCGGGTCGCGCTCGCGCAGCTCGCGCAGCAGGTCGATGCCGCTGCGGCCGGGCAGGTTGATGTCCACGACGGCCACGTCGAAGCCGCCCCCGCCGAAGAGCGCCGACGCCTGCGCGGCGTCGGCGGCCGCGTGCGGCTCGTAGCCCTCGCGGCGGAGGAACTCGGAGAGCGTCAGCCGGATGCTCGGCTCGTCGTCCACGATCAGGACCTTATTCGCCATCGCCGTCACCCCCCGACGCGTCCGCGGGCAGCTCGACGATGAAGCGCGCGAACTCGCCCTTCTCGCTCTCGACCCTCACCGTCCCGCCGTGGTCGTGGACTATCCCGAAGCTGAGCGAGAGCCCGAGCCCCGTCCCGCCCGAGTCGCGCCGCGTCGTGAAGAAGGGGTCGAAGACGCGCCCGAGGTCTTCGGGCGCGATGCCGACCCCGTTGTCGTAGAACTCGACGCGCACGAGTTCGCGGCCGTCGCAGTCGGCCCGGCGCGCGCCGATGCGGAAGAGCCGCGTCCCGTGCTCGCCGCCCTTAGACTTCAAAGAGTGGTGCGCGTTGCTGACCATGTTGAGGACGACCTGCCGCAGCCGCGAGCGGTCGGCGACGAGCGGCGGCAGGTCTTCGGGGATGTCGGTCTCGACGCGGATGCCGTCCTTCTCGAACTGCCGGCCGAAGAGCGCGAGCGAGGAGTTGACCGCCTCGGCGAGCGAGACGCGGCCGACCTCCAGCTCGTCGTGGCGCGCGAAGGTCAGCAGCCCGCGCACGATGCGCGCGATGCGCTCGCCCTCCTCGATGATGCCGTCGATGAGGTTGCTCTCGAAGTCGGTGCGCGGCGCGCCCTCGTCCTTGAGGAGCTGCGCGAAGTTGATGACGCCGTTCAGCGGGTTGTTGATCTCGTGCGCCACGCCGGCCGACAGCTCGCCGAGCGAGGCGAGCTTCGCCGTCTGGTAGAGCTGCTGCCGCATCTGCTCGCGCTCGGCTTCGAGCCTCCGGCGCGCCGAGAGGTCGCGGACGATGAAGATGAGCAGGCGCTCCTTCGCCGTCGAGAGCGTGCTGAACGAGACGGCCACGGGGCGGCGCTCGCCCGCGCCGGTCTCGACCGTCAGCTCGGCCTCGCCCTCGTCGCCGCCTTCGAGCAGGCGCGCCAGCTCGTCCGTGCGGCGGCCGTCGCCGAAGGTGCGGATGATGTCGCGCGCGTCGCGCCCGACGGCCTCGCGGGGCGCGCACCCGAGGATTTCGCAGAACCGGCCGTTGACCTCGTCCATCCGGAGGTCGGCCGCGCCGGCGACGCCGATGCCGTCGCCCGCGTGCTCGAAGAGCGCGCGGTAGCGCTCCTCGCTCTCGACCAGCGCCCGCTGCTGGCGGCCGATGACGCGCAGCAGCAGCGTGACGACGACCATGTCCACGCCGATGGAGATGAAGAAGTGCTCGACGCGCTGCTGCACGTCGCGGCGCGCCATGCTCTGCTCCTCGCCGGGGTAGCGGCGCTCGACCCAGGCGAAGAAGGGGTCGCGCAGGGTCTTCTCCCAGGTCAGCATCACCAGGGTCGTCATCACGACCGTGAGCGCGGTGAAGGAGAGGACGAGAAATAGGTTTGAGCTTCTCTTCATGTCCCGAAGACGAAATGAGGGAAAGGGCAAGCCGTGTCGTCTGGGCGGGGCGCGCGGCGTCCGCCCGCCGGGGGTCGTCCGTTACAAACAGTCCTCTCTGAGTGGGGATTTAAGGCGGGCCGTCCCGCCGTCAGGAGACTACGCTCTCGGCCCTTCTCAGGCCCCGCGGGCGAGGGCCCGTGGCCGCGAACGCTCGGGCGTCAGTCCCGCGGCGGCCGGCGTACCGAAAGGCGTGCGGACGGCGGCGCGGCGGGAGCGTTCGCGGCAGTTTAAAACCCCTCGCGGAAACGTGAAAGGCCGTGTTCGGTAAAAAAGGCGCGCGCGGCGGAGGAACATGCCGGAGCAAGGATTATACTCGCGGGGCGGAGTTTTACAACACCCTTAATTGACCGCGCCGAAAATGCGGCCCGCGCGGTGGTTGACTCGGCCACTCCGGAACCCTGAAAATCCCGGCGATGAAACTCTTCAAGCCCGCGCCCGCCCTCCTCTTCGCCGCCCTGTGTGCGTTCCCGCTCGCCGCCCCCGCCCCGCCCGCGCGGGCTCAAGACCGAGACGGCTACACCTACATCAGGGCCGGCAGGCTCTTCGACGGCAAGTCGGACGGGCTGCGCGAGAACGTCGCCGTCCTCGTGCGGGGCGGGAAGATAGAGGGCGTCGGCCGGGACCTGCCCGTCCCGGCGGGCGCCGCCGTCGTCGAACTCGGCGCGCTGACGCTGATGCCGGGGCTCGTCGACGCGCACACGCACGTCGTACTGCACGCGGGCGACTACGACGCGCAAATCCTGCGCGAGACGCCCGAGTACCGCGCCATCGTCGCCACCAACGCCGCGCGCCTCACGCTGGAGGCGGGCGTGACGACCGTCCGCGACCTCGGCAACGAGGGCGCGGGCTTCGCCGACGTGGCGCTGCGCGACGCCGTCGCGCGGGGCGTCGTGCCCGGCCCGCGCATACTCGCCGCCATCCAGCCCGTCGTGCCGACGGGCGCGTACCGCCTCGTCGGCTACTCGCCCTACGTGCAGACGCCGCCCATCTCGTACCCGGCGGACGGGCCGGCGGAGGTGCGCCGGCAGGTGCGCCGCCTCGTCGAGCAGGGAGCCGACGTCGTCAAGCTCTACATGGAGTCGTACGAGAAGCGGCAGTTGAGCGCCGAGCTGCTGACGGGCGCGCTCAACTACTCGGCCGACGAGCTGAAGGCGGCGGTCGAGGAGGCGCACAAGGCCGGCCTGAAGGTCGCCGCGCACACCTACTCCGACGCGGCGGCGCGCATGGCGGTCGAGGCCGGCGCCGACTCCATCGAGCACGGGCTCTACGTGCGCGAGGAGACCTTCCGGCTGATGGCGCAGCGCGGCGTCTACTACGTGCCGACGCTCCTCGTCTACGAACTCTGGCGCGACGGGAAGCTCTTCGGCGGCGTCTCGGCCGAGAACAGGTTGAGGCTGACGAACACGGTGCGCGAGCACACGGAGAGCTTCCGGCGCGCCGTGGCGAGCGGCGTGAAGATAGCCTTCGGCACCGACACCTTCGAGCTGCCGGGGACGAACGCGCGCGAGCTGGAGCTGATGGTGCGCTACGGGATGCGGCCGGCGGCGGCGCTGCGCGCGGCGACCTCGGAGAGCGCGGCGCTGCTCGGGCTCTCCGGGGTGACGGGCGCGGTCGAGCCGGGCAAGTCGGCCGACCTCATCGCGGTCGAGGGCGACCCGCTCTCGGACGTGAGCGCCGCCCAGCGCGTCGCCTTCGTCATGAAGGAGGGGAAGGTCTACGTCAACCGCGCCGGCAGGTAGCCGGCCCGCGCGGCCCGACGACTTTCGGAAGGGGGAGCCCACGGATGCAGGACGCGCCTTCACAACAGCTCGACCTCGGCGCGGTCGAGACGCTGCTCGGCAGCCTCCAGTTCACCTTCGTCGTCAGCCCGGAGGGCGACGCGCACGTGCAGGTCTACGCCGCCGACCCGACGAGCGCGGCCAAGGGCGGCGTGATGATCATGCTGGACGCGGCCGGCTACGAGCGGCTCAAGGCGATAATCAAAGGCGCCGACCGCGCCATAGACCGGATGATCGCGGAGGGGAGAATCAAGCGGATGGTGCTGCCCTACTGAAGCGAGGAGAGATGAGAAGACTACTGACACTCTGCTGCGCGGCGCTGCTGCTCGCCGCCCCCGCCGCTTTCGGCAAGACCGCCCCGAAGAGGCGCGAGGCGGCCGAGGCGCAGATACGCGCCGTGCTCGACTCGACGGCCGAAGGCTGGAACCGGGGCGACCTCCAGAAGTACCTTTCGGCCTACACGGACTCGGCCACGGAGATGGGGCCGAACGGCCCCGAGGGCGGGCGCGACGCCATCGAGCGGACGATGCTCCGCGGCTTCTGGAAGACGGGGCGGCCCGTCCAGCAGCTCCGCTACGAGCACGTCGAGGTGCGCATGCTCGGCAGGGAGCACGCGCTCGTGACGGGGCAGTTCGTCCTGACGGGCGCCGGGCGCCCAGACCGCACGGGCTGGTTCACGACCGTCTGGACGCGCACGCGCAAGGGCTGGCGGATGATACACGACCACTCCTGAACACGCGCCGCGCGGCCTCCGCGTTGTAGGGGCCGCGGTGATAACGGCACGCGCGGGGACGACCTTGGGCGCGCCTCTCGTACACGTCGCGCGCGTGGCGCCGGGCGTCACGCCGCTTTCTTTGGAGAGGGACATTTGAAACTCATTCTTGCAACGCTGCTCGCGTGCGCCGCCGGCTCGGCGGCCGGGGCCGAGAGCTTCGACTTCGCCTCCCGCGTGGGGACGGTTGACGCGAAAGACGGGGGGGCGCCGTGCCTCAGCATCTCGAACCCGCGGCTGGCGGACGGCGCCGAGGTGAGCTTCGTCCTGCCGGACAGGCCGCAGCGCGTCGTCAGTGCCGTCGTCGAGGGGAAGGCCGACGGCGGCTGCGGGCGCAACCCGGAGGCCGCAGACCCGGGCTCCTCCTTCTACCGGCTGAAGCTCGCCGCGGGCGCGCGTGCGTTGAAGCCGGACGCGCTGCTCTCGCCGGCCATCGCCGTCGTGGGCCCGGCCCGGCCCGTGACGGCGAAGCGCGGCGTCGCCAGCGGCGACCTCGACGGCGACGGCCGCGCCGAGTTCTTCCGCATCTGCACCAGCACCGAAGGGAACCACCTGACCGTCTGGACGGGGAGGCCGCTTGTGGGGAAGAGAAGGTGGCACGCCTACTACTACCTCGGCTACGACGTGGTGCCCGACTGTAAGAAGAAGGACTATCAATAGCGCGCGGCGGCGGCGCGAAGCGTGAAGACAGAAACGGCGCCCTCCCCTTCAAAGGGAGGGCGCCGCTGCTGTGGACGATGCTCTGACGCCTCGGGCGCCAGCGCGTCTCAAGAAGCCGGCCGCCGTCGCGGCGCGGCGTTCTAACTTTCGAGGGCCGGCCTTAGCCGGCCCTCCAGAAAGCTTTCAGAGTGTGCCCCGAGGGCTAGACCACGGGGCGACGACCCGTCAGCAGGTTGATGACGAAGATGACCAGCGCCACGACGAGCAGCAGGTGGATCAGGCCGCCGCCGACGCCGCCGATGAGACCCAGCAGCCACAGAACCAACAGAATCACCAGAATTGTCCAAAGCATGTTCGCTTCCTCCTCCTCAGTTACTCACCCTCAAAATTTTTCAACTCCCAAGCACCTGCCGGGACTAATAACAACGGCCGTGCCAGAGTCGGCGCGTCGCGGCCGCCACGGGTTTAAGCCTTACGATTTCAACAGTTCGGCCCGCGCGCCGCGCCCGCACGCGGGTCGCGCCGGGGCGCACACGCCGGGAAAGCGAATCAAAACACTCCTCTCCTCCGGCTACACATCGGCCTAAAAGGGGACGCACGTTTCTTGCAGATTGATTGCCGTACGGGGCGCCGGATGTTTTAATAAACCGCGCGCGGGCTTCACGCCCTTTAGTCTTCCCACGTCCCGCGCGCTGTAATGGTTCGGGGCGCGGCGAGTTCGGTTCAGAACCCCGCGCGCGAGGAGTCGCATGTCAAGGGTCAGCCCCGTCAGAGTCCTCTTCCTCATCATCTCCACGATGCACCCCGCCGCGCAGGCGCGCCAGCAGCAGCAGCCGCCGCCGCCGCCGCGCGGGGAGACGACCGTCGTCGTCGCCGCGCCGCCCGCGGCCAAGCTCACGGCGGAGGCCGAGCGCCGCGCCGAGACCTTCGAGGTCGTCTGGCGCACGGTCAAGGAGAACCACTTCGACCCCAACTTCGGCGGCGTCAACTGGGACGCCGTGCGCGCCGAGTTCGCGCCGCGCGCCGCGGCCGCGCGCACCGACCGCGAGCTGCACACGCTCCTCCAGCAGATGCTCAACCGCCTCGGCCGCTCGCACTTCAACATCATCCCGCCCGAGGCCATCCCGTCGCTCGGCGGCGAAGACGAAGACGACGACGCGGGCGGAGACGCGGGCGAAGGCGCCGGGCCCGACGCCGAGAAGCCGCGGCCGAAGGGGAGCCTCTTCGCGGCCGAGCACATGACCTACGGCATCGGCATCGACCTGAGAATCGTCGGCGGCGCGGCGCTCGTCACGCGCGTCGAGCCGGGCTCGACGGCCGAGCGCGCGGGCCTGCGCGCGGGCTACGTGCTGCGCGGCGTGGGCGGCGTGCCGATGTCTTCCATCCTGCGCGAGCTGCGGCTCGCGGCCGTCTACGAGCCGGCGGCGCGCAACCAGATGCCGGCGGAGATTCTGGTCGGCTACGTCAACGGCGCGCCGGGGACGAGCGTGCGCCTCTCCTTCCTCGACGGCCGCAACCGCCTGCGCCGCGCGGTCGTCGCGCGCGAGCGCCTGAAGGGCGAGCTGATGCCGACCTTCCAGTCGCTCCCGCCGCAGTTCGTCGAGTTCGAGTCGCGGCGCTTGCGCGGCGGCGTCGGCTACATCCGCTTCAACCTCTTCGTCGCGCCGCTGCTGGAGAAGTTCTGCGCGGCGCTGCGCGGGATGAAGGACGCGCCGGCCGTCGTCATAGACCTGCGCGGCAACCGCGGCGGGCTGCTCGGCCTCATCTACGGGATGGGCGGGCTCGTCGAGGAGCGCCCGGTCTCCTACGGCGTCATGCGCACGCGCTCGGGCTGGCACGAGCTTCGTGTGACGCCGCAGCCGAGCCGCTACCGCGGCCGCGTCGCCGTGCTCGTGGATGCCGAGACGCAGTCGGCCGGCGAGGTGCTGGCGGCGGGCCTGCGCGCGTCGGGGCGCGCCTTCGTCGTCGGGCAGCGCACGGCCGGGGCGGCGCTCCCTTCGGCGGCGAAGGAGCTTCCGACCGGCGCGATCCTCCAGTACGCCTTCGCCGACTTCATCACGGCCGACGGCACGTTCATCGAGGGTCAGGGCGTCTCGCCGCACCTCGCGGTGAAGCTCGACCGGCGGTCGCTCCTCGCGGGGCGCGACCCGCAGCTCGAAGCCGCGCTCGACGCCGTGGCCGGCGGGGGCGCGCCCGTGACGGTCGTGGCAAACACCCGCAGCGTCGGCGACGCGCCGCGCGAGTTGCGGGAGGAGAGTGCCGAGGCGGCCGCCGACGGCGGGGCCGGCGGCAAGGCCGGCGCGAAGCCGCCCGCGGGCGTCGCCCCCGAGGTCGAGCCGATTCTTGAGCGTTACGTCGAGGCGGTCGGCGGGCGCGCGGCGCTCGCGCGACTCTCGACGCGCGTCTCGAAGGGGCGGGTCGAGGGCGCGTACGCGGGGATGAAGGTGAGCGGCACGTTCCAGCTTCTGGAGAAGGCGCCCGACCGTTACGTCTCGCTCGTGGACGTGAAGGACCTGGGCGTCATCCGCCGCGGCTACACGGGCGGGTACGGCTACATGCAGGTGCCGATGATCGGCTTCCGGCGTCTGGAGGGCGCGGAGCTGGCCGCGCTCTCGCTCGAAGCGCGCGAGTCCTGGGCGGCCGACCTGCGGCGGCTCTACCCTTCGATGACGCTGAAGGGGAAGGAGGAGGTCGGCGGCGCGGAGGCGTTCCTCGTCGAGGCGACGCCCGCCGCCGGGCCGGTCGTCCGCCTCTACTTCGACGCGCGGACGGGGCTGCTCGTCCGCCGCGACCGGACCTACTTCGAGGACTTCCGCGAGGTGGACGGCGTCAAACTCCCCTTCAGAATCCGCGACGACTTCGCCGTCATGACGCTCGAAGAGGTCAGGCACAACCAGCCGCTCGAAGACGCGCGCTTCGTCGAGGAGAAGAACTGCTTCACGCAGTGAGCCGCGGCCCCGGAGAAGGCACGCCATAACGGTCAGGCCCACACGCCGTAGCGTGTGGGCCTGACCCGTTCAACGGACGCCGGCGGCGGCGGCCGCGAGCGCCTCTGCGAGACGTTCGCCGCGCTGGCCGCCGCCCTGCGCCATGTCGGGGCGGCCGCCGCCGCGCCCTTCGAGCGTGCGGCACGCCTCGCGCATCAGCGCGCTCATGTCGCCGGGCGCGTCGGCCGAGCGCGCGAAGACGAGGCGGGCCGCGCCGCCCTCGGCCGAGCCGAGCAGCGCGACCGTCCGCGGGTACGCGGCGAGCGACTGCGCGAGCCGGCGCAAAGATTCCGCGTCGCGCCCCTCGAACACGCGCGCGACGACGGCGACGCCGCCGCCTTCGCGCGCCGCCCTCTCGTCCGGCGCGCCGCCCGGCACGCGCGCGGCCTCCTCTATCAGCTCGCGCGCCTCGCCGCGCGCCGCCGCCTCCTCGGCCGCGCGCAGTCGCCGCAGCAGTTGCCTGTTCTCCTCCTGTAGCCGCGCGGCCGCCTCCGCGCCCTCCTCGCGCGCGACGCTGAAGAGCGAGCCGACGGCGCGCGCCGCGCGGTTGGCGCGCCTGTAGTCTTCGACCGCGCGGCCGCCCGCCGCGAACGTCACGCGCACGAGCCCCTTCGCGCGCTCCCACTGGCGCGCGACTATCACGCCGACCTCGCCCGTCGAGCGCGCGTGCGTCCCGCCGCACGGGCTGAAGTCGAAGCCCTCTATCTCGACGACGCGCAAGGAGCCCTCGCGCTCCGAGTCTTTCCTGAGGGGCAGGCGCGCGGCCTCCTCGGGCGTGACGAGGTGGACGCGCACGGGCCTGTCCTCCCAGACTACCCGGTCGGCGCGGTCTACGGCGCGCTCCACCTTCTCGTCCGAAGGGTCTTTGAGGTCAACGTCAACCTCGCACGCGTCCTCCGTCATGCGGAAGCTGCGCGTCTGCGCGCCGTAAAGCTCGACGAAGGCTTGCGAGAGGATGTGCTGACCCGTGTGCTGCTGCATGTGGTCGAGCCGGCGCGGCCAGTCCACGCGCCCCACCACGCGCTCGCCCGCGGCCGGCGCCTCGCCCTCGACGAAGTGCAACACCCCGCCGCCCCCGTCCACGCATTCGACGACGCGCGCCGCGCCGAGGAGCCCCGTGTCCGTCGGCTGGCCGCCGCCCGTCGGGTAGAAGGCCGTGCGGTCGAGCGTGACGGCGGCGCGCCCTTCCGCCGCCTCGCCGACGGAGAGGACGCGCGCCTCGAACTCGACGAGGTGCGAGTCTGAGTAGTAGAGCCGTTCGGTCGTGTCCATAGGTGAGAGTTGATAGCCGAGGGGCGCGCGCCGCGTCAAGCCGCCGCTTTTGACAGCCGCGGCGGGGCGCGCCGATAATCGCCGCGTCTCCCGTACAGACGGCGGCGCTCTCAACTTCCGACGGAGTCTAAGGACGCACGAATGACAGCCTTCGCACGCGCGCGGACGGCGCGCGCCCTCTGCCTGCTCGCACTCCTCGCGCTCGGCGCCGAGGCCGCGCGCGCGCAGGACACGCAGGCGCCCGCCTACCAAATCTCCTACCGGCTCTCGATGCCGAACCCGGCCTCGCACCTTTTCGAGGTGCGGGTGGACGTGTCGGGACTCTCGGGCGCCGACCACGTCGACTTCCAGATGCCGCGCTGGTCGCCCGGGCGCTACGCCGTCTTCGACTTCGCCAGGAACGTGCAGGAGGCGCGCTATGCCATCTACTGCCCGCCGCAGACGATGTGCGCGCACGCGAACCTCCCGGCCGAGCGGCTCGACACGCAGACCTGGCGCGCCAGGGGCGGCGGCGTCGGGCTGACCTTCTCCTACAAGGTCTTCGCCGACGACCTCTCCGGCACCTTCTCGCAGCTCGACGCGCGCCACGCCAACTTCAACGGCGGCTCGGTCTTCGTCTACGTCGTCGGCCACAAGCAGGACCCGGTGAGCCTGACCATAGACGCGCCGAAGGGCTGGAAGATAATCAACGGCCAGTCGAAGACGACCGACCAGAGCGAGTTCCGCTTCCCGAACTACGACCTGCTCATCGACACGCCGACCGAGGTCGCGCCCGACTTCAACGTCGAGAGCTTCGAGGTCGGCGGCAAGACCTACCGCGTCGTCGTCCACTCGTTCGGCGACGAGGGCGGGAGGCGCGGCGAGCTGGCCCGGGCGGTCGAGCGCGTCGTGCGCGCCGAGACGGCGTGGATGCCCGCGCCCGACTACGAGCAGTACACTTTCCTCTTCCACTTCGAGCCGGGCACGAAGCGCGGCGACGGCATGGAGCACCTCAACTCGACGCAGATAGTCGAGACGGGCCCGCTCGCCGAGATGGACTACTTCGAGGGCGCGGTCGGGACGGCCGCGCACGAGTTCTTCCACGTCTGGAACGTCAAGCGGCTGAGGCCCGCAGGGCTGGGCCCCTGGGACTTCACGCGCCCCGTAGTCACGCGCGGGCTCTGGATCGCGGAGGGGTTCACGAACTACTACGGCAAGCTCGCGCAGCGGCGCGCGGGGCTGTGGGACGACGACGCGCTGCTCAAGTCGTACGCGGGCGCCATCGGCGGCATCGAGAACGCGCCGGGCAGCAGGCTGACGAGCGCCGTCGAGGCGAGCGTGCTCGCGCCCTTCATCGACCGCGCGGCGTCGAACCAGCGCACGAACCTCGCGGAGACGGTCGTCAGCTACTACCCGAAGGGCGAGACGCTGGCCGTCGCGCTCGACCTCCTCATCCGCGGCCGCTCCCGCGGGCGCGCCTCGCTCGACGACGTGATGCGCCGCGCCTACGAGGAGTTCTACCTCAAGAGCCCGAACGAGAGTTACTACCTGAAGGGCCGCGGCTACACGGTCGAGGAGTTCGAGCGCGTGGCCTCGCAGGCGGCGGGCTTCGACCTCTCCGACTTCTTCCGCCGCCACGTCTACGGCGTCGAGCCGCCGCCCTACGACGAGGCGCTCGCCTACGTCGGCCTCCGCATGACGCGCGAACTCTCGGGCGCGCGCACCACCTACCGCATCGTGAAGGACGACAAGGCCACGCCCGAAGCGCGCGCCCTGCGCGAGGCGTGGCTGAGTGGGAAGTAGTCAGTAGGTAGTAGACAGTAGACAGTAGACAGTAGACAGTAGACAGTAGAAAAACCGAAGGCGGCGCGTCATAGCTAACAGCCAGGACGCGCCGCCCGTTTTTCTTCTACTGTCTACTGTCTACTGTCTACTGTCTACTGCCCCTCCGTCTACCGCTTGGAACAATACCCACGCGCGCCGCGTCTAACGTGGCGGCACCGGGAGAAAGAAAAGGTCTCCGGTAAATGTACAGAACCATCAGGCGGCTCTTCGCGGCCGCGGCCTTCCTGACGCTCTGCTCTATCACAAGCCTCTACGCCGGCTCGCGGGCGGCCGCAGGCGCTCGCGTGCACTCCGACAACCCGCTCGCCGCGCAGCTCGGCGGCGACCCCGGCGACGGCTGGATGCTCGCGGGCGGCTTCCTGCTCGTCGTCGCCGTGGCCTTCGCCTCGGCGGGCGCGATGCTCTGGTTCCGCGAGCGGCAGGACGGCTGAGCCCACGCGGCGCGGGGGCACAGTCGCGGGGCTCAGCGGGCGGCGGCGCGCCTCCAAGCAAAGGGCCCGGCCTCGATGGTCGGCGGGCGCTCGAAGACGCCGGGGTCGTAGTCCGGGTTCAGGGCGTAGACGTAGCGGCCGCGCGCGTCGCCCTCGTGCCCGACCTTCGACGGGAGCATCACGCCGCCCACGTCCGCGTAGTCCTTCATCCTGACGAAAGGGTGGTAGCCCGCCCCCTCGGAAGGGAAGACGACCTGCACGGGCAGGCGGGTCTTCCGGTCGAGGTAGAAGTCGGCCTGCCGGCCCGCGACGCGCGCGCGCACCACGTCGGCGCGACGGCCGCCGACCTCGCCCGCGAACGTCTCGAAGGGCTCGGGCTTCAGCCAGCGCGTCTCCAGCAGGTAGTACATCTGCGCCTCGGCCAGCACGTAGTTCGCCGTCGCACGCACGTCGCCGCCGAGCCTGCGCGGCGACTCCGGGTCGTCCGGGTAGGAGAGGTACGCGACGGGGCGCGCCGCGTCGTACATCTGCACCGCGAGGCCGAGCGGCTCGGGGTCGTGCGCCCACTGCCAGAACCTGCCGGAGAACGCGTAGAGCTGAATCAAAGGGTACTTCTGAGAACCCGACGCGACGAGCAGGCTGTGCACGGCGTACAGCCGCTCGCGCCCGCCCTTCGCCGCCACCGCCAACTCCCACAGACGCTCCGCCTCCGCCCGCGTCCCCTCGCGCGCCTCCGCCGCCGGCACGCAGGCCAGCAGCCCCACGCAGAAGACGAGACCGAGATAGCGATTACGAATAAAGCCCAACGAAAAACTCCTCCGCAATGAAGATGGATTGATAGGGAGTAGACAGTAGACAGTAGACAGTAGACAGTAGACAGTAGGTTCGGCTTCGGTAGCGTTGACGCTGACGCGGGTGCCGACGACGAGGCCGCCGATGTTTTCTACTGTCTACTGTCTACTGTCTACTGTCTACTGTCTACTCCCTCCCGCCCTTCACGGCACGATTAACTCAAGGCTCTCGGGCACGACCTCGAAGGTCATGGGCAGGTCGCCTATCAGCTCGCCGTCGGCCTGGACGGCGACGTCGCCCTCGCAGCGCAGGCGCGCGGCGCGGCGGAAGGTGAGGCCGCGCGCTCCCTCCGCGGGCGCGCCGCCGCGCATCGCGTGGCCGAGGAGGCGCAGGTAGCGCAGGCGGCTGCGCGTGTCTATGACGCAGACCTCGAACTCCCCGGAGTCGAGGCGCGCGCGCGGGGTGATGGCCAGGCCGCCGCCGTACCAGGGTGCCTTGCCGACGGCCGCGTAGGTCGCGCGCAGGCGCTCGCCCCCGACCTCGACCGTGAACTCGCGCGGCACCCAGTGTGCGAGGTGCGCGAGCCCCGCGTACCAGAAGGCCGCCTCGCCCACGCGCCGCTTCAGGCGCGGCCGCACGCTGCGCACGACGGAGGCGTCGAGCCCGACGCCCGCCAGCATGAAGAAGTAGCGGCGCGCGCCCGTCCGCTCGCTCGTCGCCGCGCCGAGCGTGATGCGGCGCGTGTGGCCGCGCGCGAAGACCCCGGCCGCCTCGCCGGCCGCGCGCGGCAGCCCCAACTGCCGCGCCAGCACGTTCGCCGTCCCCGCCGGCCACACCAGCACGCGGGCCGCCGTCCCGACCAGTCCCTGTATCGCCTCGTGTACCGTCCCGTCGCCGCCGCGCACGACCACGTCGGTCGCGCCCGCCGCCGCGGCCTCGCGCGCGAGCCGCGCCGCGTCTTCGGGCCCGGCCGTCGGCCTGACCTCGACTTCGGAGCCGGCCGCGCGGACGCCCGCGCAGAACTCCTCGACCGGCCGCGCCGGGTCTGCGCCGCGCCCGGCGTTAGGGTTGTAGATCAGCACTGCCTTGCGTCCGTCCATAGCCGTCCCGCGTACTGCAAGCGCGGTGCCGACGGCCGCCGCCTTGCTCTGACCGCAAAAACGCCGCGCCGGTCTGCGGAGGAGGGCAGGCCGGCGCGGACACGTGTCGGGCGTTCATTGCCCCGGGGGCGGGCGGCCGACTACTCAAGCCGGTAGTTCGGCGCCTCCTTCGTGATGATGACGTCGTGGACGTGCGACTCCTTGAGGCCGGCGGAGCTGATGCGCATGAAGCGCGTCCGCTCCTGGAACTCGGGGATGCTGCGGCAGCCCGTGTAGCCCATGCCGGCGCGCAGGCCGCCGACGAGCTGCGTCACCATGTCGGCGAGCGTGCCCTTGTAGGGGACGCGCCCCTCGATGCCTTCGGGGACGAGCTTCGACTCGACCTCGGTCGTCTCCTGCGCGTAGCGGTCGCGCGAGCCCTCGCGCATCGCGCCGATGCTGCCCATGCCGCGGTACGCCTTGAACGAGCGCCCCTGGAAGAGGATCAGCTCGCCCGGCGACTCTTCGGTGCCGGCGAAGAGCGAGCCGATCATCACCACGTCGGCGCCCGCCGCGATGGCCTTCGCCACGTCGCCCGAGAACTTCACGCCGCCGTCGGCGATGACGGGCACGCCCGAGCCGCGCGCCGCCTGCACGCAGTTGTGGATGGCCGTGATCTGCGGCACGCCCGCGCCCGTCACGACGCGCGTCGTGCAGATGGAGCCCGGCCCGATGCCGCACTTGACGGCGTCCACGCCAGCCGAGATCAGCTCGCGCGTGCCCTCGGCCGTGGCGACGTTGCCGGCGATGACCTGGGTCTCGGGGTGGCGGCGCTTGATCTCGCGCACGGCCTCGACGACGCGCGACGAGTGGCCGTGCGCCGTGTCAACGACGAGGCAGTCGGCGCGCGCGCGCACGAGTTCGTCGGCGCGCTCTTTGAAGTCGCCGGTCGCGCCGATGGCGGCGGCGACGCGGAGGCGGCCGAGGTCGTCCTTCGCGGCCGAAGGGTACCGGATGGCCTTCTGGATGTCCTTGACGGTGATGAGCCCCTTGAGGTGCTTGTCGCCGTCTACGACGAGCAGCTTCTCGATGCGGTGCTTCTGGAGCACGACCTTCGCCTCGTCGAGCGTCGTGCCGACGGGGACGGAGACGAGCGGCTGGCTGGTCATCACCTCGGAGACGGGGATGTCGAAGCGCGTCTCGAAGCGGAGGTCGCGGTTGGTGATGATGCCGACGAGGTGGCCGCCCTCGTCGACGACCGGCACGCCCGAAATCTTGTAGCGCTCCATCACGGCCAGCGCCTCGCGCACGGGGCGGTCGGGGCGGATGGTGACGGGGTCGACGATCATCCCCGACTCGCTGCGCTTGACGCGGTCAACCTCCTCGGCCTGCCGCTCGACGGGGAAGTTCTTGTGGATGACGCCGATGCCGCCCTGCTGCGCGATGGCGATGGCGAGGCGGCTCTCCGTGACGGTGTCCATCGCGGCCGAGCAGAGCGGGATGCGCAGGGAGATGCCGCGCGTGAACCGCGTCGAGGTGTCGGTCTCGGCGGGCAGCACCTCGGAGCGCGCCGGCACGAGCAGCACGTCGTCGAAGGTCAGCCCCTCCTGCATGTCAGGCGTAAGCATGATTTAAAACTCCGTTCGGGGGATTTAAAAAAGTCGGAGCCCGCACCCCGAAACTCTCCCGCCGGGAGGGGCTTTCGGGCCGCGGGCCTTTCGTCCGAAGAGACATCACTGCTGCGCGAACTGCCTGTAGTTCTCTCTGGTGAGCGTCCACGTCGTGGCGTCGGCCGGCGTCCTGAGCGCCTGGCCGTTGACCGTGACCTGGAGCGCGTCGGCCGAGACCTGGTCGTAGTGCAGGTTGAGCGGCGCCGTCGGCTCGAACTCCTCCGGCGCGTCCGGCTTCAGGAAGCGCCCACGCTTCTTCTTGTCGCCCTCCTGCCAGGTGGTGAGCCAGAAGGCGCGCGCCGCCCTGAGCTGAACCTTGAAGCCCTCGGCCGCCGGGGGGGGCGGCGCCGGGGTCGCGGCGGGCGCCTGCTGCGCGGCGGCGGGCGGCGGCGTGGCGGCCGCGCCGGCCGTCTGCGCCTTCTTGTCGTTCCAGAAGCGCAGCCCGGCGTAGACGACGAGGGCGAGCAGGCCGACGATGACGGCGCTCAGCCCGTAGGTCACGAGCGGCGAGCGCGCCGACTCGCCCATGTAGACGCGCGAGCGCTGCGGCGTGGTGGCGACCTCGTCCGTGTGCAGCCCGCGCTCGCGCGCCGTGCGGTCGTAGAGTTCGAGGGCGCGCGCCTCGGGGAAGCCGACGTGGCGCGCGTAGGACTTGATGAAGGACTTGTTGAAGATGCCGCCGGGGAGCGACTTGTAGTCGTCGGCCTCGATGGCTTCGAGGTGGCGCATGGTGATGCGCGTCTGGTCGGAGACCTCGCGCAGGCCGACGCCGCGCTCAAGGCGCGCGCGGCGGAGCTGCTCGCCGAGGGAGCCTTCGCCGCCCCCGGCCCTCCCGCCGCCTTCGGGTGCCTGTTCGGATGCCCTGGATGTCACTTGCGCGCGCGCCTCGGGTGGGCGGCCCGGCCCGTGTCCCTTCCACAGCGGCTGCGGCCGTGTGCGCCGCAGTAAGCTGTGTGAGCCGTGCCTCCGGGCACAATATAATGTGCGTCTCCGAGTGGTGTCAAACTTCTCGCGCAGACGAAGTTAGCGCGCGTCTTGAACTTTGCGGCGCGCGGTGCTACGGTTGCTTTCACACCGGGCGGAAGAACAGTTTTAACTTACACAACCACAGAAGCGAGGACATCAGATAATGCCTCAGGAAGCACTCGGAATGGTCGAGACCAAGGGCTTCGTGGGCGCGGTCGAGGCCGCGGACGCGATGGTCAAGGCGGCGAACGTCAATCTCATCGGCAAGGAGTACATCGGCGCCGGCTACGTCACCATCTTCGTGCGCGGCGACGTGGGGGCGGTGAAGGCGGCGACGGACGCGGGCGCCGCGGCCGCGCGCCGCGTCGGCGAACTCGTCAGCGTCCACGTCATCCCGCGCCCGCACGGCGAGGTCGAGCGCGTGCTCCCGCGCAACGGCCGCGCCGGCTACAGCCCCGACGAGCGCGCCATCGGCGGCGGCGGCTCGGCCGGCGCCCTCGGCGAGGGTGACCAGGGGCGCTCGCTCCCGGCGGGCCAGCGCGACAACAGCAAGGAAAGAAGCAAGTAGGGGCTGGAGACTAGAGGCTAGTCGGGCCGAGTCTTGACGAAGACGGCGCCCGGCGGCGACGGGGTTTAACCAGCCCCCAGCCCCCGGCCTCTGGCAACTGCCTCCGGAGGAGGCGTTATGGCGGATAAGGATTTAGTGTCGGTGCAGCAGGCGCGCGACCTCGTCGAGGCGGCGCACCGCGCGCAGGCGCAGCTCGCGCGCTTCGACCAGGGGAAGATCGACCGCGTCTGCGAGGCGATGGCCCGCGCCGCCCTGCGCGACGCGGCTCGGCTCGGCGCGATGGCGACGGAGGAGACCGGCTACGGCATCCCCGACGACAAGCGCGAGAAGAACCGCTTCGCCGCCGAGGACGTGTGGAACTTCTTCAAATCCTTGCGCACGGTCGGCGTCATCAACGAGTCGAAGGACGTTCTGGAGATCGCCAGCCCGCGCGGCGTCGTCGCCGGCATCATCCCCTCGACCAACCCGACCTCGACCGCCATCTTCAAAATCCTCATCGCCGTCAAGTCGCGCAACTCCATCGTGCTCTCGCCGCACCCGTCGGCCGCCCGCTGCATCAACGAGACGGCGCGCGTCATGCGCGAGGCGGGGGTTAAAGAGGGGCTGCCGGCCGAGGCCGTCGGCTGCATGACGAGCGCGACGCTCGAAGGCACAGAGGCTTTGATGAAGCACCGGCAGACGGCCGTCATCCTCGCCACGGGCGGCATCGGGCTCGTGCGCGCGGCCTACTCGTCAGGCAAGCCCGCCTTCGGCGTCGGCCCCGGCAACGTGCCCGTCTTCGTCGAAAGAACCGCCGACGTGCCCACGGCCGTCCAGAACATCCTGACGGGCAAGACTTTTGATAACGGCACCATCTGCGCCTCGGAGCAGGCGGTCGTCGCCGACGCGCCCGTGGCGAAGCAGGTTCGGGCGGAGTTCGCCGCGCAGGGCGCGCACTTCCTTTCGGCCGCGGAGGCCGACCAGTTGGCGAAGGTCGTCTCGACGGAGAAGCGCGCGCTCAACCCGGCGATAGTCGGCCGCTCGGTCGAGGTCATCGCGAAGATGGCGGGCCTGAGCGTGCCGCCGGGGACGCGCTGCCTGATGGCGGACGTGGGCGGCGTCGGGCGCGACTTCCCGCTCTCGATGGAGAAGCTCTCGCCCATCCTCGCCTTCTACGTCGAGGACGGGCTGGAGCGCGGCGCGGCAAGATGTTTTGAAGTCTTATCCTACGGCGGCATGGGGCACACCGCCGGCATACACACGCGCTCGCGCGAGTCGGCCGCGGCGTTCGGCGTCGAGATGCCTGCCTCGCGCATCATCGTCAACTCGCCGACGACGCACGGCGCCATCGGCTTCTCGACGGCGCTCCCGCCCTCGATGACGCTCGGCTGCGGCTCTTGGGGCGGCAACGTCACCAGCGACAACGTCTCGCCGTGGCACCTGATGGACATCAAGCGCGTCGCCTTCGAGACGCGCGCCGTGCCCTCGAAGCGCCCGGCGCGCGCGGCCGAGCAGCCGGCCGCCGCCGCCGCCTCGCCGCTCAGGCCCGCGCCGGCCGGCGCCGCCGCGCAGGGCGTCAGCCGCGACGACATCGCGAAGATAGTCGACCGCTTCCTCTCCCAGCGTCAGCCCGCCGCGCCGCAGACGACGGCGCAGCCGCTCCCCGTCGCGCAGCCGCACGCCTACGTGCAGCAGGACGTTGACGTGGAGCCGCAGCGCGCCGCGCACTCGGGCGGCGCCGCGCCGCACCCGGAGGCCGCGCCGACCGCGCAGGCCCCGAACGGCGGCGGCAACGGCGGAGGCCGCGCGCCCGCGCAGGCCGCCCCCGCCCCCGCCCCGTCCGCGCCCGCCGCCGGCGACGGCGGTCAGGCTTCCGCGCCCAGGCAGACGCCCTCGCCGGCCGCGTCGAACGGCAAGCGCGCCGTCGACTTCGTCTGCGAGGACGACGTGCGCCGCGCCATCCAGAAGGGCGAGAAGATATACACCAACGCGCGCACCATCATCACGCCCGCCGCGCGCGACATGGGCGAGGCCGCGGAGGTCTTTGCGAAGGCTTAGTAGACAGTAGACAGTAGTCAGTAGGCCCCGCCTGACGGCCGCCGACTCTGACGCCCTAACGATTCGTTAACGAAGGCTTTTCTGCTGTCTACCGTCTACTGCCTACTGTCTACTTGTTATGTTTCTAGGCAAAGTCGTCGGCACGGTGTGGTCAACGAAGAAGACGCCCGACCTGGAGGGCGTCAGATTTTTGATCGTCCACCCGATTGATCTGGACAAGGAGCCGACGCGCAACATCGTGGTCGTGGCCGACCGGCTGGGCGCGGGCGTGGGCGAGGTCGTGATGTGCGCCTACGGGAAGGCCGCGCGCACGGCCGTCGGCAACCAGGAGATGGCCATCGAGGCGGCGGTCGTCGGCATCGTCGACCGCGTGGACGTGCAGGACGACATCGTGCGCTCGGACGAACTCATCGAGGCGTCGCGCGAACTGAGAAGCAGGTGAGCGGTGAGCGGTCGAGCAGTTAAGAGAGCTATGAGGCCGCGCTCGCTTTAAACTAAATACTGCTCGCCGCTCGCCGCTCACTCTTTTATGGCTGACGAGGAACTCATCTACAGAATCACGCGCGCCGTCTACGGCCGGCTGGGCGCGCAGGCCGACGAGCGGACGGTCGAGGCGCTGGTGATGGACGTGTACCGCGCGGTCGAGCCGGCGCTCGGCGCGGCCGGGCGCGGGCCGAAGGGGGACGGCGGCGGCGCGGAGGGGCGCGCCGACCGCATCATCGTCTCGGTCTTCGGCGTCGACCACCCCGGCATCGTCGCCGCCGTCTCGCAGATACTGGCCGAGGCGCGTTGTAGCATCATCGACATCAACCAGACGGTCGTGCAGGGCAAGTTCGCCATGGTCATCGTCGCCGACATCTCGCGCGCCGGGGAGAACGTCTCGGCCCTCAAGGAGCGCTTCCGCGGCGAGGGCGAGCGCCTGGGCGTGCGCATCTACGCCCAGCGCGAAGACCTCTTCAACGCGATGCACAGGATTTAGCAGATTTGCGATTTTAGATTTTAGATTTTCGATTTTAAGAGACTGCGGGGCGGCCGACAGATTCCTGCAATCTAAAATCAAAAATCTAAAATCAAAAATTCTTCCATGTCGCTTCCCGAAATCTCTCGCAGGTGCCTGGCGTGCGGCGCGGCGGTGCGCGCGGGGGCGCGTTTCTGCCCGCAGTGCGGGCAGAAGATGGATGCCGAGCCGGCGGCCGACGGCGACGCGGGCGCGTGGCGCGCCGCGGCCGCGGCCGAAGAGCCGCCCGCGGCGGCCGACGTGCCGGCCGCGCCCGAGACGCGCGAGGCCGAGGCGGCGCAGGAGTGGGCGCCGCCGACGAAGGAGTTCGAGGCTTTCGTGCAGCCGCAGGTGTTCGCGCTGCCGCGGGCGGAGTCGGGCGCCGCGGAGTCGCACGCGGATTCGGTCACGCCCCCCCTCGCGGAGCCAGACCCCGGTGTGGCGGGGGCGGCCGTGCCGGGCGAGGTCGTGGCCGATTCCGGCGCGGCGGAAGAGGCGGGCGCGCGCGGCCGCGTGGCGCGCGCGCGCGAGGCGGGGCGGGCGCGCGTCGGGCGCATGCGCGACGAGGCCATCGTCGTGCTCGAAGAGACGCCGGACGACTCGGGTCTGCGCTTCGTCATCGCGGCCGCGGCGCTCTTCATCGTCTTCGTCTTCCTGCTCGTCTTGAGCACCACCGTTCTCAGGTAGCACCAGCGGGGCATGGAATACACACAGGCGGAAATCCTTCAGACCGTGCGCATGACCGAGATGGAGCACCTCGACGTGCGCACGGTCACGCTCGGCCTCTCCCTGCGCGACTGCGTCCGCGCCACCATCCCCGAGACGGCCGACGCCGTGCGCGAGAAGATAGAGCGCACGGCCGCGCGCCTCGTCCCCACCGTGGACGAGATAGGCGAGGAGCTGGGGCTGCGCATCGCCAACAAGCGCATCTCGATCACGCCCGCCTCGATGGTCGCCGACCGCGCGCGCAGCCCCGAGGAACTGTTGCCGCTCGCACGCGCCATCGACGAGGCCGCGAAGCGCGTCGGCGTGGACTTCATCGGCGGCTACTCGGCGCTCGTCCACAAGGGCGCGACGCGCGGCGAGGCGGCCTTCGTCGACTCCATCCCGGCGGCGCTCGCCGCGACCGAGCGGCTCTGCTCCTCGCT
>DASVWB010000130.1:0-13771 GCA_036389815.1 Pyrinomonadaceae bacterium | reverse complement strand
GATCCTCGTCGAGCCGCTCCCCGTCGAGCCCCTGCCCGAGGCGGAGCCCGAGATCGTCATCCTCGCCACGCTCGCCGACGAGGTGGACGCCCTCCGCTTCGCCTCGCCGCGCCCCGCGTCGAAGCCGGCCCCGGCGGCCGAGCCCGCCCCGCCCGCGCGGACGCACGCGCCGCCGGCGAGCTTCACGCCCGCGGCGGTGGTCGAGACCCCTGTGCCGCTGCCGATACCGGAGGTTCACGAGACACCTTTAGAGCTGGCAAAGGAAATTTACCTGACGCTCCTCGACGACGAGGGCGAGTTCCGCGCCGGGCAGTTGGCGACGATTAAAGTCTACGTCGGGCGCGGCGTCTACGGGCGGAGGCCCGAGCCGGGCGCGGCCGTGACGGTCAAAGTCCTCGGCACGTCCTTCAGGCCGCTCATCCTCACGGCGACGACGGACGCGCAGGGCGTCGGCGTCGTGCGCGCGATGCTCCCGCGCTTCAGCTCCGGGCGCGCGGCCATCATCATCCGCGCCGTCGCGGGCGAGGAGTCGGCGGAGATACGCCGCATCATCCACCAGTGAAGGGGGCGCCCTTGCGCATCGAAGTCAACGGCGAGCCGCAGGAGGTGCGGGAGGGCGCGACGCTCCAGACGCTCGTCGAGCAGCTCGCGCTCGCGCCCGAGCGCCTCGCCGTCGAGCACAACCGCGAGGTCGTCCGCCGCGCCGACTGGCCCGCACACGGCCTCTCCGAAGGCGACCGCGTGGAGATAGTCCACTTCGTCGGCGGCGGCTGAATTTCGGTTTCGACTCCCGCGGGTGTAAATTGTGGGTGAAGCCCTCCGGCCGCGGGTGCCGGCGCGCGCTCATCCTTTAGAAAGAGCACTCATAAAAATGTCCACCGCAGTCGAAACCGAAGTGGCCGCAACCGTGGGGGAGACTTTCGAGGTCGCGGGGCGCGTCTTCACTTCGCGCCTGATAGTCGGGACGGGGAAGTACCGCAGCTTCGAGGAGATGAAGGCGGCGCACAGGGCGTCGGGCGCGGAGATGGTGACGGTCGCCGTCCGACGCGTGCCCTTGGACCGCAAGACCGAGTCCTTCCTCGACCACCTCGACCCGAAGCTCGTCATCCTGCCGAACACCGCCGGCTGCTACACGGCCGACGAGGCCGTCCGCACGGCGCGGCTCGCGCGCGAGGCTTTGCAGACCGACCTCGTCAAGCTCGAAGTCATCGGCGACCGGACGACGCTCTTCCCGGACAACGAGCAGACCCTTGAGGCGGCGCGCACGCTCGTCCGCGAGGGCTTCCAAGTGCTGCCCTACTTCTCGGACGACCTCGTCATGGCGAAGAAGCTTCTGGACGCGGGCTGCGCGGCCGTGATGCCGCTGGCCGCGCCCATCGGCTCGGGGCTCGGCGTGCAGAACCCTGCGAACCTCCGGATCATGCGCGAGCAGTTGCCCGACGCGACCATCATCGTGGACGCGGGCGTCGGCACCGCGAGCGACGCGGCCGTGGCGATGGAGCTGGGCGTGGACGCAGTGCTGATGAACACGGCGATTGCGGAGGCGCGCGACGCCGCGCGGATGGCTACGGCGATGCGCCTCGCGGTCGAGGCGGGTCGGCTCGCGTACCTCGCGGGGCGGATGCCGAAGCGGCTCTACGCCAGCGCGTCGAGTCCGCTGGCGGGCGTCGTGCGCTGAGAGAATCAAAGGCGGAAGCCGGCGCGAGCGCGTGCGCGCGGAAGCCGGCGGCTGGAAGAAGCAGGCCGAGAGGCGGGAGAGACCTTGTCTGAAATATGAAGGTCTCTCCCGCCTCTTCTTGCGCGTGCGCGCAGGCGTGGATGGGCGCGGCTGTGTTGCGTGGGTTGGGCGCGGCGGCCGCGAAGTCCGCGGAGTTGTTGCCGGTGTCGGCGCAGCCGTCGCCGCCCCTGACGGCGGCCCTCGTCGCACTCGGCGCGGGGGCCGGCGCGGTCTCGGAGCACGAAGCGGACGCGCCGTAGCCGACGAAGTCAACGATTCCCGCGGCCGTCGGACACGCGCCCGCGAGTGCCGCGGTGCCGCCCACGAGCGCGACCTTGCCCGCCGTCGCGTTCAGGTTGATGGTGCCGCTCGCGTCCGGCGTCGGGAGGTTGCCGGCGCCGTTCGCGTTGAAGGATTCGGCGACGAGGTAGTGCTGGCCGGGCTGTAGCGTGACGCCGGTCAGCGCCGTGACCTGCCACGAGGTGCCGGCCGCCGACGCGTACTGCACAGACCAGCCGGCGAGCGAGACGGCTGTCCCGCCGCGGTTGAACAGCTCGACGTAGTCGTTCTTGAAGGTCGAGCATCCGGCCGTCGTACACCCCGCGCCGCCGTAGACCTGACTGATGACGACGAGCGCGGCCGGCGTCGGGCTCGGCGAGGGGGTTGGAGTAGGCGAGGAGGTAGGCGTCGGCCCCGGCGTCGGGCTCGGGGTCGGGGTCGGAGTGGCAACGGGAGTCGGCGTGGCCGTTGGCGTCGGTGCAGGCGTAGGCGACGGTGTCGGTGTGACGGTCGGAGACGGGGCCGGAGTAGGGGTCGGCGTCGCGGTCGGTGACGGGGAAGGCGTTGGTGTCGGTGTCGGTGAAGGCGTCGGAGCCGGGGAAGGTGTCGGCGTGGGCGAAGGCGTGGCGCTCACGTCGATGAGTGCCGCGCCTTCGATGCCGCCGGCGCGCACGAGTAGAGAGACTGTGCCCGGGGCGCGCGCGGCGACGCCGGTCGATGTTCCCTCGCGCGGGCTGACGGCGAGTTTCTTCGCGTCGCTCGCCGCCCAGAGGAAAGAGACGAGCGGGACTTCCGTCTCGCCGCCGCCCGCGCGCGTGAAGGCGCGCGCCTTGAAGCTCGCCGCCTCCCCTATTTCGAGCAGGGTCGCGGCGGGCGTCAGCTCGACGCGCGAGAGCGGCGGCGAGCCGAAGGGCGTCCCGTCGGCGCGGCGTCCGGGCGAATACGCGCGACCCGCGGAGCCGCCCGCGCCCGCGTGCGGGATGAACTCCCCGCCCGAGGCGGCAGCGTCCGCGTCGGGCGAGCGCGTGAGTGACTGGTCTCTCGGCGCGACAACCCCGCCCGGCCCGTACGCGAGCGAGGCGACCACGTGCGCGCCGCCCCCGGCGAGCGGGAGCTTGACGGTCAGCGTGTCGCCCGAGTCGTTCAGGCTCAGCGAGCCGGTCTTGAAGGCGTGCGCGCCGCCGTAGGCCGCGGGCTCGGGCGCAGGCGTGCCGCCGCCGAAGACGAGCGCGGCCCTACCGGCTTCGAGCGTCGTCCCGGCCGGGAAGGTGAAGCGGACGGCGGACGAGTCCGAGATTTGCACCCCCGATAATTCGACCGGCTCGGCCGACGCGTTGACCACCTCGACGAACTCGTCGTCGTCCGAGCCCCGCACGCCGTCGCGGTTCGCGTCGCCCTCGGCCTCCGGGGTCGAGGGGTCGTCGGGCGGCACGTCCGCGAGCACCTCGTTGACGACCAGCGGCAGTCGCACGCTCACAGAGGCGACGCCCGACGCCTCGCCGCCGCGGTTGTCCGCGGCCGCGGCCGTGACCCGAACCGCGCCGACGCCCGAAGCCCTGAGAAGGCCGTCGCCGTCCACTTCGGCGACGGAGGCGTCCTCCGAACTCCACGCGAACGAGACGCCGCCGACGGGGCGGCCGTCCTCGTCGAAGGCTCGCGCCGACAACCGCGCCGAGCCGCCGCGGTTCAGCACGGGCGCGGCGGGCGTGACTTCGACGCGCGCGACCTTCGGCGGCCTGTTGTTGACGACGAGGCCGGCGGCGGCGCTCTTCAATTCGACGCCCGCAGAGGCGGCCGTCGCGGTGACGGCCGCCTCGCCCGGGGCGAGACCCTTGAGGGTGACGCCGACGGAGCCATCCGACGCCTCGGCGCTCGAAGACTCGACCGCCGCCACGCCCGCGTCGCTCGACTCGAAGCCGAACGGCACACCCCTCAACACCCGTCCGAACTGGTCGAAGGCCCGGGCGGTGAAACTCGCGGACTCGCCCGCGAAGATGGTCTGCCGCGCGGGCGCCAGTTCTACACGCGCGAGGCGTCCCGCGCGTTCGAGGAAGAAGGAGCCGTCCGACCTGCGACCGGGCGAGAAGCGGGCGGCGCCGGCCGCCGCCGTGTGGCGCACGAACGCGCCGTGGATGTCGGGCGAGCGCGTGAGCGATTGATTGACGGCGTCGCCGCCGAAGCCGTCGTCTGCCTCGCCGTATGAGAACAGCGACACGAGGTCGCCCGCGGCGTCGCGCACGAGCAAGGTCAGCCCCGCGTTTGACAGCGAGAGCGAGCCCGCGGAGGCGCGCGCGACGGGCGCGCCGCCGAAGAACGGGTCTTCAGGGTTCGGGCTTCCGCCGCCGAAGATAACGATAGCTTCGCCCGCGGGGAGCAGGCTGCCCGGCGGGAACGTGTGGCGCACGCTCTCCGCGCCGCCGGCCAAAGGCCGAGTCCTCAGAGTCCAGCCCGACAGGTCGAGCGCCTCGCCCGCGCCGTTCACCAGCTCGACGAACTCCTCCTCGGCGCCGACGCGCACGCCGTCGTGGTTCGCGTCACCCGCGGGCCCGTCCGGCGGGTCGGCCAGCACCTCGTTGAAGACGAGCGTGCGCTCGACGACGCGCAAGGCGGCACGTGCGGAGGCGCCGCTCACGCTCACAATCAACGAAGTCGTGCCGGGCGAGAGCCCCGCGGCCACGCCCGGCGCAGAGACGGCGGCGACCGCGCGGTCTTCGACCGAGAAGGACGCGGCCGGGTTCTCTATCTCGTCGCCGAGCGAGTCGAAGGCGCGCAACCTGAAGCGCACCTCGCCGCCGACGGGAATCCGTGCCGAAGCGGGCGAGAGTTCGACGCGTGCCGCGCGCCGCGGCGGCCCGCCGCCGTTCAGCGAAAGCGTCACGCGGTTGGACTCGACGCCGCCGGCTCGGACGACGAAGGGGGCCGCGCCCGCGCCGCCGAGCGAAGAGGGGAGGGCGACGTGCAACTGTTCGAGCCCGGGCAGGTCCGGCGAGGGGACGACCGCCTCGACCCTGACGGCGCGGCCGCCGACCGAGACTTCGACGTTCGGGGCGTCGCCGAGCCCCGTGCAGAAGATGATGAGGCGGCGCGGCTCGCCCGCGTCGTCCGTCACGTCGAAGGGGCCGGGCCGGAGCGTGTCGTTGTCGAGCGCGACGGCCTCGCCCGAGCCGAGGCCGTTCGCGGTGAAGACGCCGGGCGCGGCGCGCGAGACGTTGACCGTGCCGCGCGTCTCGAAGCCGTCGTGGTTGAGTACGGAGACTTCCTGCGGGCCTTCGGCCAGCCCCGCGGGCAGCGCGAGTTGAATCTGCGTGGGCGAGACGAAGAGGAGTTGCGCCGCGCGCCCGCCGACGCCGACCCGCACGTTCTTCAAGCTCGCGGGGAAGGAGCCGTCGGCGAGGCGCGCCGCTTCGGCCGCGGCGAGCGAGAGGTTCTTGCCCTCGACGACGGCGAGCGACCCCGGCGCGAGCGAGCCCGACGGCGGCGCCTTCGTCGGCACGGCAGCGTTGAAGACTCGCAGCCCCGCCGAGTGCGCGGCGCGCGGCGGCGGCGCGACGAGGTAAATCTCGGAGTCGTTCTCGAAACCTTCCGGCGCGTCCCTGTCGGAGAGCACGCGCGGGAAGTTGAAGGCGACGAGGCCGCCTTCGTCGTCGAGCGAGGGGACGACCTCGGCGGTGGCCGCGCCGGGCGCGTCCGTCAGGCGCGTCGTCGTGTCGGAAGGGATGTCGTACAGGTACAGCTCCACGCCCGCGTCGGAATTGCCGCCGACGACGGCGCGGCGCGTGGCGAAGGCGACGCGGTTCCCGTCGCCGCTCAAGGTCGGGTGGAGCGGCACGTCCGTCTGTCGCGTGCCGAGCCGCGTCAACTGGCGCACGGCGTACCCGTTCCGGCCGTCGAGCAGGAAGACCTGCGTCGCGCCCGACGCCGCGCGCGCGGAGTAGACGACGCGCAGCCCGTCGTCGCTCACGGCGCGGCCGTAGGCGAAGGCGAGCCCCGGCACGCCCGCCGCGGCCTCGAACGCCTCGCCGCCGCTGACCGAATATAGCAGCAGGTCGCTGGCGGGCTCGTCCTGCCCCTCCCGCGGCGCGCGGTCGCGGACGTAGGCCACGCGCGAGCCGTCGCCGCTGATCTTCGCGTCGCGCACCGACGCGGGGCCGCCGGTGTCGGTTATCTGTCTGAGTGACAGCGTGCGCGCGTCGAGGAGGAAGATTTCGGGGCCGCGGTCCGGGTTCCCGCCGGTGAGGTCGCGGTCGCAGGCGAAGGCGACGAGGCGGCCGTCGTCGCTCAAGGAAGGGCGGAAGCAGCCCTGCGCCGCGCGCCGCGAGGGCTCGTCCGCGTTCGTGTGCGTGAGCTGGCGGAGACGGCCGCCTTCCGAGATGAAGATTTCCGAGTCGCCGTCGGCGTTCTCGCCGAGCGGGTCTTCGCGCGCCGCGAAGACGGCCACCGCGCCGTCCTGCGAGAGCGCTGGGGCCGGCGCGCGCGAACGCGAAAGCTCCCTGAAGGCGGCGGGGGCCGCGGCGTCCGCGGCGAGGAGGCGGAAGCCCACGCCCGTGCGACTCGCCGCGAGGTCTGCGCTCGACTCGAAGGCGAGTACGCGTCCGTCGCCGCTGAGCGAGGGGTTGAGGTTGAGCGCGCCCGGCGGCGTTCGGGTAATACGAACGGGCGCGCCCGCCTGCGAGCCGACGCGCGTGGAGAGCAGACACAGGCAGGCTGTGAAGACGACGGCGATGGCGGCCGACCTTCTGAGTGAGGACACGCCAGAACCTCCTTTGTCAGCGAAGAGGCTGGCGGGCCGCTTACCGTTCTACCGTTTGCAGGTTTTCAGTCCGAAGGGCGCTTCGCGCGAAGCGGACGGGCCGCGCGGGTGAGAGGGCGCGGCCGACAGTGCGCGGCATTCTACAGCTTCCCGCGCGGATGGCAAGAAAAATTCACGCCGCCCGCGGCCGGGCGGTTTCACTTCGTCCGCCGCGCTTTGAGTTCCGCGCGCAACGCGGGCTCCTGCATGACTACGTGGCTCGCGCCGACGACGGCGAAGACGCGTTTTCCCGCAGACAACTGCGAGGTCAGCAGCGTCAACATGTGGCGGTCGCGGAACTCACTCAGAATGCGTGAGACGTTGTTCAGGTAGGTGGGTGGCGGGGAGGGGACTGGGTCGAACCACGCCTGCGGCACGTCGCGCCAGTCCGCCAGTTGCGGGAAGAGGCGCGCGCAGGACGCTTCGAGTTCGGCGACCGTGCGCGGCGCGCCCTTCAACTCCGGCAGCAGCGAGAGGCCGCCCAGCACGTTCTCCGTGTACGCCTCGACGCTTTCCGAGTGCGTGCCGCTCCTGAACTGCGGGACTTGCCGGAGGACGTAGAAGACCTTCACCTCTTCGGGCGAGTATTTTTCGAGGAGGAGCGCGACCTCACCCTTCCGCGAAGGTTCGAGCGTGCGCGCGGGCACCTCGTCGCGGGCCGCTAAGAACACGACGAGGCCGGACTCGCCACGCACCTCCGCGCGCGACCCGGCGGGCGTCGGGATGCTCTCGGGGTCTGCGCCCTCGAAGAAGGCGACCTCAGGCTTGAACTCGGCCCAAAGCTTTTCTATCCGGGTTAACTCGGGGTCGTCCGGGCCGAAGACGTGCCGGGCCCCGAAGTAGAGAAGCCGCCCCCGGCCGGCGTTGAGCTTGAGGACGTACGGGACGCGGTGGCGCTTCTTCGCGTACTCCGCGAAAGACATGATGCCCGGCCGCGCGGGCTCAGGTTTTTGAGCCCGCGCGGGCCAGGCGGAGGCGCAGGGGGCGCAGAGCAGCGCCGACGTGAGGACGAAGGCTCGGAGAGATTTCGCGGGCTTGCTGTTCATGGACGAGCACACGCGGCGCGGCCGGAGCCGTTCCCTAAACAGCCCCCGGCGCGCCGTCAGTCGCTCTCGTAGACATAGCGGAATCTCCCCCGCCGGTAGACGTAGGTTCCGCCGGCCTTCCCGAAGTTCGAGACGCTTATCGAGTCGTGCGGGTATCTGAATCTCTTCCCTGTGTGGAACTCGCGCGACGCCTCGCCCTTCCTCGCGAGCGTGAGGTAGAGGTCGGGGTCGGCGGGCGAGCTTCGTTCGAGGGCGAAGAGCCTGTAGCCGGGGCCGCGCCGTAAGAACGCCAGCCGCTCGACCACGCGGTCGAAGCCCTGCCCGCGCCGGTCGAAGTTGCCGTGCTCGACGAGCAGCGCGTAGTCCGTCCGGCCGTCGCCGTCGAAGTCGCCCGCGACGAGGTCGGGGCGCGCGCCCGGAAAACGCTCCGCGAAGAATTGGCGGACTTCGCCGCTCACCTCCGCGAACCTCCAGCCCGGGAACCTCGCGTCGAGTGCGGCGCGAACGGCGCGCGGCAACTGTCCCGTCTCGGTGCCTCCGCCCGCGAGCGCGTGCGCGTGCGGCGAGAGACACAAAAGGATGGTTAGTAAGATTCTCACCCTCATACCTTCAAAGCCCGCGTGTAGACAGTTCGCGGCGCGCGTCGCGCGCGTGCCGCCGGGGGCTGGCCGGCGTGAGGGGCCTCATTCCCCCTCGCCGGCTGGGCCAGTTTCGAGTATCCGTAATGCCACCCGATAATTACCCAGGCGCCTATTAACGCAACGAGCACCAGCATCAGGAGCGACCCTATAACTACGTACAGATGGTTGGGAATGCTTTCCCTATCCCAATTTTTCGAGGTCATAAAAGCGTCGAGGCGGTTTACGCGGGGGTTTACAGGCTCTTCCGTGATGCACTTCTTTTCGTCCCCTGCCGTGGGAGGGGGCGCCGCGGCGGCGGTCTGCCCGATTCCGTCGGCCTGTGCTGAAATTCCTTCTTGTTTCGTTTCCTGCTGCGAAGAAATAACTGCGGGGGCGGCCGTTCCCTCGGCCCCGTCAACCTGTTTCTTCAACGCACGTGCCGCCACCAGAACCCAAGCCAGGCCGGCCACGCCGAAACTATTTTGAATGATAAAGACGCCGGCCATGGTCAGAACAATTATCGGCTCGGCGGGTTCTTTGTCCGTGCCTTTGGCGAGCCAACTCATGGCGATGTAATTCGTCGTCACGAAGAATGCGAACCAGCTCATCGCCAACTGCGTGATGTGCCGGACGTTGCTGTGTAGTTCTTTGACTCTATCCGCCGGGGACTCTGTTTGAGGTTTCGGGTCCATATTAAACGCCTCCGGGGCCGGGTCGTTCCGAAGTGAAGCATCGCGGCCCGACTCGCGGGGAGTCGGAAGGGGCGGGCGACCTCGGTGCGGTCGCTCCGCCGCACGGCTTCGTGAGGCGCGGCTCCGCGGAGTCGGCGCGGCGTCGCACGGCGCGCGTATAATGCCCCCACACGCCGCCGCTTTCAACATCTTTCTGCCCGACGCGCGGGGCACGCGAATATTCGCGGCCCGCAGGGCGGCGCGAAATCGCGGGACGGAAGTGTGCCGGGCGCGGAGTCCCGTCCGGCAAGATAAGCCGCCGCGCGCATACGGCTAAAATGAGATGTAAGGAAAATTCAGGGGGCCTCGGGGATGTTATATTATGGGCGCTCAATCGTCGTCGCGGTCGGTGTAGCCGTCCCGCGATTTCTTCGCCCTCAAAAAAGTCAGACACCAAGAATGAGTAGCCGGGATTCGACGGTATCGCCGTTGTGACAGAGGAAGGGTCATGTACACGCTCGTCGCTTTCGCCACACAGTGGGGCAGCAAATTCGGGGGCATTAACAGCTTCAATACCGATTTCCTCACCGCTTTTGGCGTCGCCTACCATGCGGGCGCCAAGGTGGTTTGTGTCGTGGCCGGCGCTACGGACGAGGCGCGGGACGAGGCCGCGAGGGCGAACGTGCGGCTGGCGCCCCTGCCCTTAGCGCCGGGTGAGTTGACCTTGGGCGCAGAGCACGGAGAGGAGGCCCTTCATCAACTCCAGCGCCTGGGCCTCGGCTACGACCCCGACCGGACGGTGTGGCTCGGGCATGACCGGATTACGGGCGCTGCCGCAGTAGCGGCGGCGAAGGCGGCCGGGGGGCGGTCGGCCGTGATTCATCACATGAGCTACGACCACTACGAGTCGGTCGCCGAAGACTCGCAGACCGCCGAAAGAAAGACGAGGGAGCAGGCCGCGCTTTTCCAGAGCGCAGACCTTGTCCTCGCCATCGGCCCGCTCCTGCGCGACGCCCTGAGAGACCTCCTGGCCGGGTCGAAAGACGTGAACATGCTCATCCCGGGGCTGGCGGAGATTGAGACGCAGGAGGCGCCGAAGACCTTCGTGGCGTTCCTGAGCGGCCGTCTGAGCGACGACGCGGCGCGCATCAAGCAGGGAAACCTCGGCATCGCGGCGTTCGCCAGCGCGCAGCGCGAGGCGCGCGATAGCGGCATGCCCGTCGCGCTCTCCAGGCAGCCTAAGCTGCTTCTGCGCGGGGTGGATTTCGAGGGGCGCGTAGCGGGCTCGCCCGCGGGCGAACGCCCCGACCCGGAGACGGAGTTGAAGAAGTTCGCCGCGGCCCAGGCGGGCGGGGTAGTCAACCTGCACGCACTGCCGTACACCCACGACCGGCAGCGCCTCTACGGCGAGCTGAGCCGGTCGAGCGTGGCGCTGATGCCATCCTGGCACGAGGGCTTCGGCCTGGTCGCCTGGGAAGCGATTGCGGCCGGCGTCCCGCTGATTCTCGGCAAGAACAGCGGCGTGTACCAACTCCTCGAAGAGAGGTGGCCGGGGGCCGAGCGCGGATTCGTCTATCCGATAGACGTGCGCGGCGACGTGGAGCCGCCCTTCTACCACGACGAGGATTTGAAAGCGACGGTGGCGAGGCTCAAGGAGATCGCCAACGACCCGAACAAGGCCCGGCAGCGCGCGGGCATGCTTCGGAACCTCCTCGGGGAGATGACCTGGGCGGCCTGCGCCGAACAGGCCGCGGCGGCCTTCGGGTGGAATCTGGCCAAGGGCAGCCTCCCGGTCGTGGGCCCCGAACGCCTCGCCCCGACTCCGGGCGCGGCCCCCACGCCGGCCCCCGCGGGCGGCGAACAGGGGCCGCTTCAAATGCCCGTCGGGCAGTGGCGCGCGGGCACCGGGATGGCCGACAGCCAGTTGCTCCGGGCCGAGGAGGCGCTGCTGCCCTTCGACCCGGCCCGCCGGCCCGATGTGGACGCCCTGAATGCGTGGCTCGACGACGGCCGTTGGCCGCAGGCCGTGAGGCTGATTACGGGCGCGGGGGGACAGGGCAAGACGCGGCTGGCGCTTGAGATTTGTCGGCAGCGCCTCGACTCCGGCTGGCACGCGGGCCTTCTCGATAGCAGTCTCGAACCCGGCAGGATGGCGGCCGGCTGGCAGTCTCTGTGCGGGCTCGGACGGCCGCTCCTGGTGGTCGTCGATTACGCGGAGACGCGCCAGGGCGCGACCCTTGCGCTGCTCAAGGCTGCGATACAGAATCCGGGGGGGCAGCCCCTGCGGGTGCTCCTGCTCGCGCGCGACGCGGGCGAGTGGTGGGACAACCTGCCGAGCCGCGACCCGCAATGCGAGGCCCTGCTGGGCGGCCACGCCACCTCCGGCCCCTTCCGCCTGCCGCCGCTCTACGCGGCCGAGCCCGACCGCCGCGAGGCGTACAAAAAGGCGCTCGACGCGTTCGCGCGGGCCCTCGGCGTGGGCGCCCCGGAGATTGTCCCGGACCTGCACGGGGAACACTTCGAGCGCCCGCTGTACGTGCAGATGGCCGCGCTGCTGGCCCTCTACGGCGAGCGGCCGACCACTGCGCAGGGGCTGACGAAGGCGCTCCTGAACCACGAGCGCCGCTACTGGCACGGCCTGCTCGCCCCCTTCAACTGGCAGGAACCGGAACGACGCGCCGAGCAGTTGCTGGCGCTCTCAACGCTCGCCGGGGGCTTCGCCACGCCGAAGGCCGCCGAGCCCTACTGGGCCAAGGCGAAGGGGGACGTGCTCACCCCCTCGGACTTCAGCACCCTCTTCCGCGCCCTGGCCACGCTCTACCCCGGCACGCAAGGTCTCCAGCCCCTCCGCCCCGACCTCCTCGGCGAAGCCCTCGTGGCCCAAGCCCTACTGCGCCCCGGCGCCGATACGCTTTTGGACGCCGTGTTGACGAATACGGCGGCGCAATCAATCCGTCGCAACGCCCTCACCGTCATCGCCCGCCTGTCTCCCAGGCGCCCGGACTTAGACCAGACGCTGGTGGAAGCTTTGATTCGTAACTTCGTACACAGCTACCAGGAGATTGTGGCCGTAAGTAAGGAGACGATAAGCCGATTGCCGGCGTTGGCAGAAGAGGCGTTTACGCGCCTGCCCCCGGGCAATAAGAGCCAGGCGGCCGGATTGTTAGGGCCGCTGTTCGAAGAAGAATCCGCTCAGCTTGCGGCGTTGCGCGGCAAAGTGTCTGAATATTTGGTGGAGAAAACCCGGGAGAAGTTTGAGAGAAAACCTGGCGACCGGGAGCGGATGGCTGATTACGCCCAAGCCTTACTCAGTCACACGGTCAGCCATGTACGTTTGGGTGATACGCAACTAGCCTTAGATGCGTCTCAGACCAGCCTGAAGCTTTACGCCCACCTTGCGCTCAAAGACCCGAGGCGCTTTGAATCTAACTATGCTACTGCATTGAGCAACTACTCCAGCATCTTGAGTGGCTTGGGGAGAAATGATGAGGCCATTCCCTACGAGAGCCGGGCTTTGGAGATTCACCGGAGGCTGGCGCTGAAAGAACCTAACCTTTACGAGCCGGACTACGCGGCCTCATTGAGTAACTACGCGAACCGTCTCGGCGAGGCGGGCAGCATTGAAGAGGCTCTCGACTACGACCGCCGAGCCTTGGAAATTCGCCAGCGTCTAGCGCGTAAGAATCCGGAACGATTTGAGTCCAAATCCGCGAGGTCGCTGTACAACTATGCGATTCATTTGAGCGACGCGGGCCGCGTGGAAGAGGCGTTAGACTATGCCAGTCAGGCGTTGACGATTAACGAGCGCCTGGCGCAAAAGAATCCCGACGGGTTCGCCGAAGTTCTAATCAGAAACGCCGGGCTGGTCAACTACCTCTTCTGGCTATGCGACCAGGACAGGCGCGGGGAGTTGAGTGAGCTAGACCGCTGGATGACGTTCGTCGCCCCGCACCGACGCCCGGTGATGATACTTCTATCGGCTTTTGTAGAAGCTTGCCGGTCTGAAGGCCGTGATGAACGCGCGCGCGCTTTCCGGCAAGTAATTTCAATATGGGAAGAATTACCCACGGCGGATAAGACTGAGGGCGAGGGCGCATGGTTATGCGCGGCGGGTTGGTGGGATAAGTTCGGCGAAGGGGCTTTGGTGAAGACTGACTGGGTAGATAGGTGGAGGCAGTTCAAAGGCCAGCGAAAGGGGAGCGTGCCACACCGGATGTCGGAGACCGCGCGACGTTTGCAGTTCGAGTGGCCTGAGTGACAATGCCTCGCGGCGACGCCCGGTCTTCGGCGCAGTTGCGGATGAAAGGCTGCCGGGGCGGCAGCCTTTTCACTTACTCAACGCTCAGTAAACATCTTCTGACGCCACGTAAACAACTCCCACAACTCAGCCGCCTCCGGCAAACGTCGTGGCCTCACGCGACTCCTTCGCGCGGGAGAACTCGGGGAGCGCTTCGAAGACTTCGAGCGCGTACTTCACGTTGTTAAAGGGGGCGGAGACCTGCACGCCCTGGATGAGGTCGCGTACGTCGAGGAGGAGTTCGCGCGCGATGGCTAGGCCCTCGTCGCGTGCGGCGTCCTTCCCCCTTTCGGACGCGACGCGCATGCGCTCCATGATTGAGGGCGTGACGCGGACGCCGGGCACCTCGTTG
>DASVWB010000129.1:0-8494 GCA_036389815.1 Pyrinomonadaceae bacterium | reverse complement strand
CCTGCCCGGAGACGTTCAGCCCGGCGAGTCCGCCGCAATCGAGATCGCCATGCGCGCGCCCGAAGCGCCGGGGCGCTACCGGCTCGAATTCGACATGGTCTCGGAGCACCTCGCGTGGTTCGAGGATTTGGGCTCCGAGGTGATTAAGCACGGGCTGACGGTCGGGTAGCGCGGCGCCGTTTCACTCATCGGCGAGCTTCGGAGCGAAGGGGGTTTTGAACCACAGAGACACAGAGGCACAGCTAAAACCAATTTCAAATCTCAAATTTGAAATTTCAAATCCTGAAGGCTGTGTCTCTGTGCCTCTGTGGTTCAAAATTCTCCCGCGAAAGCCCCGGCCGGGCGGTCAACCTTTCGGCCCGTTTCGGGCGTCAAAAGGCATCGCTCCCGGCCCCCGCGCGGGGCACTAAACCATCAGTTTTCTTGAAGTTGACAAAGGCCGGCCGGCTATCTAAACTCTACCCGGTCGTGACGGGAGCGCCCCGCTCCCGGCGAGAGTTTAAGCGACAACGCGCCCCGCCGGCCCGTGTCACGAACTCACCGCAGCTTTCCCGGATGTTGGAGCAAGCTCATGCGTAAGTTTATCGCCGCAGTCTTCGCCGTGGCCTTCACGGCTTCCGCCGCGCTCGCGCAGACCCCGCAGGCGCCGACGCTGCGCATCGTCTCGGAGGACGGCAACCGCCTGCCCTCCGAGCTGATGTACGGCAACACGAAGGTCAAGCCGCTGCGCCTGCGGCCGGGCACGAACACGCCGATCACCATCGACGACTCGGACTTCTTCGTCCAGCAGCACTACGTCGACTTCCTCTCGCGCTTCCCCGACCAGTCGGGCTTCGTCTTCTGGCAGAACGACATCAACCAGTGCGGCGCGAACGCGGTCTGCACCGAGGTGCACCGCATCAACGTCTCGGCGGCCTTCTTCCTCTCCATCGAGTTCCAGCGCACCGGCTACCTCGTCTACAAGACCTACAAGGCGGCCTTCGGCAACCTGCCTGACCGCCCCGTGCCCGTCCGCCGCGAGCAGTTCATGCCCGAGACGCGCTCGATCTCGAACGGCATCGTCGTCAACGGCGAGCCGGAGTGGGAGAGCAAGCTCAACGCGAACAAGGACGCCTACCTGCTCGCCTTCGTCCAGCGCCCGGACTTCCAGGCGAAGTTCCCCGCCTCGATGACGGCCGAGCAGTTCGTCGCCACCCTCTTCTCGAACGCCGGCGTCACGCCGACGGGCGCGGAGCAGAGCGCGGCGGTCGCGGCCTTCGGCGCGGGCGGCAACGCGGGGCGCGCGGCGGCGCTGCGCTCCGTGGCCGAGAGCCCGAGCGTGGACGCGGCCGAGAAGAACCGCGCCTTCGTCCTGATGCAGTACTTCGGGTATCTGAAGCGCAACCCGGACGACCTGCCGGACGCGGACTTCACCGGCTACAGCTTCTGGCTGAACAAGCTCAACCAGGCCGGCGGCAACTTCGTCCAGGCCGAGATGGTCAAGGCGTTCCTCAACTCCACCGAGTACCGCACGCGCTTCTAAAAGCAGTCCGATGTGAAAAACTCCGGGGGCGCTCTTCGTCGAAGAGCGCCCCCGGAGTTTTTTTGCGCCGCGCCCCCCTACCCCCGCTCGCGCACGGCGACGAGGGTCGCGCGCTCCTCCCAGCGGCCGGCGTGGTCGTAGAAGTAGCGCCCTTTGGTCACGCGCTCGACGCGGAAGCCGAGCATCCCGAAGACCTCGCGGTAGACGCCGAGCGAGTAAGTCCACCACGTGTAGTCCTGCGCGGGGTTCGCGGCGCGCGGCTCGAAGCGCGCGACCCGCTCGTCGGTTTCGAGCAGGGGCGTGACGACGACCATCGTCTCACCCGTCACGCGCGAGACGGAGGCGAGCGCCGTCACCTGGTCGCTCAGGTGTTCGAGCACCGAGCCGACTAAAACGACGTCGAAGCGCCCGAGCGACGGCGGCAGGTCGTACACGTCGCCGTAGAAGACCTCTGCGCGCGAGCCGAGCAGGCGGTGGCAGAGCCAGTAGGCGTCCTTCCAGCTCTCCATCTCCGCGCCGTAGACGGCGGCCCAGCGCTCGGGGTCGCTGAAGTAAGGCTTGTCCTTGAAGGGCAGCATCCGCTGCTGCCGCACGTCGCTCATGTCGTGCGAGACGACGCGCGAGGCGCCGAGCCGCTCGGCCTCGAAGCTCAGGAAGCCGGTCGCCGCGCCCACGTCGAGCACGCTCCGGCCCTTCACCCCGACGCCGCCGACGTACTCCTCGAAATGCCCGCGCAAATCCCACTGCCCGCGCACGACGCCGAAGCCGGGCAGTTCCACCGTGTGGTAGAAGAAGCAGCCCTCGGGGCTCTCGACGCGGCGCGGGGCGGCGAATTTGACGGGCGTGTCGTTCAACTCTTCAACTCCCCCCGGGTCGTCCGGCGGCGGGGCACGAGAGCTTTCAGCCCCGCTTCGGGCAGGAGCCCGCGCCACCAGAGCGCGAGCGCGGCGGCCGTGAGCAGCGTGAGGAGGAGGCCGAGGAGCGCGGACTTCGGGCGGTAGACGAACGTCACCCCGTGCGCGCCCGCGGGGAGCCGGACGCCGCGCAGCCCGTAGTCCACGCGCAGCACGCCGACCTGCGAGCCGTCGACGTAAGCCTGCCAGCCCGGGTAGTGGTTCTCGGCGAGCACGAGCAGCGCGGGCGCGTCCGACCTCGTCCTCAACTCGACGCGGTTCGGCTCGTAGCGGACGACCTCCGCGACGCCGCCGGGGGCGAGGGCGGGCGGCGTCCGCGCGTCGCCGCCGGCGGGCACGGTGTCGGGCTCGACGAGCGCGGTGCGCTGCGGCTCCCACGCTTCGCCTTCGGGCAGTCGGCCCGTACGTATGACTCGGAGCGTCGCCTCCTCGCCGAGCGCGCGCTCTTCGGCGGCGAGCCACGCGCGCGGCAGGGCGCGCGCGTTCTCGTAGACGTCCGCCTGCGCCGTCCGCCCGAGCAGACGCCAGCGCCCGCCGGGCTGTCCTCCGCCCGCGTCGCCTCCGCCCTCCTCCTCCTTCTTCTCCGCGCCGCCCTTCTCAGCCCCCTTCACGTCGGACTCCGCGACGGCCGCGGCGGGCGCGGCCGCCTTGACGGGGAGCGCGCCGTTAGAGGGGGCCGGCGCGCCGCTCCCGACGCTCACCCACTCGCGGCGCAGCGGGTAGAAGTTGTCGCCCGCCCCGTCCGCGAGCGAGACGCGGAAGACGCCGAGCGTGAGGTCGGGCCACTTCGCCGAGCCGGCGGGCGCTATCTCGCCGCCCGTGACGACCGCGCTCGCGGGCAGCGCGAAAGAGGCGACGTACGTGTGCCCCTCGTAGCCGCCCTGCGCGTCGGCCACGCGGTAACTCGTGGCGACCGTCGCGCGCGCGTGGCGGACGCGCGCGCGTATGTCCGGCCGGTCGTGCGCCCACTCGGACGTGTCGGCGCCCGCGCGCAGGTCGAAGTCGAAGGCGCGGCCGTCCTGCGCCGTCAGCCGGAGGCGCGCGACCGCCTCGCCGTCGGGCACAGACTCAGACCACGAGAGGTTCGTTACGAGCGCGACGCGGCCGGCCTCGACGGGCGGGATTTTGAAACGCAGGCTCTGCCCCGCGCGGACGTTCGGCACGCCGAGGTCGGCCGCGGCGAAGAGCGAGTCGCCGAACCTCTGCGTCGCCGCAGGGAACCCGGAGGCCGCGCCGGCCCCCGCGCCCGAAGCCTTCGGCGCGCCCGCCTTCGAGGGCATCGAGACGAGGAAGCGGACGCCGAGCAGGTCTATCTCGCGGCCCTCGCCGCGCAGCGTCGAGTCCGGGTCGGTCAGCTCGCCCCAGACCTTCATCTCGCCCGCGAGCGTCTGGTAGCGCGCCAGCCCGAAGCCGTCGTAGCCGGCCGCGTTCTGCAGGCCGTGCATCATGTAAACGTCGGGCTGCGTCCAGAGCGTCCACTCCGAAGAGTGCGAGACCGAGGGCGGGACGGGCGCCGCGCGCGGGTCGAAGGGGTGCGGCGCGGTCAGTATTCTGTAGGCGTGGGGCTCCGCGTGCGCGCCCTCGCGGACGAGTCGCACGGTCTCCGGCTCGCGGAACAGCTCGCCGTCGGCCTTCGGGCTCGACACGCGCCATCCGCTCGACTGCCCCCACAGCGCGAGGTCGAACGCGAGCAGTCCGACGAGCATCAACGCCGCCCCGCGCCGCCCGCGCGCGAACGCCCACAGCGCCCACGCGCCCGCGCACGCCAACAGCAACGGCACGAACAGCTCCGGCGCGCGCATGAGCGTGACGGGCGCGGGACGCCCGAGCTTGAACTCCGCGGGGCGGCCCAGCGTCACCACGACGAACGTCAGCAGGACGACGGAGGCGCCGACGAAGGCCGCGCGCCTGTGCGCCCCCGCGCCCGCGCGCGCCGCGGCGAGCGCCGTCAGCCCCCGGCCCGCCAGCACGGCCAGCGCGAACTCCGCCCCGAGCAGGTGGCGCGCCGGCACGCGGAAGAGGTTGAGCACGGGGACGTGGTAGACGAGCCTGTAGAGCCTGAAGGGCGCGTAGCGGCCGAGCGCGAGCGTCAGGCAGACGAGCGCGGCCGCCGCCCAGAACTTCGTCCGCGCGTCCCCGCGGAAGACCACGGCGCACGCGGCGAGCATCAGCCCGAGCACCCCGACGTACCCGGCAAGCTCCGCGTAGTAGGGCTCGCCCACGTACGGCGCGCGGAAGAGCCGGCCGTCGCCCCCGCCCCAGACGTAAGGCGCGACGAACGTCCTGAGCATCCCCGGGGGCATCGAGAAGGAGGTGAAGAAGTCGTACGACGCCCCGGCGCGCGGGCTGTTGCGCAGCAACTCGAAGGTCGGTAGGATTTGCACGGCGGCGAGCAGCACACCGGCCGCGACGAATAAGAGAGAAGAGAGGTAGCGCGGGCGCGACTCCGGCTCGGACCACGCGCACGCGGCGGCGTAGGCCGCGACGAGCAGGAGCGAGTAGGCGAGCGTCTGCTGGTGCCCCGCGAAGGTCTGGAGCGCGACGAGCGCGGCCAGGCCGACGCCCCACGCGCGCCCGCGCCCTGCGCCGTAGCCGTCCAGCGCCCACAGCACCCACGGCAGCATCGCGCCGGTGTGGACGATGTTGATGTGGCTTATCTGGCCGACGAGGAAGCCGCCCCACTGCCACGCGAGGCTCGTCACGACCGCGCCCGCCACCGTCGCCCCCGCGCGCCGCGCGTAGAGGTAAGCGCCGAGGCCGGCGACCGCGTAGGACGAGACGACCATCAGGTTCGTCGCCGCCTGCGGCGAGAAGAGCAGGTAGAACCAGTTGGGCGGGAAGAGCAGCCCGCCCTGCGCCGCGCCGAGGAGCGGCATGCCGGAGAAGACGTAAGGGTTCCAGAGCGGGAGGCTCCCCGAAAGGGTTATCTGCGCGGCCGCGACGCGCAGCGGCGTGTTGAAGATCGTCCCGTCGTCGGGGCACAGCACCGCGCCCGAGAGGAGGGCCGGGAGGAAGTAGAGGGCGGGCGCGAGCGCGACGGCCAGCGCGGCCAGGCGCCCCCGGCTCAACGCGACGGCCGTGTAGGCGTCCGGCAGCGAACGAGGCTTTGATGGACGAGTCATTAGACAGGGCGGCCGGCGACTTCGACTTCGTCTTCGAGCCGCGCCGGGCGCTGTGGGCGGCCCGCTCGTGGGCGCGCGGGCGTCGGGCGGCGCTCGCCGCGTCGGCGCTGCTCGCCCTGGCGGCCGCGCAGATGCTCTCGGTCGTCTGGAGCAAGAGCATCACCGTGGACGAGATCGTGATGATTCCGGCGGCATACTACCACCTCGCCGCCGGCAACTGCCAACTCGTCCACGAGCACCCTCCGCTCTCGAAAATCCTCGCCGGCCTGCCGCTCCTCTTCCTCCAGCCCGACGAGACCGACCCGCGCAAGCTCGGCCTCGCGCCCGACTCGCCGCAGGGCAAGTGGACGTACGAGGAACGCTTCTGGGAGGACAACCCGGCCCTCTTCGAGTCAATCTCCTTCTGGGCGCGCGTGCCGATGATCGCGCTCACGGTGCTGACCGGCGCGCTGCTCTTCCGGTTCGCGCGCGAGCTGTTCGGCGCGGGGGCGGCACTGCTCGCCGTCGCGCTCTTCAGCCTTGAGCCGACGCTGCTCGCGCACGGGCGCGTCGTGCAGACGGACGTGCCGGCGGCGTTCGGCTACCTGCTCGTCTGTTACGCGCTGCTGAAGTACCTGCGCGCGACGACCGCGCGGCGGGCGGCGCTGCTCGGGGCGGCGGGCGGCGTCGCCTGCCTGACGAAGTTCTCGATGCTGATGGTCGCGCCCCTGCTCGGCCTCCTCTTCGTCGCGCTCTGGTGGCGCGCGCCGCGCGGGGGCGGCGGGGCGGTCGCGGCGCACGCGGCCGCCGCGGCGCTCGCCGCGCTGCTCGTCATCAACGCCGCGTACTTCTTCGACCACCGCCCGCTCGGCTTCGAGGGCGTGAAGTGGCTGCACGAGGGCGCGGGCGAGGAGGCGGGCCCCGCCGTGGTGCGCGCCGTCGAGGCCGCGCGCCACGTGCTGCCGACCGACTTCGTGCTCGGCCTCCTCTGGCAACTCTGGCACAACCGCGTCGGGCACAACGCGGGTCTGCTCGGCATGTACAGCGCGCGGGGCTGGTGGTACTACTTCCCCGTCGCCTTCGCGCTGAAGGCGACGCTGCCCTTCCTGCTGCTCTCGGTCGCCTCGCTCGCGTGGGGCGCGTTCGGGTTCGTCCGGCGGCGCGACCGCCGCTTCCTCTTCGTGCTCGCGCCCTTCGCCGTCTACGCCGCGGCCTCGATGGCGGGCGCGCTCAACCTCGGCGTGCGCTACTTCCTGCCCGCGTACATGTTCCTCTTCGTCCTGGGCGGCGCGCTGCTCGAAAGGCTCCTGAAGTCGGGCCGGCGGCGGCGCCGCGCGGGCGCGCTCGCCGCGGCGGCGCTGCTCGCGTGGACGTGCGCCGAGGCGGCGCGCGCCTACCCCGACCACATGAGCTACATGAACCAGCTCGCCCGCGCTCGGCCGCACTGGTGGTACCTGTCCGACTCCAACGTCGAGTGGGGCGACGACACGCGCGCGCTCGCCGAGTACCTGCGCTCGAAGGGCGAGAAGAAGGCGCGCGCGCTGTTCCTCGGCGGCTTCCTGACGCTCCACCACTACGGCGTGGACTACCTCGACGCGCTCGCCGTGCCGAAGGGGCCGCCGCCGCGCTACACGGCCCTCGGCGCGAGCTTCCTCAACGGCTCGACCGTGCCGGACTACGACCGCGGCGGGCGTCCCGCCACCGACGAGGAGCGCGTCAACACCTTCGACGAGTACCGGCGCCGCACCCCCGAGCGCGTCTTCGGCGGCTCCATCTACCTCTTCCGCGAGGAATGACGGGATTTGAAATTCCGAATCTCAAACCTCAAGTCTCACACCCTGCCCTGGCTCTTGCTCGCCGCCGCCGGCCTCGCCCTCTACGCGTGGGGCGCGCCCCGCAACCCGCCCGGCTTCTTCATCGACGAGTCTTCCGTCGCCTACAACGCGCACACCGTCAGCGAGACGGGGCGCGACGAGCACGGCGAGGCGTGGCCGCTCTACTTCCGCGCCTTCGGCGACTACAAGAACCCGACCTACGTCTACCTGCTGGCGGCCGTCTTCCGCGCGGCGGGGCCAAGCGTCGCGGCGGCGCGTTACCTGAGCGCGTCGCTGGGCGTGCTGGCGGCGCTCGCGCTCGGCCTCGTCGGCGCGCGCGTGACGGGGCGGCGCGGGGCGGGGCTGCTGACGTTTGTGACGGCGCTCCTCACGCCGTGGCTCTTCGAGCTGAGCCGCGTGGTCGTCGAGGTGGCGGCCTACCCGCTGGCCTGCGCGCTCGTGCTGCTGGCGACGCGGCGCGCGTCGGGCAAGGGGCGCTGGGGGCTCGCGGACGCGGGGCTCGTCGCCGGCTCGCTCGCGCTCGTCACGTACACGTACTCGACGGGGCGGCTCTTCGGCCCGATGCTCGCGCTCGGGCTCGCCCTCCTCGTGACGACGCGCGCGCGGGTCGTGCCGCTTTTGACGACGTGGGCGCTCTACGGGCTCACGCTCGCCCCCCTGCTCGTCTACCACCGGCGCAACCCCGAGGCGCTGACCAAGCGCTTCAGCTACCTGACCTACGCCACGCCCGAGACCTCCTACGCGGAGGACGCGTGGGAGTTCGTCCGCCACTTCGCCGGCAACCTGAACCCGTGGCGCCTGCTCGTCACGGGCGACGTGAACACCTACCAGATAGCGAGCGTGCCGGGCGCGGCGCCGGTGCTCGCGGCGGCCTTCGCGCTCGCGCTCTACGGCGCGTGGCTCGCCCTGAAGTCGGCGCGGGGCGACGCGTGGTGGCGCTTCTTCTTCTACGCGCTCGCGGCCTCGGTCGTGCCGGCGTCGCTGACGAACGACTACTTCCACATGCTCAGGCTCGCGGCGCTCCCGGTCTTCGTCGTCGCGCTCGCCGCGCCCGCCTTCGCGCGGCTCCTCGAAGGCGGCAGGGCGCGGCGCGCGGCGCTCGCCCTGCTCGTCGCGCTCGCG
>DASVWB010000128.1:0-3106 GCA_036389815.1 Pyrinomonadaceae bacterium | reverse complement strand
GCGGAAAGTTTAAGGGGCGGCGCGAAACGTTTCGCGCCGCCCCTTAAACTTTCCGCGTTGTTCGTCCCCCGCCCGCTACCACACGGCCGGCGCCGCGGGGCCGGCGCGCAGCGTCGGCGTCCGATACCCCTTCAGCGTCTTCCACAGCAGGACGACGCTCCCGTTGTCGTCCCTCCGCAAGACCCTGAAGGCCACGAGCACGTCCGAGCTTTCGTAGTTGATCGAGCGCAGCGCGTACGTGTGGCCGACCTCGGCCGGGACCACGCCGCTGTAAGTCCACCCGCCGACCTGAAGCCCCCGCACGCTCCGCCCTTCCGACGCGCGCACCACGACGCGCATGAACTCGTCGCGGCGCGCGCGCGCCTCCGCCTCCGCCGAAGGGGGCTTGAAGTCGGCCATGAAGCGCACGGCCTCCGTCTCCTTCGAGACCTCTTCGAGCGGCGCGTCGCCGAGGTCTACGAGGAAGCCGAAGTCCGCGCCGGCGAAGCCGGAGGAGAACTGGCCGAGCTGAAGCTCGACGTCGGAGCCGTAGCCGTACTCGTGCGCGCGGCGCGCGAACGAGTAGTAGGCGCCGCCGCCGCGCAGCGCGAGCTTGCCGTCGTAGGTCTCGCGCGGCAGCAGGCGGACGATGCCGGTGCGCGGCCCCTTCAGGAAGTCGGCGTAGGGCGCGCGGTCTTCGCGCGCGACGGCCAGCAGACGCTTCTCGTCATCTGTCAACGACTCGGCCCTCCGCCCCGCGCCGGGCGCCGCCCCCGCTTCGTGCGGCGCGGTCGTGGCCATGCCAGTGTACGGCGCGGGCGCCGCGTCCCTCTCGGTCGTCCGCATCTGCGCGGAGGCCGTTGCGGGCGGCAGGAGGAGGAGGAGCGAAGCGGCCGCGAGAAGTGTGGTCGCCGAAACGGCTCGTCTGTTCATGTGGCACCTCAGACTTTCTGTTGAAGCGGGGCTGGCGGCCCCCCGACGCGGGAGAAGGAGAGTCTTCAAGAAGGCTTATATTGCCGCCGCCGCCTTTTGTAAAGCCCGCGCGCAGGGAGAGGGGGACGAATTAAGGGTGAAGGCGGAGGGATGGAGGGGGAAAGTGATGCCGTACCGCCGTCCCTTCACCCTCCGTCCCTCCGCCTTCACCCTTCGCCTCAGTAGTGCTCGCTCGTCTTCTTCCCGACCGAGCGGCCCCGGCCGCGCTCCGGCTTGCCCCCGCCCTTGCGGCGGCGCTTCAGCTCGTCCACGCCCTTCAGGGAGGCGAGCGGCCAGAGGCTGTGCTCGATCTCGGCCAGCCCGGCGCCGACGACCGCCGCGACCACGTCCTCCGAAGGCTTGTAGCAGGGCGCGGCCTCGTCGAGCGGCACGCGCCCGTCCGCGTTGACGACGACGCCGGCCTCGCGGTACTCGTCGTCCATCTGCCGCTGCGAGAGCGTGCGGTTGGCCTCGCCGCGCGAGATGCGCCGGCCCGCGCCGTGGTTGACGGAGAAGCCGCTGCGCTCCGCCCCGGCGAGCGGGCGCAGGATGTAGCTCCAGTCCTTGTTGCTGCCCGGGATGAGCACGGGGTGACCCTTGTCCTCCCACACGGTGCCCTTCAGGAAGGGGTGTCCGGCGGGGAAGGCGCGCGTCGCGCCCTTGCGGTGCACCCACACGTCGCCGAACTCCGGGTGCCACTCCTTCTGCACGAGGTTGTGGCTGATCTCGTAGACCAGCTCCAGCCGCTGGCCGAAGACCTCTCGGAACGCCTCCGACACCTGCTCGAAGATGACGAGCCGGTTCAGGATGGCGTAGTTGCCGCCCGCCGCCACCGCGTTCAGGTAGTCGCGGTAGTGCTTCGAGTCGGGCGTGAAGTAGCCGAGGTCGATGTCTTTCAGAAGCTCGGGGTGCTCCTCGCGCGCCAGCTCGAAGTAGTTGGTCGCGAGCCCGTGGCCGAAGCCGCGGCTGCCCGTGTGCACCTGCACGAAGAGCGTCCCCGTCTGGCTGCTGCGCTGTAGTTCGATGAAATGATTTCCCCCGCCGAGGCTCCCCAACTGCTCGCGCCCGCGCTCGGGGCGCCCCTTGCCGCCGTAGGGAATCCGCCAGTCGTCGTCGACGGGTATGCGGTGTCGCTCGGCGTGGCTGCGGTCGAACGTCGCGCCGTACTTCTCGACGTAGTACTCGGCGCCGCCGCGCACGAGGTTCTGGAACTCGCCGTCGGAGAGGCGGCCGAGCTTCATGCTCTTCCCGCCGAACCCCATGTTGACGCGGCCCATCACCGCCCGGTTGAACTCCAGCCTCCGCTCCGGCGTCGCCGCCTCCGCCTCCACGTCCGACCGCGCCGACATCATCCCGCAGCCGATGTCGTAGCCGACCGGGCCCATGGCGACGGCGCCCTCGGCGGCGTCGGTGATGAGGACGCAGCCGACGGGGACGCCGTAGCCGTAGTGCGCGTCGGGCGTAATCACCACCATGCGCACGCCGGGGAAGCGCGTGGCGTTGACTATCTGGCGGTAGAGAATCTCCTCGGTCGCTTCCAAAAGTTGCGGGGTGAAGAAGAGTCGGACGCGCACGTCGCCCGTGTCTTCCGTCTGTAGCTCGTAGAAGCCCTCGCCGTTCCAGCGGGCGAGGTGCTTCCAGTTCGAGGCGTTGACCAATTTCTCCGCCGGCTTTAACGCCTTCGCGTCGGAACCCTTGTTAGCCATGTAACTCCTGAAACGTCTGTTGAATAATTGCCCCGAGCATACCACCGCGGCTCACGCGCAGGCCAGATGGGGCCTTGCGTCCGGGGGCGCCGCCTGAAACTTATGCTTCCCGGCGCCGTCTGCTAGAATGGCGCCCGACGAATTCCGACACTCGTTACGTCAGAAAAGGGGGCGCCTATGAGAAGACTCACTTGCGTGGCATTACTCGCCGCCGCTTTCGCCGTCCCGGCATTCGCCCAGGACTCGGGCGGGGACAAAGCCCGGAGGGACGGCGGGCAGGCGACCGAGAAGGCCGCGAAGCAGAAGGTCAAGGAAGGCCAGGACTGCGACCCTAACAGGGCGGGGGTCAGGTGCAACAAGCCGAAGCCGAAGAAGGTCTGGTTCTGGGGTAAAGCCTGACGCGCCGCGCGCCGCGGGGTGTTTCCGGTCAGCAGCGGGGGGGCGGCAGA
>DASVWB010000127.1:0-14709 GCA_036389815.1 Pyrinomonadaceae bacterium | reverse complement strand
TCGGTGATCATACTGGTGGCGGCGGCCGTGCTGTCGCCGACGAACGACATCCCGAACATGATGCTGTTCGCCGCCCCGATGGGCGTGCTCTACCTCGTCTCCATCCTCGTCGCCTGGCTCTGCGCCAGACCCCGCTCCGCCGAATAGAAGGAAAGTTCGTGCGGGCGTATCCTCTCGCCGCGCGGCGGTAATCATGTGGTGAAAGGTGCGCCGGAGGGGCCGTATTCGGGGGACTTTACAGGCGTCCGACAGGCAACCGGGGACGCCCCCCGGCGCATCTTGACTGTGTCTCCGCAGAGGCCCTAAAATTCACCCGAAAGTCGCGGCGATGACTGGGTTTAGGCCCCCGCGGTGGACGAGCCCCGGCGGCCTCCCGGCGTCGCCGTTTTCGCGGCCCCGAAGCAGAAGCCCCGCAGCAGAAGCCCGCGCGGCGCGCTACTCAGGCGGCAACCAATTTTTCAGTCTCATCTCGAACAGGAGTAGTAAAGCGATGGCCCGTCAACAGAGGATTCGTTCTCTGGCCCTGGCACTGAGCCTCCTCGCCGCGTCGGCCGCCCCCGCGGCCGTCATGGCGCAGAAGAAGAAGGCCGGCGACCAGGACGTCCCCGACCGCGAGCGCAACGTCAAGAAGGAGCGCTCGAACATGTTCAAGAAGTGGATCGACGAGGACGTCGCCTACATCATCACCGACGAGGAGCGCAAGGCCTGGAAGAAGCTCCAGACCGACGACGAGCGCGAGCAGTTCATCGAAGCCTTCTGGCGCCGCCGCGACCCCGACCCGGACACCGAGCTGAACGAGTACCTCGAAGAGCACTACGAGCGCGTGGCCTACGCCAACCAGCACTTCGCCTCGGGCATCCCCGGCTGGAAGACCGACCGCGGCCGCATCTACATCATGTACGGCCCGCCGCACGAGAAGGAGACGCACCCCTCGGGCGGCAACTACGAGCGCCCCTCCTACGAGGGCGGCGGCTCGACGACCACCTACCCGTTCGAAATCTGGTTCTACCGCTACCTGCCCGGCATCGGCTCCGGCATCGAGATCGAGTTCGTCGACCCGACCGGCACCGGCGAGTACCGCATCGCGCGCTCGCCCAGCGAGAAGGACGCGCTGCTGAACGTCCCCGGCGCGGGGCTCACGCTGATGGAGCAGTTGGGGCTGGCGAACAAGGCCGACCGCGTCACCAGCAACAGCATGTTCGGCTACCAGGGGCCGGGCGCCCGCGAGCAGGACAGCCCCTTCTCGCGCCTCATCCTCTACACGGACTTGCAGAAGCCGCCGCAGGTCAACGACGTGCTGGAGAAGAGCCTGCTCGCCACCGCCTCGACGGGCGCCGAAGACCTCTCGGCCCTCGACGTCTCGACGAAGGTGGACTTCTACCGCGCCTCGGACGAGCGCGTGATGACGGCCATCACCATCCAGACCGACAACAACGACCTGACGTTCAGGGACGTGGGCGGCGTGCAGACGGCGCGCCTGAACATCTACGGCCGCGTGACGAACCTCTCGGGGCGCCGCATCACGAGCTTCGAGGACCCCGTGACGACGACCGCCACGGTGGACGAGCTCTCGTCGGCGAAGGACAGGAAGTCGGCCTACCAGCGCGTGCTCCCGCTCACGCCCGGCAACTACAAGGTCGACCTGCTCATCCGCGACATCAACTCGGGCGCGACGACGGTCAAGGCCATCGGCTTCGAGGTGCCCAAGTTCGCGCCCGAGAAGCTCGGCACCTCGACGCTCGTCCTCGCCGTCAAGCTCCAGGCGCTCAACGAGCAGTTGCCGGGCATGTTCTCCATCGGCCCCTACAAGGTCGTCCCGAACGTCTCGGGCAGCTACAAGCGCGGGCAGGACGTCGGCATCTACATGCAGGTCTACAACGCCGGCATCGACCAGACGACGCTCCGGCCGGCGGTGGACGTGGAGTACGTGCTCACGAAGGACGGCAAGGAGGTCTTCAAGCAGGCCGAGGACTGGCGCGGCAACTCCGACGCCGGCCAGCGCCTGACGCTGGCGCGGCTGCTGCCGACCTCGAACCTCGCCCCCGGCGAGTACGAGATAGTCGTCCGCGTCCGCGACAAGGTCTCGGGGCAGTCGCTCGCGCCCACGGCCAGGTTCACCGTGCAGGCCGACAAGTAAGGCAACGCCTCCCGCGCCCCGCGGCAGCCTCAAGGCGGCGCGCCCCTTCGAAGGGGCGCGCCGCCTTTCTGTTCGGCGGCCTGACACGCGCCCCGATTTAATTTAGAATCCTCCCCTGCACTCCGACTTTCCTCGAAAGGCAACTGAGAATGACGCGACTCTCGGCACGCACGTACGCGCTGCTCCTGCTCCTCCTGCTCCTGCCACCCTCCGCCCTCGCGCAGACGCTCGAAGAGCGCCTGAAAGAGATCGACGAGTACGCCGCGAAGGCCGGGCGCGAGTGGAACGTGCCGGGCTTCGCGGTGGCGATAGTGAAGGACGACCGGGTGGTCTTCGCGCGCGGGTACGGCGTGCGCGAGCTGGGCAAGCCCGGGCCGGTTGACAAGGACACGCTCTTCGCCGTCGCGTCGAACACGAAGGCTTTCACGTCGGCCGCGCTCGCCACGCTCGTGGACGAGGGGAAGCTCGGGTGGGACGACCCCGTCACGAAGTACCTGCCGTGGTTCCAGCTCTACGACCCCTACGTCACGCACGAGATGACCGTGCGCGACCTCCTGAGCCACCGCAGCGGGCTCGCCACCTTCGGCGGCGACCTGCTCTGGTACGAGACGACCTACCCGCGCGAGGAGGTCATCCGCCGCGTACGCTTCCTCAAGCCCGTCTACGGCTTCCGCTCACACTACGGCTACCAGAACATCATGTTCCTCGCCGCGGGCGAGGTCGTCCCGGCCGTGACGGGCAGGAGCTGGGACGACTACGTGCGCGAGAAGTTCTTCGCGCCGCTCGGCATGACGCGGACGGTGACGACCTACAGGCAGTTGATGGCCGCGCAGAACGTCGCCGCCCCGCACAACGAGGTGGACGGCAAGGTGAGGGTCGTCCGCTACTCGAACGTGGACGCGGCCGGCGGCGCGGCCGTCATCAACTCGACGGCCGCGGAGATGGCCGAGTGGGTGCGCCTGCAACTCGGGCGCGGGACGTATCAGGGGAAGAAGATTTTCTCCGCCGACCGCTCGCGCGAGATGTGGACGCCGCACACGGTCGTCTCGGGCGTGAGCGAGTCGGCCGAGAGGTTCAACCCGACCGTCCACTTCAACCTCTACGGACTGGGCTGGTTCCTGAGCGACTACCGCGGGCGCAAGGTCGTCACGCACAGCGGCGGCCTCGACGGGATGACCTCGCGCGTGGCGATGCTGCCCGAGGAGAACCTGGGCGTCGTCGTCCTCACCAACAGCGAGACGCCGCTCCAGTCGTTCCTCTGGTACAAGGTCTTCGACGTTTTCACCGGCGCGCCGCCGCGCGACTGGAGCGCCGACTACATGGCGCGCGCGAAGGCGGCCAAAGAGCGCGAGGCGGCCGAGGCGAAGAAGGTCGAAGACGCGCGCGTCGTGGGCACGAAGCCGTCGCTCCCGCTCGCCTCGTACGCCGGCACGTACGGCGGGCAGATGTACGGCGACGCGCGCGTGACGGAGGAGGGCGGCCGCCTCGTCGTGCGCCTGCTGCCCTCGCCCGCCTACGTCGGCGACCTTGAGCACTGGCACTTCGACACCTTCCGCATCAAGTGGCGCGAGTCGGTCGTCTACCCCTACCCGCGCGGCTGGGTCACGTTCAACCTCGACGCGCGGGGCAAGGTCTCCGAGATGAAGATCGACGTGCCCAACCCGGACTTCGACTTCAAGGAGCTTGAGTTCAAGCGCCGCGACGACGCCCGGAGGTGAAGAGCCTATGCGGACAGCACTGCTTTCGTTAACCGCCGCGCTCCTGCTCTCGCCGCTCCCGCCGCGCGCCGCGCGCGCGCAGGCGGCGGCGCCGCCCGACGAGCACCGGCGGCTCCTCTTCGACGTCTACAAAGAGCTGGTGGAGACGAACACCAGCGACTCGGTCGGCGACAACACGGCCGCCGCCGAGAAGATGGCCGCGCGGCTGCGCGCCGCGGGCTTCCCCGCCGAGGACGTGCAGGTCGTCGTCCACCCCGGCAACGCGAAGAAGGGCAACCTCGTCGCGCGCCTGCGCGGGACGGGGGCGCGCAGGCCCGTCCTGCTGCTCGCGCACCTCGACGTGGTCGAGGCGAGGCGCGAGGACTGGTCGCCCGACCTCGACCCCTTCAAGCTCACCGAGCGCGACGGTTTCTACTACGGCCGCGGCTCGGTGGACGACAAGGCGATGGCCGCCATCTTCGTCGCCAACCTCATCCGCTACCGCGCCGAAGGCTTCCGCCCGTCGCGCGACATCGTGGTCGCGCTCACGGCCGACGAGGAGGGCGGCGGCTTCAACGGCGCCTCCTGGCTCGTGCGCAACCGGCCGGAGCTGGTCTCGGCCGAGTTCGGCCTCAACGAAGGCGGCGGCGGGCGCGAGCGCGCGGGGCGCGCCCTCTTCAACGGCGTGCAGGCGAGCGAGAAGTTCTCGCGCAACTTCACGCTCGAAGTGAAGAACAAGGGCGGCCACAGCTCGCTCCCCGTCAAAGACAACGCCATCTACACGCTCGCCGAGGGGCTGGCGCGCCTCTCGAAGTACGACTTCCCCGTCAACTTGAACGAGGTCACGCGCGCCTACTTCGAACGCATGTCCGCGGTCGAGACGGGGCAGACCGCGGCCGACATGCGCGCGCTCGTCCGCTCCGAAGGCAAAGACGCAGCGGCCGCCGTGCGCCTCTCCGAGACGGCCGTCTACAACTCGACGATGCGCACGACCTGCGTCGCCACGCGCGTCGAGGCCGGGCACGCCAACAACGCGCTGCCGCAGACGGCGCGCGCCAACGTCAACTGCCGCATACTCCCGCAGGAGTCGCCCGCGGACGTGCAGGCCGCGCTCGTCCGCGTACTCGGCGACCCGAAGATAAGCGTCCAGATGCCCGTGCCGTCCCGCGCGCGTCAGGAGGGGCAGGAGGCTTCGGCGGCGGCCGCCGCCGCGCGCCCGCCGGCCGGGCGCCAGTCGTCGCCGCTCGACCCGCACATCATGGGCGAGGTCGAGCGCGTCACGGCGGAACTCTGGCCGGGCGTTCCCGTCGTCCCCATGATGGGCACGGGCGCGACCGACAGCCAGCCCTTCCGCCAGTCGGGCACGCCGATGTACGGCGTCTCCGGCCTCTTCACGGACATCGACGACGTGCGCACCCACGGCAAGGACGAGCGCATCGCCGCCCGCCGCCTCTACGAAGGCCAGGAGTTCCTCTACCGGCTGGTGAAGTCTCTGTCCAGGTGAATCAGAAGTCGAAACTCCCCTGCCCCTCCCCTCCGGGCTTCGGCGCGGGCTCGTCCGAGGTGGGCGCGCGCTCGCCGCGGCGGAGCGCGTTGACGAGCAGGTGCGCGCGGCGCGTCGGCTCGGGCTGTCGGTAGCCGCCGTCGCAGCGCAGCGTCAGGTCCACCGCGCCCTCCAAATCTATCAGGTGGCCCGGCGAGACGTAGATGGGCTGCACGCGCCTCTTCGTCCGCAGGGCGGCGCCGACCGTCTCGCCCTTATCGACGAGCGGCGTCCAGCTCCCACGCTCCTCGCCCGGCTCCTCGTACTTGCCGACCAGCACGGACTTCGCGCAGCCGAACGTCGGGCGCTCGACGATGAGGCCGACGTGCGACGCGATGCCGACGCGCCGCGGGTGCGCGAGCCCCTGCCCGTCGAACATCACCGCGTCCGGCTCGGTCTTCAGCCGCGCCCAGGCCTCAAGCACCGACGGCGACTCGCGGAACGAGAGCAGCCCGGGCACGTACGGGAACTTCGTCTCCGAGACGATGCCGACCTCCTCGACGACTTCGAGCGTCGGCAGGCGGAGCACGACGACGGCCGTGTAGATGGTCGGGTCGAACTTGTTGAAGCTGATGTCCGCCCCCGCCACCGTCTCCACCTTCTTCCGGAGCGGCGCGACGCGCACGCGCTCGCGCAGGCTCTTCTGAAGCTCCACCGCCTCGCGCGGCGTCAGCCCCCACTCGTGCAACTGTTTGAAATGTGCCATCCCCCGAACCCCCTCCGACCGCGAACGCCGGCCGCCGACGCCGCGCCCCGTGCGGCCTATCTCGAAGCCCGGCGCGCGCGCCGTTTTCACTACCGCCGCCCCCATTTTAAGCCGTGCGGACTCGATTGTCGGCCGCGCGAATGCCGCCACGGTTTTGCCGCGCGGCTCGGCTTTCTATATCTTGTCAGGCAGTCGGGCCGGAGTGACGGCGGGCGTTGGCCGCCCGCCATTTCGAGCGGGCGGGACAAAGGAGGAGGTATGCAGGATAACCAGGGCACTGAGGCGGAGGCCGCGGCCGCGGCTCAAGACTGGCTGGAGTTGATCGACAAGGGCGACTCCTCCGAGAGCTACAACCGCGCGGCGGGCCTCTTCAAGTCGGCGGTCTCCCCGGAGCAGTGGCGGAGTTCTCTGGCGGCGGCGCAGGCCCCCCTGGGCAAGGCGCTCTCCAGGTCGCTCAAGTCCATCAGCTACGCGGAGGAGTTGCCGGGCGCGCCCGACGGTAAGTACTACATCATCGAGTACGACACCGCCTTCGAGAGGAAAAGGAACGGGACGGAGACGGTGGTCCCCATGCTGGACGAGGACGGCGTGTGGCGCGTCTCCGGCTATTTCGTCAGGTAGCTTACGGGCCGCTTCGCGAGGTGCCTGACCGATGGCGAGAGTAGAAGTCGTCCCACACGACCCGCGCTGGCGCGACGCGTTCGAGGCGGAGGCGGAGCGCGTCGCCGCCGCGCTGGGCGAAAACGTCGTCGCCGTCCACCACATCGGCAGCACGGCCATCCCCGGCGCGTACGCGAAGCCCGTCATAGACCTTTTGGTCGAGGTCAGAGACGTGACCGCGGTGGACGGCCGGAGTCCGGAGATGGAGTCGCTCGGCTATGAGGTGATGGGCGAGTACGGCATCCCCGGCCGCCGGTACTTCCGCAAAGACAACCGGGAGGGAATCAGGACGCATCACGTCCACGCGTTCGAGGCCGGCTCGGCTGAGGCCGAGCGCCACCTGGCGTTCCGCGACTACATGATCGCACACCCCCCGGACGCGCAGAGGTACGGCGAGCTGAAGCGGAGGCTGGCGGGGCAACACCCGCAGAGCATGGACGCGTACATGGACGGCAAGGACGGTTTCGTCAAAGAGATTGATCGGCGGGCGGCGCGTTGGCGCGCGTCGCGGGACGGCCGGTAGCCGGCCGCCTGTTATGGACGACACTCGCAGCCAGCCCCTTTTGGTCGGCGCCGCGCTCAACGCGGCCGCCGCCGCACTGCACGTCGGGTGCATAGCGTTCGGCGCGCCGTGGTATCGGTTCTTCGGCGCGGGCGAGCGGATGGCGCGGCTGGCGGCGGCGGGCAGTTGGCGGCCGACGCTCATCACGTCGGGCATCATTCTGGCTCTCGTCGTCTGGACGCTTTACGACCTCAGCGGGGCGGGGGTGATTCGTAGGCTGCCTTTCCTCGGCCCCGTGTTGCGCGTCGTCGCGGGCGTGTACCTGATACGCGGCGTAGCCGGCCTGCCGTTCCTGCCGTTCGCGGCCGGGCGCACCGCGACGTTCTGGTGGTGGAGTTCCGCCGTCTGCCTCGTCGTCGGCGCCGTCCACCTCGCCGGCATCGCAAGGGTCTCGAATAAATGAGGCGCGTAGGATTACTTCTGCTCTTATCGTTCGCCTGCGGCCGGGCCCCGGCGGCCGTGGCGGGCGCGGGCGCGACCGCCGCGCCGGCCTTCGACGTCATACACTATGACGCGCGGGTCGAGCCCGACGTTATGAAGAAGACGGTCGCGGGGAGAGTTCGGATACGGTTCGTCTCGCGCGCGGACAACCTGTTGGCGGTCGAGTTCGACTGCGGCGCCCTGGAGATAGACGCGGTGCGCGAAGGCAGAGAGGCGCTGAAATTCACGCGCGACGGCGGCCGTTTAAGCGTCTCTTTGTCCCGGCCGGCGAAGGCCGGAGAGGGGCGAGAGGTCGAAGTCGAGTACCACGGGAGCCCGCGACAGGGCATCAGGTTCTTCCCCGACCGCGGGCAGGTCTACACGGCCTTCAGCACCGCCCAGTGGATGGTCTGCGTTGACGCCCCGGAGGAGAGGGCGACGCTCCGCCTGAACCTCGTCGTGCCCGCGAACGCACGGACGGTCGCCAGCGGCCGCTTCGTCGCGAGCCGCGAAACGGCCGGCGGCAAGCTCGCGCACGAATGGCGGCAGGAGAGCCCCGTCCCGGCCTACACGTTCGGCTTCGCGGCCGGGGAGTTCCGCGAGGTCAACGGGAGGCGCGGCCGCCTGCGTCTGCGCTACCTCGCCGCACAGTTTACGGACGAAGAGCTGCGCCGCATCTTCCGCGACACGGGGGACATGGTCGGCTTCTACGAAGACCGCGCGGGCGTGCGCTACGCCGGCCCGGCCTACACGCAGGTGTTGGCGGTGGGGGGCTACGGGCAGGAGATGAGCGGCTTCGCCGTCATGGGCGAAAGCTACGGGCGCAGGGTGCTGGCCGACGAGGGCGACGTGTGGCTCGGCGCGCACGAACTCGCGCACCAGTGGTGGGGCAACATGGTGACGTGCCGCGACTGGAGGCACTTCTGGTTGAACGAGGGCGTGGCGACGTTCATGGCCGCGGCGTACAAAGAGCACCGCTTCGGCCGGAAGGCGTACCTGCGCGAGATAGAGGCCAACCGCGCGAGCTACCAGAAGGTGCGCGACGCGGGCAAGGATCGCCCGCTCGTCTTCCCGGACTGGTCGAACCCGACGAGCGAAGACCGCACGCTGGTCTACGACAAAGGGGCCTACGTAATCCACCTGCTGCGCGAGGAGCTGGGCGAGCGCGACTTCTGGGCCGGCATCCGCCACTACACCCGCGCGCACTTCGGCAGGTCGGTCACGACCCCCGACTTCCAAAGGGCGATGGAGCGCGCCAGCGGTAAAGACCTGACGGCCTTCTTCGCGAAGTGGGTATACCTCACCCGACGATAACCACGCGGCGGGGTGCAAAACAGCGCGGCCGCGGGCGGCACTGACCCGTCTTGTCCTGTCGGGGGTCAGGCTTCGCGCGGTTCGAGTGCGTGGAACTCGACCGTTGCGGCGCCGGCGGTGGGGGCGTCGCGGCGTGCGACGGAGTGCACGTGCCAGCGGGCGTCGTCGCGGCGGGGGAAGTCGAGGCGGTAGTGGCCGCCGCGCGACTCCTCGCGCCAGAGCGCGGAGCGGGCGATGACGGAGGCGGTCGTCACGAAGTTGCGCGGGCCCGGCAGGAGCGGCGCGGCGGCTATCTGCTCGAACTCGGAGAGGGCGCGCGCGAGCCCTTCGCGCGTGCGGAGTATCCCGACGCGCTCCCACATCAGGCGGCGCACCCGCTTGCGCACGGCCGCCGCAGCCGCGCTCACGCGCCGCACGTCCGCGGGCGCGCTCCTCCCGGGCTCCTCTTCCGGCGCGGGCGGCTCGGCGGCCGCCGCCCGGCCCTTCAGACCTTCCGCCGCCGCGCGCCCCGCGCGCGCGCCGAAGACCAGACCTTCGAGCAGCGAGTTGGACGCCAGGCGGTTCGCGCCGTGGACGCCCGTGCAGGCCACCTCGCCCGCGGCGTAGAGGCCGGGCAGCGTCGTGCGCCCTTCGAGGTCTGTGCGGACGCCGCCCATGCAGTAGTGCGCCGCGGGGCTCACGGGGATGGGCTCGCGCGCGAGGTCGAGCCCGTACTCAAGGCACGTCCGGTAGATTTTCGGGAAGCGCCGGCGCAGGTGCGCCGCGTCGAAGGCCGTCATGTCGAGGAAGACGGTGCGCGTGGCGGTGCGCCCCATCTCGGCGACGATGGAGCGCGTCACCACGTCGCGCGGGGCGAGTTCGGCCGCGTCGTGGTAGCGCGGCATGAAGCGGCGGCCGGCGGCGTTGCGCAGGACGCCGCCCTCGCCGCGCAGCGCCTCCGAGAGCAGGAAGCGCGGCGCCCCTTCGAGGTTGAGCGCCGTCGGGTGGAACTGCACGAACTCCATGTCGGCCAGCTCCGCGCCCGCCTGGTAAGCCATCGCCATGCCGTCGCCGGTGGCGACCTCGGGGTTGGTCGTGTGCAGGTAGAGCGCGCCCGCGCCGCCGGTCGCCAGCACCACGCCGCGCGCGAGCAGGCGGCGCGGCGCGCGCACCAGCGGGTCGAGGTAGCGCACGCCCCGCACGCGCCCCCCCGAGACGACGAGCGACTCGGTCTCGGCGTGCGCGAGGAAGGTGATGCGGGGCTCGGCGCCGGCGCGGGCCAGGAGCGCGCGCACTATCTCGCGCCCCGTGGCGTCGCCCTGCGCGTGCAGGATGCGCGGGCGCGAGTGCGCGGCCTCGCGCGTGAAGAGCAGGCGGCCGCCCTCGCGGTCGAACTCCGTGCCCCAGCCGATAAGCTCCTCGACGTAGCGCGGGCCCTCGCTGACCAGGGCCTCGACGGCGCGCTCGTCGCACAGCCCCGCCCCGGCCGCCAGCGTGTCCTCCTCGTGGAGCGAGGTCTCGTCCTCCTCGCTGAGCGCGACGGCCACGCCGCCCTGCGCGTACCCCGTATTCGACTCCTCGCGCCTGTCCTTCGTCAGCACCGTCACGCGCGCGCCCGCGCGCGCTATCTCCAGCGCCGCGCGCAGTCCCGCGATGCCGCTCCCGACGACGACGAAGTCCGTCTCCATGCTCATAGCGTTCCGGCCTTTTTGCAGGGCCGGGCGGATTCTAACAAGCGGCCGGGGCGCGCGCCAGGCAGGCCGTTGACACCGCCGCCGCCCCGGCGTATCGTGCCCACGTTTCCGACTCTCACTGACACCCGCGCGCGGGGCCTCCCGCGACCGCGGGCCTTACTTCGAACGCCGACGAAAGGAGAAACGCCATGGCCGACAAGTCAGACAGGCTGAGGGGCTACGTCGTCATCTCGACGACGCTGGAGGGGACGGACTACCGCGGCTGCAAGGTCATCCCGTACGGCGAAATCTACCCCGCCATCTACCGGCAGGTCTTCGGGCCCGCGAGCGAGAAGGAGTGCAAGCAGTGGGTCGCCAAGAACTGCAAGGCGGCCGCGACCGAGTAGGGTGCGGGGCCGACGACGTTACGCCGCCGGGGCGCGGAAGGGCACATGGAATTTGAAATTTCAAATTTCAAATTAACCCCCTGCGCCCCCGCGTTCGACTCCTGACGGCTTCACTTCCCGGCGCCGCCTTCCCGCCGGCGCGAACTCCTGCGAACCGCCTTCCCTTTCGGCTTCATAACCCGGCCCGGGCGCGCGGTGTTGCGCGCGCCGAGGGTGCGGCGTTAAAATCCGCCACGCAGATTCCCTGAACAGTTCCCCGGACTTCATAGGACACACAGACCGGCCGAGGTGCGCTCTCGGAGGCTCACGCGCTTCCGGCGCGCCCCGCGCCCGAGACACACTCGGAGGTGTGAACGATGCTTTGGAAACGTCTGCTGACGGCGGCGCTCCTCGCGCTGCTCTGCGCGCCGGCGCTGCCTGCGCTCGCGCAGAAGGGTAAGGCGAAGGGCGGCGCGAAGACGGGGGGCGCGGCGGCGGCGGCGGCCCCCGTAGCGAACACGCTCCCGCCCATCAACTACACGCAGTTCTTCCTGCCCAACGGCCTGCGGGTCATCCTGCACGAAGACCACTCGACGCCCATCGTCGGCGTCAACGTCTGGTACCACGTCGGCTCGAAGAACGAGGTGCCGGGGAAGACCGGCTACGCGCACCTCTTCGAGCACATGATGTTCCAGGGCTCGAAGAACTACGACAACGACTACTTCAAGCCGCTGCAAGAGTCGGGCGCCACGCTCAACGGCTCGACCAACCCCGACCGCACCAACTACTGGGAGGTCCTGCCCTCGAACTTCCTCGAACTCGCCCTCTTCATGGAGGCCGACCGCATGGGCGGGCTGCTCGAAGCGCTGACCGAGGGCAAGCTCGCCAACCAGCGCGACGTGGTCAAGAACGAGAAGCGGCAGAACTACGACAACCGCCCCTACGGCCTCGTCGGCGCGCGCGTCAACGAGTTCCTCTACCCGCCCGAGCACCCGTACCACTGGCTGACCATCGGCTCGCTCGACGACCTGACGGTCGCCTCGATGGACGACATCAAGAACTTCTTCCGCACCTACTACGTGCCGAACAACGCGACGCTCGCCATCGCCGGCGACTTCGACCCGGCGGAGGCGCGCCGCCTCGTCGAGAAGTACTTCGGCCCCGTCCCGAAGGGCCCCGACGTTCGGCCGCTCGCCGTCAAGCAGCCCGTGCTGACCAAGGAGGAGCGCCTCGACATCGAAGACCGCGTGCAACTGCCGCGCGTCCAGGTCGTCTGGCACTCCGTGCCGCAGTACTCGAAGGACGAGCCGGCGTTAGACACCCTCGCCGAAGTCCTCGGCGGCGGCAAGTCCTCGCGCCTCTACAAGTCGCTCGTCTACGAGAAGCAGATCGCGCAGCAGGCTTCGGCCTTCAACCAGTCGGGCGAGCTGGCCGGCCGCTTCCAGATCACCGTGACGGGCAAGCCCAACACCACGGCCGCGCAGCTCGAAGCGGCCGTCAAGGAGGAGTTGGAGAAGTTCAGGGCCAACCCGCCCACCGCGGCCGAGCTTGAGCGCGCCTACAACTCGCGCGAGGCCGCCTTCGTCTACGGCCTCCAGACCGTGGGCGGCTTCGGCGGCAAGAACGACCAGCTCAACGCCTACGCGACCTTCGTCAAAGACCCCGGCTACTTCCAGAAAGACCTCGCGCGCTACCGCGCCGTCCGGCTCGCCGACGTGAAGCGCGTGGCCGACGCGTACCTGACCGACAAGCGCCTGATCGTGACGGTCGTCCCGCGCGCCTCCGGCGCTTCGAGCGCGGCCGGCCCCGCGGCCGGCTCGCCGCGCGAAGGCATCGCCACGCCCGCGGCGCAGACCGGCGCCGGCCCCGCCGCGCCGCCTACGGGGTCGCCGCAGGCCGCCGCGTCTAGCGCGCGCCCGACGACCACGGGCGACCGCCCCGCGGGCGCGCAGCCCATCACGAGACCCGAGGCCGCGGCCTCGCAGCCCGCGGGCGCCGCGCCGCCGACCTCGGCCGCCCCGGGCGCGGCCCCGCGCGCAGGCGCCGGCGGCGGCGGCGGGGCGCAGCGGCCGCCGAAGAAGACGACGGAGGCCCCCGTCGACACGTCGAAGCTGCCGAAGCCCGGGCCCGTCCCGACCTTCAAGCTCCCGCCCGCCGAGCGGCGCACGCTCTCGAACGGCCTCGAAGTCCTCGTCGTCCGGCACAGCGAGCTTCCCATCGTCGCCTTCGACCTCGTCGTCAAGATGGGCGCGGCGGGCGACCCCGCCGGCCAGGCTGGGCTCGCGTCGCTGACGGCCGACATGCTCGACGAGGGGACGAAGACGCGCTCGTCGCTCGAAATCTCCGACCAGTTCTCCGACATCGGCGCCTCCCTCGGCGTCAGCTCGGGCTGGGACTCGACGACGGCCAACCTGACGACGCTCAAGCGCCACGTAGACCGCGCGCTCGACCTCGCGGCCGACGTGCTCCTGAACCCGTCCTTCCCCGAGAAGGAGTTCCAGCGCCTGCGCGACCAGCGCCTGACCGGCTTCCGCCAGCGGCGCGACGACGCGGGGCAGATCGCCAGCCTCGTCTACGCCTCGCTGCTCTACGGCAAGAACCACCCGTACGGGCGCCCGCTCGGCGGCGACGAGGAGTCGATGCGCGCCATCACGGTCGCCGACGTGCGTAAGTTCTACGAGACGTTCTACCGGCCGAACAACTCGACGCTCATCGTCGTCGGCGACACGACGGCCGACGAGATAGTGCCGAAGCTGGAGCGCGCCTTCGGGCATTGGGAGAAGGCGCACGTGCCGGCCGTGGACGTTTCGGCCGCGCCGGTCGAGCGCGACAAGCCAGCCCTCTACGTCGTGGATCGGCCCGGCTCCGCGCAGTCGGTCATCTACGCCGGGCACGTCGGCGTGCCGCGCTCGAACCCCGACTACTTCCCGCTGCTCGTGATGAACAACCTGCTCGGCGGCGGCTTCGTCTCGCGCATCAACCTGAACCTGCGCGAGGACAAGGGCTACACCTACGGCGCGCGCTCCTTCTTCGACTTCCGGCGCGGGGCCGGCCCCTTCACGGCGACGGCGCCCGTGCAGACGGCCGTCACGCGCGAGTCGGTCTTCGAGCTGATGAAGGAGCTGCGCGGCGTGCGCGGCGAGATTCCCGTCACGGAGCAGGAGCTTGAGTACGCCAAGCAGGGCATCATCCGCGGCTTCCCGCGGACGTTCGAGACGCCGGCGCAGATCGCAGACCGCCTGGAGACGGTCGTCACCTACGACCTGCCCGACACCTACTTCAACAGCTACATCGAGCGCATACAGGCCGTCACGCTCGACGACGTGAAGCGCGTCGCCAACCGCTACCTCCAGCCCGGCCGCATGGCCGTCGTCGTCGTCGGCGACCGCCAGAAGATAGAGCAGGGACTGCGCGAGCTGGAGACGCTCGGCGAGACGATCACCTTCGTCGACACCGAGGGCCGCCCCGCCGCGCAGGGCGGCGCCTCGGGCGGCGGCAGCAGGTGAGGCGAAGGGGAATAGGGAGTAGAGAGTTGGAAGGCAGTAGGCAGTAGACAGTAGACAGTAGACAGTAGACAGTAGTTAAGAAACGGGCGGCGCGTCTCGGCCATCAGCCGGGACGCGCCGCCTTCG
>DASVWB010000126.1:0-1508 GCA_036389815.1 Pyrinomonadaceae bacterium | reverse complement strand
GTGTTAAATCCTGCCTACCGCCTTAGACGACCGTGCCGTCCGGGATGACAGCGTTCTTGGGGATGAGGATGATGCCGTCCCTTATGTACCAGCTCCCGTCGGGCGCGGTGTCGTCCTGCGCGCGGCGCTCGTTGACGAGGCGGACGCCCGCCCCGATGCGCGCGTTCTTGTCAACGATGGCGTTGCGGATGACCGTGCCCTCGCCGATGCCGACGCGGGGCCGGCCCATGCGCGCGTCCGCCTGCATTTGCTCCAGCGGCTGGTAGTAGTCGGCGCCCATCACGTAGGTGTCCTCGATCTGCGCGCCGAAGTCTATGCGCGTGCGGATGCCGATGATGGAGCGGTGGAGCGAGGCGCGCGTCAGGATGCACCCCTCGGCGACGATGGACTGCGTGATCTGGCAGTTGTTGACCTTCGACGGCGGGAGGTAGCGGGCGCGCGTGTAGATGGGCGCCTCCGTGTCGAAGAGGTACCCCTGCACGTTGCCGGTCTCGATGGCCGCCGGGATGACCTGCTTGCCGAAGTCGTTCCACGTCTGGTCCTGCCCGAGCAGCTCGACCAGCCAGTCGAACTTGAAGACGTAGATGCCCATCGAGGCGAGGAAGGGGCGGCGCGCCGCCTCCGCCGCCGAGAGGCCGAAGGGCGTCGTGTCAACCCGCATCTCTTCGAGCGCCTGCCCCTTCGGCTTCTCGCGGAACTCGACGATGCGCCCCGACGGCTCCATCTTCATCAGCCCGAAGTCCTCGGCCTGCTCGCGCACGAAAGGGATGACGGAGATGGTCACGTCGGCCTCGGTCTCGAAGTGGCGCGCGATGAACTTGCGGTAGTCCATCCGGTAGAGGTGGTCGCCCGAGAGTATCAAGAGCGTGTCGATGCCCCAGTCCGAGATGTGCGGCAGGACCTGGCGGACGGCGTCGGCCGTGCCCTGGAACCACTGCGGGTTCTGCGGCGTCTGCTCGGCGGCCAGTATCTCGACGAAGCCGTTCGAGAACTGCGAGAAGCGGTAGGTCGTCGCGATGTGCTTGTTCAAGCTCGCCGAGTTGTACTGCGTCAGCACGAATATCTTGAGGATGTCCGAGTTGATGCAGTTCGAGACGGGTATGTCGATGAGCCGGTACTTGCCGCCGAGCGGCACGGCCGGCTTCGAGCGCAGCAGCGTCAGCGGCGACAGTCGCGTGCCCGCGCCGCCGCCCAGGATTACAGCGAGAATGTTCGGCCTCTTCGGAGCCATCCCCTACACCTTCCCCGTTCGTTCTGAAAACTGGATGAATCGAGCATAGACCCAAAGCTTGCGCGTTTCAAGAAGCCCGTGTCTCATTTTCTTTGCGGCGGACGGCCGTGAGGCGGCCGATAGAACGGAATCACAAGGCGGCGGCAATCCCGCGCGCGGCGGGCCGGACTAGCGCGGCGCGGGCGGCTGCGCCCCGGCCGCGAGGACGTGCGGGTAGGCGAGTTCCACGCCCCGCCTGCGCAGCTCCGGGTTGACTATCTCGACGCGGAGCCTCTGC
>DASVWB010000125.1:0-5479 GCA_036389815.1 Pyrinomonadaceae bacterium | reverse complement strand
GATGTAGAGGAAGCCGCGGTTGGCGCGCGCGAGCAGCCCCGGCTCGAAGGCTTTGACGCCCTCCTTCAGCGCGCGCCCGAGGTCGATGGTTCCGCACACGCGGTCTTCGGTCGCGCCGAGCGGCAGCTCGACGACGGGCACGTCCCTGCGCTCGGGCTTCGGCGGCTCGCCCGACGCGAGCCGCGCCGCGCAGCCGCCGCACAGCGCGCCCTCGTCCGCCGGGTCGCAGTTGTACTCGCAGCCGCGCACGGCCGCGAGCGGCGGCAGGAGGTCCGCGAGCGCGCGCACGGCCGTGGACTTCCCCGTGCCGCGGTGGCCCGTGACGAGGACGCCGCCGACCGACGGGGCGACGACGTTGAGCAGCAGCGCCAGCTTCATCTCCTCCTGGCCGACGATGGCCGTGAAGGGGAAGACCGGGCGCGCGTCGGCGCGCTTCGCGCTCTGCCTGTGGGATTGACGGGCTGCCATGCGGACTGGGAACGAGAAAGAGAACCGAGGAGCGAGAGGGATTATAAACAGTTCGGGGCCGAACGGAAGAGAAATAATTTGAGATCTCAAATTTGAGATTTCAAATTCTCTTCAGGGCTCGATGGACATCTTGAGGACGCTGGCGAGCGGGCGGCGCGTGACCCTGCCGTCCTTGCCGACGATGACGACCTGGTTGTTCTCGACCGTCACGCGCCGGACGGCGCTCATGTCGTGTTCCAGCGTCTCGCCGTCCCGCGTCACGATGATGAGCCGCTGCGGCGGCGCGGGCGGTGCGGGCGGTGGCGTAGCGCCCGCCTCGGTCGAAGGCTGCGCGGCGGACTCGGCCGGCCTCGCGGACGTGCCGCCGCGCGAAGAGCCGCGCCTCGTGTTGCGGGCCGGCGCGCGTCGGCGCGGTGCGCCGGGCGCAGTCGTCGCGGGCGCTTCCGTCGCCCGGCCCGCTTCCGCGGAAGACTCTTCGGCCGGCTTCCTCTCGGCAGCCTCGGGCCGGGTCGTGGCAGTGCCGGCGCGCGGGCGCGCGGGCGCGGTGCGCGTCCCCCGCCCGCGCCTCGTGGCGGCGGGACTCCTGCGCTCGGCAGACCTTTCGGGCGCGGGCGTCGCGGCCGGGCGCGCCTCCTCCCTCGCCTCTTCGACGGGCGTGGGCTCGGGCTTCGGCTCCTCGATGCGGGCGCCGGTGGAGGTCACGCGGCGCGTGCCCCTGCCGCGCGACTCGGACGCGGAGAGCGTCGGCGCGGGCGGCTCCGAGGCGTTCGCCATCTCGGCCGGGGCCGGCGCGAAAGAGCCGCCGAAGCGGACGGTGTAAGAGCCCTCGGCGTCGCCCACAGCGCGCGCCTCGACGCGCAGGACGAGCGCCTCGTCCTTGCGCAGGTAGAAGCTCTTCGAGAGGCGCACGGCGTCGCCGAAGAGCGTGAACTTCACCAGCGGACGGAGACCGACGGCCGTGAAGACGTCCACGTCGCCGATGAGCTGCGAGGCTTCGAGCGTGACGGAGAGGTCGCCTTCCGTGCCGCGGAAGGCATAGAAGTGTCGCGTGCGGCGCGGGTCGCCCACGTCGCGCGGCGCGATGCGGCCGCCCAGCTCGCTCGTGAAGACGGGCGTCGGGAAGTTCGCGTCCGCAGACTGCGCGCGCGCCGCCGGGACGGCCGCGAGCAGCGCGAGCAGCGCGACGGCGGCCGAAAGGAGCGTGCGCGGATTCGGACGGGAAGCTTGCGGCATCGGAAACTGCCCCCGCGGGAGGGCCGAGTTTACCAGCCGGCGCGCGGCGCAACAAACGGAGAGGCCGTAAACCATAAACCGCGACGAGTAAGGATGGTCTCCTTACTCGTCGCGTTTTATGGTTTACGGCCTCTCCCGGCCTTTGGCGATGCGGAAGGGGGGACTCGAACCCCCACGAGTTGCCTCACACGCCCCTCAAACGTGCGCGTCTACCAGTTCCGCCACTTCCGCTCGGAGGTTGTCAAAAGCAGACTAACAAATAACCGCCGCGTCGTTCAAGTCGGCCTCCCGCGGGAGCACGACCCGCGACGCAACTTATCTCGCGGGGCTCGCCGCCGGGGCGGGCGCGCCCGCGGCGGGCGTCGCGGCGGCGCCGCCCTCGGGCTGCGCGGGCGCCGCGGGCGCGGGCGCGGGGGCGTCACCCTGCGCGGGGGCGGCCGGGCTGGCCGCCGGGGCCGGCGTGGGCTGCGGCTTGACGCCGCCCTCCATCAGGGAGCCCTGCCCGCTGCCGAGGCCCATGCCGAGCAGCAGCGCCACGACGAAGAAGGTCGCCGCCGCGGCGATGGTGATCTTGGCGAGGATGGTCTGCGTGCCGCGCGGGCCGAAGGCCGCGGAAGAGATCGAGCTAGTGAAGAGCGAGCCGGCGTCGGCCTTGCCCGGCTGCAACAGCACCGAGACGACCAGCACGACGCAGGCCAGCAGAAAGAGTCCGTAGAGAAGATAACTGAGCAAAACTTTTATGACCTCGATTCCAGGCTCACCTGTCGTAGTTCACAATCCGCGCGAACGAATCGGCCTCCAGGCTCGCGCCGCCGACGAGCGCGCCGTCAACGTCCGGCTGCTTCATCAATCCGGCGATGTTGTCGGGTTTGACCGAGCCGCCGTAGAGGACGCGAAGCGCGGCGGCCGCCTCGTGGGAGAACCTACCCGCGAAAACGCGCCGGACAAACGCGTGCATTTCCTGCGCTTGCACCGGCGTCGCTGTACGCCCCGTCCCGATGGCCCAGACCGGTTCGTAGGCGATAATGATACGGTCGAGGTCGGAGGCTGTCAAATCGCGCAGGCCGCCCTCGACCTGCCCCTTCACGACCCTCTCGGCTATCCCGCCGTCGCGCTGCTCAAGGGTCTCGCCGACGCAGAGGATGACGGTCAGGCCGGCGGCCAGCCCCGCGAGCGCCTTGCGGTTCACGAAGTCGTCCGTCTCGTGGTAGTACTGCCGCCGCTCGGAGTGGCCGACGATGACGTGCGACGCGCCCGCGTCCTTCAGCATGTCGGCCGCGACCTCGCCCGTGTGCGCGCCGTGCTTCGTCTCGGTCGAGCAGTCCTGACCCGCGACTTTGACGTTCGACCCTTCGAGCCGGTCGGCCACGCTCTTGACGGCCGTAAAGACCGGCGCGATGACGACCTCGCAGTGGTTCGCGTTCGCCACCAAAGGCTTCAGCTCGACCGCCGTCCGCACGGACTCGGCGAGCAGCTTGTACATCTTCCAGTTCCCGGCGATGACAGGTTTGCGCATAGGAGTAGACAGTAGACAGTAGACAGTAGACAGTAGAAAACCCTTTCGGGCGGGGCAGTCAGTTCGACGGTGGTCGCTCGCTCGGCGCGGGCGCTACTGTCTACTGTCTACTGCCTACTTATCATTCAACGCCGCGACGCCGGGCAGCTCGTCGCCGGCGAGGAATTCGAGGGTGGCGCCGCCGCCCGTCGAGATGTGCGTAATCTTGTCGGCGACGCCGGCCTGCTGGATGGCGGAGACCGAGTCGCCGCCGCCGACGATGACGGTCGCGCCCGCCTCGGCCGCCGCGGCGACGGCGTGCGCCAGCCCCACGGTTCCCTCCTCGAAGCCCTTCTCCTCGAACATCCCCATCGGGCCGTTCCAGATGACCGTCTTCGCGCCCTCGATCTCTTTCGAGAAGAGCGCGACGGTCTCCCGTCCGATGTCGAGGCCGACGAGCCCCTGGTTGGTGAACTCGACGGGGATGGTCTTGCGGCTGTTGAGCGGGTCGAAGCTGTCCACGACCTGATGGTCGGTCGGGAGCACGAGCCTGACGCCCTCGGCCTCGGCGCGCGCCCTGACCTCGCGCGCCGTCTGCATCATGTCGTCCTCGACGAGCGACTTGCCCGTGTTGAAGCCCTCGGCCTTGAAGAAGGTGTAGGCCATCGCGCCGCCGATGAGAATCTTGTCCACGCGGCGGCTGATGAGCGAGTTGATGACGGGAATCTTGTCCGACACCTTCGCGCCGCCGAGGATGGCGACGAACGGGCGCGCGGGGTCGTCGAGCACGCGCCCGAGGTACTCCAGCTCCTTCTCCATCAGGAGCCCGGCCGCCGACTTCTCCACGAACTTCGTGACGCCGGCCGTCGAGGCGTGCGCGCGGTGCGCCGCGCCGAAGGCGTCGTTGACGTAGAGGTCGCAGAGCGCCGCGAGCCGGCGCGCGAAGCCCTCGTCGTTCTCCTCCTCCCCCTTGTGGAAGCGGAGGTTTTCGAGCAGCAGCACGTCGCCGTCGCCGAGTTTGGCGACCGCGGCCTCGGCCGCCTCGCCCACGCAGTCCTCGGCGAAGGCCACGGGCCGGCCTGAGACTTCCGACAGGTGCACGGCCACGGGGCGCAGGCTGTACTTCTCGACGCGCTCGCCCTTCGGGCGGCCCAGGTGCGACGCGAGGATGACGCGCGCGCCCTCGCGGGTCGCGTACTCGATGGTCGGCAGCGCCGCGCGGATGCGCGTGTCGTCGCCGACCTTCCCGTCCTTCACCGGCACGTTGAAGTCAACCCGGACGAGGACGCGCCTGCCCTTCAGGTCGAGGTCTTTGATGGAAAGCTTGCTCATAGTGAATGGTGAATGGTGAATAGTAAATGGTGAAGAGCCGGGACGCGGCTCTTTCCATTTACCATTCACCATTTACTATTTACCGACTACAGCCCTTTTTGCCCGAGGAACTTGACGAGGTCGCGGACGCGGCAGGAGTAGCCCCACTCGTTGTCGTACCAGGAGAGCACCTTGACGAGGTTGCCGCCGATGACCTTCGTGTAGTCGGCGTCGACGATGGAGGAGTTGTCGTTCTTGCGGAAGTCCACAGAGACGAGCGGCTCCTCCGAGAAGGCGAGGATGCCGCGCAGCTCCTCGTTGGCCGCGTTCTTGAGCGCCGTGTTGACCTCCTCGGTCGTCACCTCGCGCTCGACCTCCATCACCACGTCCACGAGCGAGACGTTCGGCGTCGGCACGCGCACCGAGATGCCGTCGAACTTGCCCTTCAGCTCCGGCAGCACGAGCGCGACGGCCTTCGCCGCGCCGGTCGAGGTCGGGATCATCGAGAGCCCCGCGGCGCGCGCGCGCCTCAGGTCCTTGTGCGGGAGGTCGAGCAACTGCTGGTCGTTCGTGTAGGAGTGGATCGTCGTCATCTGCGCCGACTTGATGCCGAAGTTCTGGTGGATGACCTTGGCGACGGGCGCGAGGCAGTTCGTCGTGCAGGAGGCGTTCGAGATGACGTGGTGCGCCGCCGGGTCGTAGGCGTCCTCGTTGACGCCGAGCACGATGGTCAGGTCTTCGCCCTTCGCGGGCGCGCTGATGATGACCTTCTTGACCGAGCCGCGCAGGTGCTTGGCCGCGTCCTCCCTGTTCGTGAAGCGGCCCGTCGATTCGATGACGATTTGCGCGCCGACCGAAGACCAGTCAATCGCGGCCGGGTCGCGTTCGGCGAAGACGACGAACTCGTCCGTGCCGACCTTGATGCCCTTCTCAGTGGCCGTAATCTCCTGTTCGAGATTGCCGAGCACCGAG
>DASVWB010000124.1:0-22212 GCA_036389815.1 Pyrinomonadaceae bacterium | reverse complement strand
TTTCCATCTAATAAACCTTTCCGGTACAATTTGCGCGCCCGCGCCGTTCGTAATTCCGGCCGCGCGGGCAGCCCGTCGGCGCCCTTCCGCCTTTCATGCAACAGCCGTTCGAGCCCGAGGGCCCGGGGCGCGCGACCGCCCGCCGGGGGCGAGAATTTTAACTGTCTGTGGCGCACTTTCCGGTGCGGAAAAGCTGTGCGGAAAGTACGACATATTGTAGCCCGAAAGGGGCTTTTTGGCAACCCGGGCGGCCGGCAAAAACCCCTGCAAAATCAACGAGTTTGCCCCCTTCGCGGGGTGCCGCGGGAGGCGCCTTCCGGCGCCCGCCAAGCGGCCGGGAAGCGCCCCTAAAGTTGAGCGATTTCGACCACAAATCGAAGCGGCTGCGCGAGCGCATCAAGCTGGCGCTCCCCGTCCGCGTCCAGTGCCGCGAGACGGCCGAGCACGAGTGGGTCGAGATGTCGCGGCTGATAGACGTGACGCCCTTCGGCGCGCGCTTCGCGCTCCAGCACCCGACCGAGCGCGGGCGGCTGCTCCACCTGACGCTGCCCATGCCGCGCCAGCTCCGCTGCTTCGACCACATCGAAGACCAGTACCGCGTCTGGGCCGTCGTCTGCCACGTCAGCGTGCGCCCGGAGTTCGGCGCCGGCGGCGGCGACATGCGCTTCGAGGCGGGGGTGGCCTTCACGGGGAAGCACCCGCCGGCCAGCTACGCCAAAGACCCGGCGACGCTCTACGAGGTGGACGTCGTCTCGGCCGAGAACAACTTGTACAGGCTGCGCGAGGTCGAGGCGAAGGGCGCGAGCCATCGCTCCGAGCAGACGCGCCTCCAGGTGGCGCTCCCCGTGCGCGTCGAGGTCTTCGACTCGGAGGGGCGCGTGACGGCCGGCGAGCAGACGGTGACGGAGAACATCAGCCCGCGCGGCGCCGCCGTCTGGACGACGCTCCGGGCCGAGCGCGGGCGCTTCGTGCGGCTGACGAGCACGGAGACGGGGCTCGCGGTCGTCGCCGTCGTCCGCGCGGCGCGCACGGGCCCCGACGGCATCCCGCGCCTCCACCTTGAGTTCGTTGACCGCCAGTGGCCGCTGGAAGGAATAGAATAGTGATGGGTGATGAGTGACAAGAAAAACGTTGGGGCTCGTCTTTCACTCATCACTCGTCACTCACCGCCGCATTAGACTTATGAAGAGAATCGTCGTCCCGCGCGAGGTGCTGCTGGTGGAGGTAGAGCGTTGGTGCGGCGACCACGCGTGCAACGCGCGGACGCGGCTGGCGCTGACGAAGGATGAGGCGCGCCGCTACACGGGCTTCGAGTGCTCGCGCTGCGAGCGCCGGAACGAGGACTCGCTCTCCGAGCGCGACATCCCCGAGTGGTGGGAGGAGCTGAAGGTCGCCTCGCTCGAAGGCTTGAGGCCGCGGCCGGCGCCGGCCGGCGCGGACGAGCCGGGGGACGTGGTCGCGCGCATGAGCGAGGCGTGGAGGGAGGTCGGCGCGCCGGGCGAGTCCGGCGGCGGGACGGAAGAGGGCGGGGAATCTTCTTGAGCGGCGCGGAAGACACTAACGGCGGCAAGGGGGGGCGGAGGGCGGAGTCGCGCGAGCCGCGCCCCGCGCCGCAGTGGCTCCTCGACGCGATGCGGCCGGCCATCACGGGCCTTTCGCGCCTGCTGTGGGGCATCAGCTTCCGCGGCGAGGAGCACGTGCCGCGGGAAGGCGCGCTCGTCATCGCCGCCAACCACCAGACCTACGCAGACCCCTTCTGGGTCGGGGCGCGCGTGCGCCGGCCCGTCCGCTACCTCGCGTGGAACGAGGCGTTCAAGTGGCCGGTCGCGGGGAGGGCGCTGGAACTGCTCGGCGCGTGGCCGCTCGCGCTCGACCGCGGGAGCCCGACGGCGCACCGCCGCTCGCTCCAGTGGCTGCGCGCGGGCGGGGCGGTGATGATCTTCCCCGAGGGGCAGCGCGCCTTCGCAGACGGCGAGATGTCGCGCTTCAAGGCGGGCGCGGTGCGACTCGCGCTCGAAGCTGGCGCGGCCGTCCTGCCCGTGACCATCCGCGGGGGGCAGCGCGTCTGGCCCCGGGACCAGACGCTGCCGCGCCTCGGCCGCGTCGAGGTCGTCTTCCACCCCGCGCGCCGCCCCGCGCCGCTGCCCGGCGAGGACACGCGCCGGTGCGTCCAGCGCGAGACCGAAGCACTCGCCGCCGTCATCAGGTCGGCGCTGTGAGGGGGGAAGTAGACAGTAGACAGTAGACAGTAGTCAGTAGGAAAGAACGCCGCCGTATTAAAGAAGGCGGCCGGGATTAACAAACGTCCCGGCCGCCTTCTTCTACTGTCTACTGTCTACTGTCTACTGTCTACTTCCTATTCTCCCCCCTTCTCCCCCGCCTCGCGCGCCTTGCCGATGAAGGCGGCGGCCTCGTCCGGGTAGGGCTTCTGGAAGGTCGAGGGCCAGTTGGCCTGGTCGGCGTAGAGCCGGCGCAGGCTCTCGCGGATGCCGGGGTCGCCGCCCGTGAACTCTTCGATGAGCGCCTCCCAGCGCGCGGCGAGCGCCTGCGCGCGCTCGCTCGCCGGGTCGAGCCCCTCGGCCGCGGCGGCCTGGACTTCGGCGATGAGCTTCTGCCACTCGCGCTGCCCGCGCTCCAGCACCTCGGGCGTGCCGCGCCGCGCGAGGTCGGCGAGCTGCTCCTCGGTGTAATACTTCTTCATCCACTCCGTGTCGTGCTGCATCGTTATCACCTCCACTATCTTCCTGAAAGCCTCCCAGTCGGGCTCGCCCCCCCGGCCGCGCGCGGCCACCTCCTCGGCCTCGTCGATGGCGCGCAGCGCCATGTCGAGCTGCCGCCGCCTCTCGGAGAGCGCCGCGCGCTGGAGCCTCAGCGTCTCTGCGAGGTCGAGCGCGCGCCTGTCGAGCAGCCGCTTTATCTCTTCGAGCGGCAGCCCGATGAACTTCAGCGTCAGTATTTGCTGGAGCCGCGCGAAGTCGCGCGCGCCGTAGAGGCGGTAGCCGGCCGCCGTCCGCCGCGAAGGCCGCAGCAGCCCCGCGCGGTCGTAATGGTGCAGCGCCCGCACCGTCACCCCCGTCAGCGCCGCGAACTCGCTCGCCCTGTAGAGCCTCTCCCCGCTCCCGCCCAAACGCGCTCACCTCCTCACACGCCGGCCATCCTAGAGCCTGACGTTACGTCAGGGTCAAGCACTTTTTTGAAAATTAATTTTGAGAGGCGGGGAAGTCGCCCCTCACGTCGTCAGCCGCCTGTAGATGGCGGGCATGCGCTCGGGGAGCGAGAGCACGTCGTCGATGATGGTGTAGCCGACCTCGCCGTAGAGGTCGCGGAGTTCGGACTCGCTGTCGCGGTCGATGGTGACGCAGAAGGGGGTGATGCCGTCGAGGCGCGCCTGCCTTAAAGCCTCGCGCGTGTCCTCGCGGGCGTAGCGCGCGTCGCCGTAGTCGTGGTCGTAGGGGCGGCCGTCGGAGAGGACGATGAGCAGGCGCGTGCGCGCCTGCTGGCGGCGGAGCTTGGCGGCGGCGTGGCGGACGGCCGCGCCGAGCCGCGTGTTGTTCTGGTAGCTGATGCCGCCGATGCGCTGCTCGACCTCGCCGGCGTAGGGCTCGTCGAAGTCCTTGACGACGTAAAACTTCACGTTGCGGCGCCCCTCGCTCGTGAAGCCGTAGATGCTGTAGGGGTCGCCGACGGCTTCGAGCGCCTCGCTCATCAGGACGAGCCCCTCCTTCTCGACCTCGATGATGCGCCGCCCCGGGTGCGTGTAGGGCTGCAAGGGGTGGCGGCCGATGGTGCGCGCCGTGGACGAAGACTGGTCGAGCAGGAACGAGACGGCCACGTCGCGCTCGCGGCGGAGCCGCTTCGTGTAGACGCGCTCCGACTGCCGGCCGTCCGAGCGCCGGTCGATGACGTAGTCGATCAGCGCGTTCAAATCGTAGTCGTCGCCGTCCAGCTCGTTCGCCACGCGCTTCAGGCTCTCCGGCCGCATCAGTTGGAACTGGTGGCGGATGGAAGAGATGACGCCGCGGTAGCGCGAGCGCGTCAGCTCGACGAAGGAGCGGTCGCCGCGCTTGACCCGCTTCTCGACGACGCGGCACCACCCCACGCGCGTGTCCGCCAGGTCCCTGTCCCACTCGTCGTACTCGAACGCCTCCTCGCCCGGCTCCAAAGACTGCTCGGCCGACTCGCCCGTCATCCAGCGCTCGGCCCCCGTCAGCGTCTCCTCGCCGTCCTCGGCCGACTCGCTCGCCGCCCACGCGTTGAAGAGTTCGCGCGCGTCGCGGCGCCGCCGCTCCCGCCTCCGCTCGTCTTCGGAAGACGCGTCCGACTCCTCCCCCTCGGCGTCGAGGTTCGACTGCGCGCCCCCCTCCTTGTCCTCGCCCGCGTCCTCGCCCTCCTCGCGCGCCTCGGCCATCTCGGGGACGACCGACTGGAAGAGCGTGTAGACGCGCGAGGTCGCCATCAGGGTGTCGGCGACCGTGGCCGCCGGGTCGGCCAGGTATTCGACGACGATTGACTCCAGCTCCGACACGACCTGCCCGTAGACGGCGCGCGCGTCTTCGAGCGCCCCGCCGCAGAGCGTGATCTGGAAGAGCAGTTCGAAGGGGACGAGGTTGACGGGTAAGGAGACGATACGCGGGCGGTTGCGTCGCAGGTGCTCGCGCACGAGGTCGAGGTCGCGCCCGAGCCCGCGGTAGGCGTGGCGGAGCCGACGGTCGATGCGCCCGTTCTCAAGCGTCCCGAAGATGCGCGCGGCCAGCCCCCTCTGCGGGAAGAGCGAGAGCACGGCGCGGTAGTCGCCGCCCTCGGGCAGCACCCGCCTGCGCGCCTCGGCCAGACGCGCCTCCTCGTCGGGCGCTAAAGCGGGCTCGGATTTAGAGGGGTCGTTGATGTAGCCGTCGAGCGAGAAGGCGTCGAGCGCGTCGGCGTTCTCGGGCGCGTAGAGTTCGGCCAGCGCCGCGTAGGCCGCGCGCAAGGGCGCCGTGTCGGGCTCGCGCGTGCCGAACTCTATCTGGCCGGCGGCGTGCGCGGCGAGGACTTTGTAGAGCCGGAAGTCCAGCCCGCGTTCGCCGAACTCCGAGACGGCCGACGGCAGGTGGATGGTGCGGCCGTCGCCGATGCGCTGCTCTTCGGGGATGGCCGCGAGCGGCGCGACCTCGACGGCGTGCCCCGTCAGCCCCTCGACGTAGAGCCGCAAGGTCTGCGACACCTCTTCGAGCGCCAGGCCGTCGACGCCCCCGCTCTGCAACTGCTCGTTGCTCTTGCGCGTCTCCAGCGCGAAGTAGCTGCGGCGCGCGCGCGCGTTCAGGTTCTCCAGCAGCAGCCCTTCGCGCGCCCAGGTCTTGAACTGTTCGAGCGTCGCCGAACGCAGTGCGCGCGGCGCCGCGCGGAAGCACGAGATGGCCGCCTCCGCGTCCACGCGCGCGACCTCGTGCGCGGCCCCGACGACGGCGAGCGAGACCTCCGCCAGCCGCGCCCCGTCGGCGCAGTGCTCGGCCAGCGAACGCAAAGCGCCGGGCCCCGTGCGCGCCAGCGCGACCAGGCAGGCGTTGTTGTGCCCGGCGACGGTTCGCAGCAGCGCGCCCCACGCGTCGAACGCCGCTGGGACGAGCCGCAAGACCTCACCGCCCGACGCGAGCACGTGCAGCGCCGCCGCGCCGCCGCGGTCGAGGAAGTCTTCGGCCTGCGCGAAGAGGCGCAGCGCCTCGTCGGCCGTCAGCCGTTCGACGGCCGCGGGCAGCGCCGCCCACATGTCGGCCGCGATGCCGCCCACGCGCTGCGCGAAAGAGCCCGCGAGCCCCAGCGCCGCCGCCCACACGCGCCCGCCCGGGGCGGGATTTCCGGCGGCGCCGCTCCCGTCTTCGTCACCGACCGCGCCGCCGCTCTCGTTTCCGACGGCGGTGCCCTCGTCCACGTCTCTGTCGAAGGCCGAGAGGCTCGCGGCCGTGGCGGGCGTCGCCGCGAGGAAGTCCGAGCTGTGGCGCGCGGAGCGCCGTGCGACTTCTAAAGCGACCTCGAAGACGCGCCGCAGCCGCTCCGGCTCCGCGACCGCGCGCGCGACCTCCGGCGCCCGCCTGTAGGTTTCGAGCGCCGACGAAGTGGAGAGCGACAACTGCCGCCCGCAGACCTCCAACAGCAGCAGCCTCGCCCCGCGCGGCACCTCCGCCAAGCCCCCGACGCCCGCCCCGACGAAGGCCGCGCCCGTCTCCGCGTCGGCCATCGACAGGCGCCGCGCCAGCTCGCCCCACGCGCGCAGCTCCTCGGCGTCGAGCACGCGCGCCGCATCGGGCACCGCGCGCAGAAAGTCTACGCCGGCACGTAGGCTCAAAGCCGCCAGCCCCGCCCCGACTTCGAGCGCCGCGCGCGCCACGTCGCGCGGCAGCTTCCCGACCTCGCGCGCCACCCCCGCAATCGTCCGCCGCTCGCCCGCGTCCCTCACCGAACGCAGACGCTCGCGCAGCTCCCGCCCCAGCGGCCGCCCGTCTTCGTCGCTCTCCTCCGCGGAATCGAAAATGTACTTCTCAGGCATCTAGAAAATTGCGCGGGGCTCAGATCACGGTGGTCACTATCTCGCGGATGCTGCGCTGGAGGTCGCGGTCGTCGGTGATGGGGGAGCAGAGTGCGACCTCGGCGGCGGCCGTCGCGGGGATGCCGCGGGCGGTGAGCTGCGCGGCGTAGATGAGGAGGCGCGTGGAGACGCCCTCTTCGAGGCCGTGGCCGCGGAGGTTGCGAACCTTGTGGCCGATGGTGACGAGGTCGCGCGCGGCGTCGAGTGAGATGCCGCCCTCGCGGGCGACCACCTCGGCTTCGAGCTCGGCCGGCGGGTAGTCGAATTCGAGCGCGACGAAGCGCTGGCGCGTGGACTGCTTCAGGTCTTTGAGGATGGACTGGTAGCCGGGGTTGTAGCTGACGACGAGCATGAAGTCGGGGGGCGCTTCGAGGATGGTGCCGCGCTTCTCGATGGGCAGGCGGCGGCGGTCGTCCGTCAGGGGGTGGATGATGACGACGGTGTCCTTGCGCGCCTCGACCACCTCGTCGAGGTAGCAGATGGCGCCGCCGCGCACGGCGGCCGTCAGCGGGCCGTCGTGCCAGACCGTCTCCTCGCCTTCGAGCAGGAAGCGGCCGACGAGGTCTGTGGCCGAGAGGTCTTCGTGGCAGGCGACGGTGATGAGCGGGCGGCCCAGCCGCCACGCCATGTGCTCGACGAAGCGCGTCTTGCCGCAGCCCGTCGGCCCCTTGAGCATGACGGGCAGGCGCGCCGCCTGCGCGGCCTCGAACAGCTCCACCTCGCGCCCGACGGCGAGGTAGAAGGGCTCTTCGCGGACGACGTACTCTTCGATGGGTCTTTCGCGCATTGTCTCAGGTATCATTCGCGGCCGCCCCGGGCTGACGTTTCGCCCCGCATCGGGTATCCTTTAGCCAGCCGAAATAAGCAGTTGATGAAATGAGCAGTCATCTTAACACCTGCATAAATGTGCGGCAAATTCGACGTTTTCGAGCGGGTTTGAAGTCGTGATGAAGATAGCGGTGGCGATGAGCGGCGGCGTCGACAGTTCGGCGGCCGCGGCGCTGTTGAAGGGTGCGGGGCACGAGCTGGTCGGCTTCACGATGCAGCTCTGGAACCAGCGCCGTGGCCTGAGTGTGGGCGAGGACGGCGAGCCGCTCCCCAGCCGCTGCTGCTCGCTCGACGACGTGTACGACGCGCGGCGCGTGGCGGAGGATTTGGGCTTCCCCTTCTACGTGCTCAACCTGGAGCGCGACTTCGAGCGCGACGTGGTCGAGCCCTTCGTCCGAAGCTACCTCGAAGGCGAGACGCCCATCCCGTGCGTCGCCTGCAACAGCCGGCTGAAGTTCGCCGCGCTCGACCGCACGGCCTTGAGCGTCGGCTGCGAGAAGGTGGCCACCGGCCACTACGCGCGCGTCCGGTTCGACGGGGCGGCGAACCGCCACAGGCTGCTGCGCGGGCTCGACGCGCGCAAGGATCAGTCCTACTTCCTCTGGGAGCTGACGCAGGAACAGCTCTCGCGCACGCTCTTCCCGCTCGGCGAGATGACGAAGGACGAGGTGCGCGAGGCCGCGCGCCGCGCCGGGCTCTACGTCGCCGGGAAGCGCGAGTCTCAGGAGATTTGCTTCGTGCCCGACGGCGACTACGCGGGCTTCATCGAGCGCTACCTCGAAGCCGAGGGCAGGGAGGCGGAGCGCCCCGCGCGCGGCGAGATAGTTGATACGGAGGGGCGCGCCGTCGGCGCGCACGAGGGCGTCCACCGCTACACGGTCGGGCAGCGGCGAGGGCTCGGCGTGTCGCGGCAGCTTCCGCTCTACGTCGTGCGCGTCGAGCCGGAGGCGAACCGCGTCGTCGTCGGCCGAGGGGACGAACTGCTCTCCTCCGAGTTCACCGCCGCGGGCGTCAACTGGGTCGCCTTCGACGAGCCTCCGCAGCCCGTGCGCGCCGACGTGCGCGTGCGCTACCGCCACAGCGAGTCGCCCGCCACCGTCACGCCGCTGGGCGGGGGGCGCGCACGCGTCCGCTTCGACGGGCCGCAGCGCGCCGTCACGCCCGGCCAAGCCTGTGTCTTCTACCGCGGCGAGGAGGTCGTCGGCGGCGGGTGGATTGTGAGGGAGTAGACAGTAGACAGTAGACGGTAGACAGTAGGGCTCCGCCCGTCGGAGGTTGAGGGTGACAGGCAGGCCGCCCGAACGATGAAGGGTTTCTACTGTCTACTGTCTACTGTCTACTGCCTACTGTTCTTAAACCTTTTCCCACCACGCCTCGTAATAGAAGCGACCCCGACTCTCCCGCTTCGGCCGGGTCGAAATCATTCCGAAGTCAAAGGCATTAAATTATGACGCGTGGAAGTAAGGTCGCCTTAATCATCGTCGGGATTCTCGGGGTGCTCGTGCTGGTCGGCGGGCTGCTCGTGGCGCTCGTCCTGCTCTCGCTCGGCAACGAGCCGGACGTGCCGCGCAACAGCGTGCTCGTCCTCAAGGTCGAGGGCTCGCTCCCCGACTTCACCAGCGCCGACGAGTTCTCCAGCCGCTTCCTCGGCGCCGACCCGAACTCGCTCTCGAACCTCCTGCTGCAACTGCGCAAGGCGAAGGCCGACGGGCGCGTCGGCGCGGTTCTCTTAGACATCGGCATGCTCGGCGCGGGCTGGGCCAAGTCGGACGAGATACGCGAGGCCGTCTCCGACTTCCGCAAGTCGGGCAAGCCCATCTACGCCTACATGGAGTTCGGCTCGGACAAGGAGTACTACGTCGCGACCGCCGCCGAGCGCGTCTACGTCCCGCCCATCGGCGACCTCTTCATCAACGGGCTCGCCGCCGAGTCGATGCACTTCAAGGGCAGCTTCGACAAGCTCGGCGTCTACTGGGACTCCTACCAGATCGCCGAGTACAAGACCGCGCCCGAGTCCTTCACGCGCGAGGACATGTCGGAGGGCGAGCGCGAGACGCTCGACTCGATCCTCGACGAGATATACAACCGCTACCGCGCGCAGGTGGCCGGGGCGCGCCGCAAGTCGGTCGAGGACGTGACGGCGCTCATCGACACCGCCCCGCACAACGCGCTGGCCGCCGCCGAGGCCGGCCTCATCGACGGCGCGCTCTACCGCGAGGAGGTCGAGGGCGAGCTGAAGAAGCGGCTCGGCTACAAGGCGGACGAGAAGCTGCGCAAGGTCTCGGGCGACGAGTACCGGCGCGTCGCCCCCGCCTCGCTCGGGCTCGACCAGGGCGAGCCCATCGCGGTCGTCTACGCCTCGGGGCCCATCGAGCCCGGCCGCTCGAACGACGGCGCCTTCGGCGGCGACCAGACCGTCGGCTCCGACACGGTCGTCAAGGCCATCAACGACGCGCGCGACGACAAAGACATCAAGGCCATCGTCCTGCGCGTGGACAGCCCAGGCGGCGTCACCTACCCGTCCGACCTCATCTGGAAGGCGGTCGAGGAGGCGAAGAAGAAGAAGCCGGTCGTCGTCTCGATGAGCGACCTCGCGGCCTCGGGCGGCTACTACATCTCGACGGGCGCCGACAAGATCGTCGCCGAGCCGCTGACCCTGACCGGCTCCATCGGCGTCTACGCCTACAAGCCGGTCATCAAAGGCTTCTACGACTGGGTCGGCGTTTCGAGCGAGTACCTGATGCGCGGCAAGAACGCCGGCATGTTCCGCGAGACGGAGAAGTTCACGAAGGAGGAGCGCGAGAAGTTCGAGTCTTCGATGCGCAACTTCTACTGGAACCAGTTCCTGCCGAAGGTCGCCGCCGGGCGCCGCTTCCCCGACGCGAACGCCGTAGACCGGGTCGGCCGCGGGCGCGTCTGGACGGGCGCGCAGGGGAAGGAGAAGGGCCTTGTGGACGAGCTGGGCGGCCTCGACCGCGCCGTCGAGGTGGCGAAGGAGCTGGCGCGGATTCCCGCCGACAGTGGCGTCAGGCGCGTCGTCTACCCCGCGCCCCGCACCTTCGTCCAGCAGATGCTCGGCGTCGGCGCCGACGAGCGGGACGCGTCCCGCGCCCGCGCCGAGCAGCAGCGCGCCGCCTTCATCAACTCGATGCCCGCCGAGATGCGCCCCGTGCTCCGCCGCGCCGCCATGTTCGAGCGCTTCCCCGCCGGCCAGACGCTCGCCATCATGCCTTTTGAATTGAAGATCGAGTAGGGAAATAGAAGGTAGACAGTAGACAGTAGACGGTAGGAAAAAGAAGGCGGCGCGTCACGGTTATCTACCGGATGCGCCGCCTGTCTGTCTACTGCCTACCGTCTACTGCCTACTCCCTTCTATCCTCTCCGCCCCGCCCATGTAAGGCCGGAGCGCTTCAGGGATGAGGACGGAGCCGTCCGCCTGCTGGTAGTTCTCCAGAATCGCGAGCCACGTGCGGCCGACGGCGAGCCCCGAGCCGTTGAGCGTGTGGACGTACTCGGGCTTCGCGCCGCCGCCGCGGCGGAGGCGGATCTGCGCGCGCCGCGCCTGGTACGCCTCGAAGTTCGAGCACGAAGAGATCTCGCGGAAGGCGTTCTGCGAGGGCAGCCACACCTCTATGTCGTAGGTCTTCGCCGACGCGCCGCTCATGTCGCCGGTCGAGAGCGTGACGACGCGGTAGTGCAGCCCGAGCCTTTGCAGGATCGCCTCCGCGTCGCGCGTCAGTCCTTCCAGCTCCTCGTAAGAGTCCTCGGGCGGCGCGAGCTTCACCAGCTCGACCTTGTCGAACTGGTGCTGCCGTATCACGCCGCGCGTGTCGCGCCCGTAGGAGCCGGCCTCGGAGCGGAAGCACGGCGTGTAGGCGACGAACTTCAAGGGGAGCTGCGAGGCGTCGAGAATCTCCTCGCGGTGGATGTTCGTCACGGGCACCTCGGCCGTGGGTATCAGGTAGAGCCCGCGCTCGTCCGTGAGCTTGAAGAGGTCGGCCTCGAACTTCGGGAGCTGTCCCGTGCCGTAGAGCGCGTCCCGGTTGACGATGAAGGGCGGCAGCGTCTCCTCGTAGCCGTGCTCGCGCGTGTGCACGTCGAGCATGAAGTTGATGAGCGCGCGCTCCAGCCTCGCGCCCGCGCCGCGCAGGATGGCGAAGCGCGCGGCCGCAATCTTCGCCGCGCGTTCGAGGTCGAGGATGCCGAGCCGCGTGCCGATGTCGACGTGATCCTGCGGCTCGAAGTCGAAGCGCGGCGCCGCGCCCCACCGACGCGCCTCGACGTTCGCCGTCTCGTCGCGCCCCACGGGGACGGACTCGTGCGGCACGTTCGGCACCGTGGCGAGGAGTTCCTGCATCCGCCGCTCGGCCTCGTCGCGCGCCGACTCGAGCCCCGCGATGCGCTCCTTCAACTCGCCGACCTGCCTGCGGCGCGCCTCCGCCTCCTCCTTCCTGCCCTCCTTCATCAGCGCGCCTATCTCGCGGCTCGAAGAGTTGCGCTGCGCGTTCAGCGCGTCCGACTCGGCGATGGCGCGGCGGCGCTCGGCGTCGAGCGCGGCGAAGTCTTCGAGCGCGGCCGCGGGGAAGCCGCGCGCCTCAAGCGCCGCGCGTACGCGTTCGAGGTTGCCGCGGACGTAGTTCAAATCAAGCATCTTTGACCGTCACCCTCACTCTCAACCTCAGGCTGGCGCGCCGCCCTCCCTAAGCCCGGAGAAGATTCTGTTCGCCTCCTCAAGCGTCTCCTTCGAGCCGACATCGTACCAGATTCCCGGCACGCGCCACGTGTAGAAGGGCGTGCGCGCGTACATCCACTGCACGAGCCGGCCGGGCTGGTCGGGGTTGTTGCCCTCCGCGATGTACTGGCGGATGAGGGGCAGCGCGGGCCTCGGGTAGTAGTAGAGCGCTATCCCCGTGAGCGTGCTCCGCGGGCTCGCGGGCTTCTCCTCGAAGAAGGTGATGCGCCCCTCGCCGTCCACCTCGATGGCGTTGTACTTCCTGATCGCCTCGAGGTCGCCCACGTCGTAGACGGCGAGCACGGGCGCGCCCTTCTCGCGGCAGAAGTCGCCGAAGGCGCCGAGCCGGTCGCTGAAGAGGTTGTCGCCGGCGACGACCATGACGTCGTCGTCCAACGCCTCCCGCGTCAGGACGAGGTTCAGGTCGCCGATGGCGCCGAGCTTGTTCGAGTCGGCGGTCGAGTGGTCGTTGACGACCGTGAAGGCGCGGCCGCCCCCGCGCGAGCGGTACCGCTCGGCCCAGCGCTCGAAGTGCCCGGCGAACTTGCCGTTCGTGACGATGTAGACGTGGTCTATCTCGCCGACGGGCGCGAGGTTGTCGAGCACGTGTTCGAGCATCGGCTTGCCCGCCACGTCGAGCAGCGGCTTCGGCTGGTTCAGCGTCAGCGGGTAGAGCCGCGTGGCGTAGCCGGCCGCGAGCACGATTAACTTCATACCTGTCCCTTTCCTGCTTTGGGTGCCAAGGCTTGACTAATCTTTACAATAAAAGTCGCCGCGCCGCCAAACCCCGCCGACCGCCGGACGGCGCCCGACCGCCGGGCGCGCGTGTGCTAATATGCCACTTCCCGCAGACGCCCCGACGGGGCACGACACTGTTCTTAACGGAGGGAAAAAAGTTTGAGCGCCGAACCGAAACCTTTCGCCGGCCGCGCCGCGGTCGTCACCGGCGCGACGCGCGGCATCGGGCGCGCGGTCGCACTGGAGCTGGCGCGCCGCGGCGCGGACGTGGCCTTCAACTACGCGCAGAGCGCCGAGGCCGCCGAGACCCTGCGCGGCGAGATAGAGGCGCTCGATGTGCGCGCGTTCGCGGCGCGGTGCGACGTGGCCGACACGGGCGCCGCGGCCGAGATGGTCAAGCAGGTCAAGGCCGAGCTGGGGCGCCTGGACTTCCTCGTCAACAACGCCGGCATCACCCGCGACAACCTCATCCTGCGGATGAAGGAGGAGGACTGGGACGCCGTCGTGGACACGAACCTCAAAGGCGCCTGGAACTTCTCGCGCGCCGCGCTCCGCCACATGCTCAAGAACGAGTCGGGCGGCTCCATCCTCAACGTCTCCTCCATCAGCGGCGTGGTCGGCATGGCCGGGCAGTCGAACTACTCGGCCTCGAAGGCGGGCATGATCGGGCTCACCAAGTCGCTCGCGCGCGAGGTCGCCAGCCGCAACGTCTCGGTCAACGCGCTCGCGCTCGGGCTCGTCGCCACCGACATGTCTCAGGCGCTCGGGGAAGAGTACCAGCAGAAGCTGCGCGAACAGATTCCGATGGGGCGCTACGCCCGGCCGGAAGAGGTTGCACGCATCGCCTGCTTCCTCCTCTCCGACGACGCGCGCTACATCACCGGCCAGGTCATACAGGCCGACGGCGGGATGGCTATGTAAGGCGGATTAACAACCGATAAAAAGAAGGCGCCCCGTCGGTCTAGGGTAAACCGACGGGGCGTTGTTTTCGGGCAGGCTCGGAGATTCAGGGTGGCGTTGGCTTTTGCTGGAGATCGTCACATACGGGCGATCCGGCTGTTTTGGCGGTCGTGTTGGATGGGCGAAATATATTGCTTGGGAACCGCTCAACCTCACCAGGGCTAAAATGAAACCTGCCCCGGCCCGTAAGGCTGAATGAACCAACCCGACCGTCGCTGTCAATCATCGTCGAAGCACCGCTGACTAACTCTTAAAAACTGCTTCGTGACTTGGTGAGGAATTATACGTATTTTTCGTCACCTGTCAAGAAGAAAATGCAAACTTCTCAACAAATTTGTGACAGACGCGGGAGGATATCGTAACCCTTTGAGTTTCAAAGGTTAAAGTAAGTTGTGAAAACTCGCTCACTAAGCTTTGCTAATCTTTTCGGTTGCCGGATGAGAAGAAATTTTTGCGCCGCCGCCGTCATTCGCGGCTAATTGTGTCGGCCGCCTGTAGATGTCGGGCTCGCCCGCGGGCCTCGTCTTCCAGCGTTTGTGAATCCAGAGCCACTGGTCGGGGAACATGCGCACGTGGCGCTCGATGGCGGCCGTGAAGTTGGCCGTGTTGACCTCCACGTCGCGTCGGGGGTCGCCCGTGCGGACGAGTTCGATGACGGGGCCGCCGCGGAAGACGAACTTACCCTTCCGCTCGTCCCAGGGGGCGCAGACGGGGATGACGGTGGCGTCTGTGCGCAGCGCGAGCGTCGCCACGCCGGCCGTCGTGCAGGCGAGGTGGCCGAAGAAGGGGACGAAGACGCCCTCGCGCTCCTGCGTGTTGAGGTCGGCGAGCACGCCGAGGGTGCCGCCCTCTTTGAGGAGCCGGAGCGCCGTGCGCGCGGCGGCCCCCTTGTCGATGGGGCGGTTGCCGAAGCGCGTGCGGATGCGCTCGACCAGACGGTCTATGCGCGGGTTGTCGAGCGGGCGGACGAGGAAGCTCAGCGGCTCGTAGAGCGCCGAGTGTGCGAAGCAGAGCATCTCCCACGCGCCGAGGTGCGAGGTGAGGAAGATGACGCCGCGGCCGCGCTCGCGCGCGACGTCGAGGAGTTTGACGTCGTCGCCGTCGTACTCCGCGACGCGGCGCAGGCCCTCGGGCGTGGCGCGCGGGAACTGGCTGACCTCGCCGAGTTGGCGGCCGAGGCTCTCGAACGAGCCACGCAGTATCCGCTCCCGCTCGGCCGCGTCCATCTCGGGGAAGGCCAACTCGAGGTTGCGCCTCCCGGTGCGCTTCAGGCCGCCCGCGAGCGCGTAGGCGGCGCGGCCGAGCGTGCGCCCGGCCCGGACGGCCGCGGGGCGCGGCAGCGCGCCGAGCCCCGACAGCAGCGCCCGCGCCGCCGCATACTCCAAAAATTCCTGCGCCTTCCCCTTCTTACCCATAAAGCTCACCCGCGAAGCTGCACAGTTTACACGCCCGCCCGACGCGCGGGCAAACGGCTGGTCTGCGCCGCGCGCCGCGTGCTATAAGCACTAGACAGTAGACAGTAGTCAGTAGGAAGAATGGTCTTCTACTGTCTACTGTCCACTGCTCCTATGCCTTCTGGGAAGACGCACGACATGGTGACTCTGGTGCTCGCGCCGCTGACGTTCGCGGCGGCGTGGGGGCTGACGGGGAGCCTGGGATTGAGCGCGGCGGCGACGGCCGCGATGCTGTTCGGGGGGCTGATGTTCGGGCCCGACCTGGACATACAGTCGCGGCAGTACACGCGCTGGGGGCCGCTGCGTTTCATCTGGTGGCCGTACAAGGTCGTCTTCCGCCACCGTTCGCGGTGGTCGCACGGCATCGTCTTCGGGACGCTGATCCGCGTCGCCTACTTCGTGGCCGTGTTGACGCTGCTGGCGTGGGCGTGCGCCTACGCGCGGGCGGCCCTGCTGGCGGGCGGGGCGGCGCCGGGGTGGCGCGAGGTCGCGCACGCGTGGGGCTTCGTCGAGACGGCCGCGGCCGGCTACGGCTTCGGCCCGCGCGCTCTCGCGGCCGTGCTCGCCGGCCTCTGGTGGGGCGCGGCCAGCCACACGCTCACGGACGTGGCCTGGTCGGTCGTCCGCAAGGGCTCGGAGATTTTTTAGGGGTGATGAGTGGCGGGTGATAAGTGATGAGAGGAAGGTAAGGCCCGCCTTCTTTCTTATCACTTATCACCCGCCGCTCATCACCCTTTTAGTGCCCGCGGACGGTGGCGAGGCGGAGTGCCTGACGGCGGACGGTGTCCGAGATGTTGCGGTTCTGGCCGAGGGCCTTGAGGTCTTTGGTGTAGAGCCGCGTGAGGATGCCCATCGCGGTCGGGAGCGGCGTGCGCGGGTTGCGCGCGAGGTTGTGGATGATGGTGTACTGGCGCGCCCAGCCGCGGTTCATCGAGATGAGGCGCAGCACCTCGTCCGAGACGGTGCGCATGGCGGCGATGCCTTCGACCTCCTGGTCGGTGATGCGCGGGTTGTTGATGACGGCCGTTGCGACGACCTTGTTCGGGTCGCGGATGAGGATGGAGCGCGCCTCGCGGTCGCCCTTCATCCCGAGCTTGATGCGGTCTTTGACCTTCATCAGCATGATGCGGCGGATGAGCGCGATGCGCTCGGGCGCGGCCGCGCCGCCCTCGGCGCTCGCCTCGGCCACCAGGCGCTCGGCCGCGGCCTGGCGCTGCTCGAAGGTCTCGTCGAGCAGCTCTTCGAGCCGCTCGGACGGGAGCCATGAGTCGTCCACGTCCACGTCCCAGACTTCGATGTGCTGGGCGACGAGCCACGCGTCGTCGAGGCTCATGCCGCCCTCTTCGCCGAAGGACTCGGCCGACTCGACGAACTCGGCGGCCGCGCCCATGCCGCGCGCGCGCATCTCGTCGGCGACCTGGCGCGCGCCGCGCTCCTTCTCGAAGAACTCGCGGCGCGTCTCGCGCACGCGGCGCTCGGCCTCGGGCGTGCGCGCGGGGTTGGCGAGCACGGCGTCGATGACGCCGGGCGCGCGGATGAGGCGCTGCTGGTTGACGGAGATGAGTTCGAGCACCGCGCCCTCCTGCGTGGTGCGGGCCAGTTCGACGAAGGCCTCGTCGGGCGTCGCGACGTTGAGCGCGACCGCCTCCTGCACGGGGCGCGCGAGGCCGGGGCGGGAGGCGAGGTAGGAGAGCACGGCGGGCGCGGTCTCGGCCGCCGCGGCGACGCCGAGCAGCGTCTCGGTCTCCTGCCCGGCGAGCGTCTCCTCGGCCGCGCGCGCCACCTCCTCGTCCGAGTCCGAACGCAGCACGACGAGTAGCTCCAGCATCACGTCCTGCGCCAGCGGCAGCAGGCCGCGCGCGGCCGCCATGCGCGCCTGCGGCGGCGCGGCGCCGGAGACGACCGCCTGGATGACCGGGTTTGTCGAGGTGTTGGCGCTCATCGTTCGCTGGGGGATTCTAAGGCGTCGGCGCGCGCGCGGTCGGTGCGGCACAGCACACCGGCCGCGCCGCGCCGGTCAGTAGACGTTGAAGTTGTATTCGAGCACGACGAACTGCGAGACGGGCACGCCGTCGCGGGTCGCGGGCGTGAACCGAATCTGCCGCGCGGCGGCGACGGCCTTCTGCGTCAGCCCGTCCGGCAGCCACTTGAGCACGAGGATGTGCCTGACCTGCCCGTCGGCCGTCAGCACCGCGCGCAGGCGCACGACCCCGCTGACGTTGTGGTTGCGCGCCGCGTCGGTGAAGCTGGGCTCGGGCTTGAAGATGATGATCGCCTTCGTCGTCACCTCGGACTGGCGGTACACGTTGTCCCCCGCCCCGGCCCCGCCGTAGACGCGCAGCATCTCCGCCGTCTCCCGCCACTCGGCCGCCGCGGGGGCGTCCGCGTGCGAGGCGGCGAAGGCCGCGAGCCGGTCGGCGGCCGCGCGCATGCGCTCCCTGAGGGGGGCGAGGGCCGCGTCGCGCTGCGCGAGGGCGGGCCTGCGCGCGGCCTCGTCGGCGCCCGGGGGTACGGGGTGGCGCTCGGCCGCCCGCGCGCTCTCCTCGACGTAGACGTTGAGCAGCGCGTCGGCGGCGAGGGCGGCGGCGACGGGGAAGTCCGGCCTCAGGCGCAGCGCCGCCTCGGCCTCTTCGAGCGCCTGCGCGTACTTCCCCTCGCCCTGACGCGCGGCGGCGGCGACGAAGTGCGCGTCGCCGTAGGCGGGGTCGAGCGAGACGGCGCGGTCGGCCTCGCGCGCGGCGTCCCGGGTCTTGCCGAGCCGGAGCAGCGCGAGGGCGAGCCCCGTGCGCGCGGGGGCCGAGTCGGGGCGCAGCTTCAGAGACTTCTCGAACGCCTTGCGCGCGTCCTTGTTCTTGTCGGCGCGGCTCAGCGCGAGGCCGAGGTAGTACCAGGCGTCGGCGTCCGTCTTGCGGCGCTCGGCGACCGGCTTGAGCACGGCGACCGCGCCCGCCGCGTCGCCGCGCGCGAGCGCCTTCTCGGCCCGCTCGACCTCGGCGTCGGCCGCCCGCGCGACGGGGCTTTGCGACTGCGCGCGGGCCGCCCCCGCCCCGGCGGGCAGGAGCGAGAGCGAGAGCGCCGCGGCCGCCGCCGCGCCCCTGAGAGTCGTGTGAGTCGTGTCGCGAGTCATACCCTGAAAATACCGCCGCGCCCTCAGTAGGTCTCGAAGCCGTATTCGAGCGTGACGAACTGCGAGACGGGGTGCCCGTTCTTGAGGGCGGGCGTGAACCTCGTCCTCAGCGCCGCGGAGACGGCCTGCTCGCTCAGGCCGTGCGGCAACCCCTTGAGCACGAGGACGTGTTTGACCGTGCCGTCCGAGGCGAGCACCGCGCGGACGCGGACGCGGCCCCGAACCCTGTTCCTCCGCGCCTCCTCCGTGTAACCCGGCTCGGTCTTGTATTCGATGTGCGCGCGCGCGTCCAGTTCGGGCCCGAGGAAGACCGTGCGCGACTCGTCCGCCTCCCTGAGCATCAGCGCCTGGCCGCGCAGCGCCTCCGCCTGCGCGCGCTCCGACGCGGCCGCGCCGCGCGCGAGCCGCAGGTAGCCTTCGGCGCACTCGGGCACGCGGCTCATGCGCGCGCGCATCGCCTCGCGGAAGGCGGCGGCCTCCGGGGCCGTGAGCGGCCGCGGGACGGGCGGCCTGTCCCTGTCGAGGAGGCCAAGGTAGAGCTTGAGCGCGCGGCCGTAAGCGTCGAGCGCCTCGGAGTCGCGCCCCGCGGCGGCGGCCGCTTCCGCGTCGGCGCACGCGCGCTCGGCCGCGAGCGCCGCCCCCTCGGTCGGGGCCGGCGTCGTCTGCGGCTGCGCGACGCCGCCTTCGGGCGAAGGCGCGGGCGCGCGGCGCACGGCGCCGGACTGTGCGCGCGCGCCGGCGGCGCAGCACGCGAGGAGCGCGGCGGCCAAAAGTGCTTTCCTCGTGCGAGACATGGCGGACTTTAAACTTAGGGGAACGGGAAAGGCGGGGCGGCTTCCCTTCAGCCTCGCCCCGCCTTCATCATAGCACCAACGCGGCCTCGCCTCACGCCGAGGCGCCGCAGCACTTCTTGTACTTCTTGCCCGAGCCGCACGGGCACGGCTCGTTGCGGCCGACCTTCGGCTGGTCGCGCGTGACGGTCTTGGTGCGCGCGGCCTCTTCGCCCGCCGCGGTCGCGCCCTGGTTCGGGCCGGTGAAGGTCATCGAGGTCGGGCGGCGCTGGCGGCGCTGCTGCAACTGCTCGGGCGCCTGCTCGGCGACGACCTGAAGGTTGAAGAGCGTGCGGACGGTGGCGGTGTCGATGCGGTCGAGCATCGCCTGGAACATGTCGAAGCTCTCCTTCTTGTACTCGACGAGCGGGTCCTTCTGCCCGTAGCCCACGAGCCCGATGCCCTGCTTGAGGTGGTCGATGGCGAGCAGGTGGTCTTTCCACTGCGCGTCGATGATGTTGAGCATGATGATGCGCTCGTAGGTGCGCAGCGCCTCGGCGCCGACCTGCGCCTCCTTCGCCTCGTAGGCCGCCTTCGCCCTCTCCCATACCTGCTCGTTGATGTGGGGCGGCGTCGAGTTGTCGAAGTCTATCCCTTCGGCCTCGGCGTCGAAGGCGTAGGTGGCGTGGAGCTGAATCTTGAAGTTCTCCACGTCCCAGGCGTCGGGCGAGGCGTCCTCGGGCAGGTACTGCTTGACGAGGTCGCCGAGCAGGTCTTCGGCGACGCCCATCACGTACTCGCGCTGGTCGGGCTCCTCCATCAACTGGCGGCGCAGGCCGTAGATGGTCTCGCGCTGCCGGTTCATCACGTCGTCGTACTGGAGCAGGTGCTTGCGCGTCTCGAAGTTGCGCGCCTCGACCGACTTCTGCGCGGCCTCGATGCGCTTCGAGACCATCTTCGACTCGATGGCGACGCCCTTCTCCATGCCGAGGCGCTGCATGAGCGCCTTCACCTTGTCGCCGGCGAAGATGCGCATCAGGTCGTCTTCGAGCGAGAGGAAGAAGCGCGAGGAGCCGGGGTCGCCCTGCCGGCCGGCGCGGCCGCGCAACTGGTTGTCGATGCGGCGCGACTCGTGGCGCTCGGTGCCGAGGATGTGCAGGCCGCCCATCGAGACGACCTCCTTGTGCTCCTCCTCGACGATGGCGTCCACGTAGCGGATGGCGTCGGCGATGGCGGCCACCGTCGAGTCCTCGGGCTGCCCCTCGCGGACGCCGCTCGCGTACTCGCGCGCCTCCTGCCACTGCTCGGGGCTGGCCTCGTCGGGGTCGAACTCCCGGCGCTTGAGGTGCTCGCGCGCGAGGAACTCGGGGTTGCCGCCGAGCAGGATGTCCGTGCCGCGGCCGGCCATGTTGGTCGCGATCGTGATGGCGCCCTTGCGGCCGGCCTGCGCGACTATCTCGGCCTCGCGCTCGTGGTGCTTGGCGTTGAGGACGTGGTGGTAGTTCGGGATGGTGCCGTCGCCCTCGATGAGGATGTTGCCCGCCTCGTCGCGGTGGCGGATGCCGGCCTTGGCGAGCCGCCGCGAGATCAGCTCGGAGTTCTCGACCGACACGGTGCCGACGAGCACGGGCTGCCCCGTCTCGTGCCGCTCGATGATCTCCTCGATGATGGCGTCCCACTTCTCGCCGATGGTGCGGTAGATGACGTCGGAGTGATCCTTGCGGATCATCGCACGGTTGGTCGGGATGACGGCGACTTCGAGCTTGTAGGTGGCGTCGAACTCGGCCGCCTCGGTCTCGGCCGTGCCGGTCATGCCCGAGAGCTTGTCGTAGAGGCGGAAGTAGTTCTGGAGCGTGATGGTGGCGAGCGTCTGGTTCTCGCGCTCGATCTTCACAGCCTCTTTCGCCTCGACCGCCTGGTGCAGGCCGTCCGACCAGCGGCGGCCGTGCATGAGGCGCCCCGTGAACTCGTCCACGATGATGACCGCGCCCTCCTGCACGACGTAGTGGTGGTCGAGCCGGTAGAGCGTGTGCGCCTTGAGCGCGTTCTCCACGCAGTGGAGCATCTCCATGTTCGACGGGTCGTAGAGGTTGTTGACGCCGAGCAGGCGCTCGGCCTTCTCGACGCCCTCCTCCGTCAGCACGGCCGAGTGCTGCTTCTCGTCCACGACGTAGTCGCCCGGGCCCGGCTTGTTCTCGGGGCCGACCAGCTCCGCCCGGCGCAGGTGCGGGATGATGGCGTTGGCCTGGTAGTACTTGTCCGTCGCCTCGTCCGACGCGCCCGAGATGATGAGGGGCGTGCGCGCCTCGTCGATGAGTATGGAGTCCACCTCGTCCACGACCGCGTAGTAGTGCGGGCGCTGGACGCAGGTGGCGAGGTCGAACTTCATGTTGTCGCGCAGGTAGTCGAAGCCGAACTCGTTGTTGGTGCCGTAGGTGATGTCGGCGGCGTAGGCGTCCTTGCGCTCCCAATCGTCGAGGTCGTTGACGATGGCGCCGACGGTGAGGCCGAGGAACTTGTAGATGCGGCCCATCCAGTCGGCGTCGCGCGTGGCGAGGTAGTCGTTGACGGTGACGACGTGGACGCCGCGCCCCGTCAGGGCGTTCAGGGTCGCGGGCAGCGTGGCGACGAGCGTCTTGCCCTCGCCCGTCCTCATCTCCGCGATGCGCCCCTGGTGCAGGGCGATGCCGCCGATGAGCTGCACGTCGAAGTGGCGCATGCCGGTCGAGCGCACCGAAGCCTCGCGCGTGAGCGCGAAGACCTCCGGCAGAATACGGTCGAGCGCCTCCTGCGTGCGGCGCTTGCGCTCCTTGCGCGCCTCCTCGCCCTTGGCGGTGGTGTCGCCGGCCTCCCCGATGACCTGCTCGCGCAGCGCCGAGATGCGCTCGCGCATCTGCTCGTCGGAGAGCTTCTTCACCGACGGTTCGAGGTCGTTGATCTGCTGGATGACGGGCAGCAGCGTCTTGACGTAGCGCTGGTTGCTGCTGCCGAAGACCTTGGTCAGAAATTTATCAATCATTGTTTTAATCCCGCCGGGGGCT
>DASVWB010000123.1:0-28160 GCA_036389815.1 Pyrinomonadaceae bacterium | reverse complement strand
TTCGAACTCTTCGTCACCCTCTCGCTCGGCGGCGCGGTGCTGCTGGCCGCCGACGCCTTAGAGCTGGCCTCGGCCCCGTGGGCGGCCGGGCGGGTGACGCTCGTCAACACCGTCCCCTCCGCCTTGTCGGCGCTGCTCGGCAGGGGGGCGGTGCCCGACGGGGTGGAGGTCGTCGCGCTGGCCGGCGAGCCGCTGCCGGCGGAACTCGTCAGGCGCGCCTACGGGGCGGGCGCCGGGGCGGTCTACAACCTCTACGGGCCGACGGAAGATACGACCTACTCGACGTGGGCGCCGGTCGGCAGGGATGAGGGGCTGCCCCCGGCGATAGGTCTGCCCGTGGGGGGCACCTCGGCCTACGTCGTGGACGGCGCGGGACACGCGGCGGCGTGGGGGGCGCGCGGCGAGTTGCTGCTCTCCGGCGCAGGGCTGGCGCGCGGATACCTGAACAGGCCGGCGCTGACAGCCGAGCGGTTCATCCCGGACCCGGCGGGTGCCGACACGCCGGGTGCGAGGGCGTACCGGACTGGGGACGTGTGCCGGGTGAGGGCGGGCGGGGAGTTGGAGTATCTGGGGCGGGGCGACCAGCAGGTGAAGGTGCGCGGCTACCGCATAGAGTTGGGGGAGATAGAGGCTGCTCTGCGTGGTCACGAGGCGGTAGCGGGGGCGGCCGTCAAGGCGTGGGGCGAGGGGGCAGAGCGGAGACTGGCCGCTTACGTCACGCCGCGCGAGGGCGGAGTGGCGCCGACGGCGGAGGGGTTGAAGGCGGGGCTGCGCGAGCGCCTGCCGGAGTACATGGTGCCGGCGGCCTTCGTCTTCTTAGAGAAGTTGCCGCTGACGCCGAACGGGAAGGTGAACCGCCGCGCGCTTCTGGAGCCCGAGTGGGGCGCGGCGGGGAACGCGGGCGCCGTCGCCGTCGGCGCGGGCGTGTGGCGGACGCCGGTGGAGGAGTTAATCGCGGGCGTGTGGTCGGAGGTGCTCGGCGTCGAGGGGGTGCGGCCGGGGGCGGACTTCTTCGGGCTCGGCGGCCACTCGCTGCTGGCGACGCGCGTGGTGTCGCGGCTGCGCGCGGCGACCGGGGTCGAGGTCGAGTTGCGGCGACTGTTCGAGTCGCCGACCGTCGAGGGGCTGGCGGCGTACGTCGAAGAGGCTTTGAGGGCGGGCGGGGGCTCCGCGTTGCCGCCAATCGGGCGGGCGGCGCGCGGTGGCGAGGCGGCGCCGCTCTCCTTCGCGCAGCAGCGCCTCTGGTTCCTCGAACAGTTCGACCCGGAGGGCGCCGCCTACAACCTTCACACCGCGCTTCGACTGAGGGGCGGGCTCAACGTGGCCGCGTTGAGGCAGGGCTTCGACGAGATAATCAGGCGGCACGAGACGCTGCGCACGAGCTTCGGCGAGCTGAACGGCGAGCCCTCACAGCGCATCGCCGCGGCGGCCCGGCTGCCCCTCTCTTTGGTTGACCTGCGCGGCCTGCCGGCGCACGACGCCGCGCGCGCCGTCGAGGCGCTGGCCTTCGCAGAGACCCGCCGCAGGTTCGACCTGCGCCGCGCGCCGCTGCTCCGTGCGACGCTGCTGCGCCTGGGCGAAGCCGAGCACGTCCTGCTGCTCACGATGCACCACATCGTCTCCGACGGCTGGTCAATCGGCGTCATCATCAGGGAACTCTCCGCGCTCTACGCCGCGTACGCCGCGGGCACGCCGTCGCCGCTCGCAGAACTCGTCGTCCAGTACGCCGACTACGCCGTCTGGCAGCGCGGCTGGCTCGAAGGCGAGACGCTCGAACGCCAACTCTCTTTCTGGAGGGAGAGGCTGACGGGCGCGCCCCCGGCGCTTGAGCTGCCGACCGACCGTCCGCGCCCGCCCGTGCAGACGCACCGCGGCGAGAACGTCGCCCACGGGCTCGACGCCGCGCTGGTGCGTTCGCTGAAGGAGCTGAGCAGGCGCGAGGGCGCGACCCTCTTCATGACGCTGCTCGCGGGCTTCAAGGCGGTGCTCTCGCGGCAGGCCGACCAGGAGGACGTAGTCATCGGCACCCCCGCCGCGGGTCGCACGCGCGCGGAGACCGAGGGGCTCGTCGGCTTCTTCGTCAACACGCTGGTGCTGCGGACGCGCGTCGAAAGGGAGGGGAGCTTCCGCGAGCTTGTGCGGCGCGTGCGGGAGACGACGCTCGGGGCCTACGCGCACCAGGACGTGCCCTTCGAGCGCCTGCTTGAGGCGCTCCAGCCGCCGCGCGACCTGAGCCGCACCCCGCTCTTTCAGGTCTTCTTCAACATGCTCAACTTCTCGCACGCGAGCCTTGAGCTGCCCGGCGTCTCGCTCGAAACGCTCCCGGTCTCAAGCGGCCGCGCGAACTTCGACCTCACGCTCTACCTTGAGGAGAAGGACGGCGGCCTCGGGCTGGAGCTGGCCTACGACGCCGACGTCTTCGGCCGCGCGCGCATGAACGAACTGCTCGCGCAGTTCGAGCAACTGCTGCGTGGTGCCGCCGCCGACCCGGACGAGCGGCTCGACCGGCTCTCGCTCCTCACACCCTCGTCGGCGTCCCTCCTGCCCGACCCGACCGAGCCCCTGAGCGACGCGTGGCACGGCGGCGTCCACGCGCTCTTCGCGCGCCGCGCGCAGGCCGACCCGCGGCGCACGGCCGTCGTCGAGTCGGCCGGGGCGTGGGGCTACGCGGAGCTTAACGCGCGCGCCAACCGCGTCGCGCACTGCCTGCTCGCGGGCGGCGTCGGGCGCGGCGACGTGGTCGCCGTCTACGCGCACCGCGGCGCGGCGCTGGTCGGCGCCGTGCTCGGCGTGCTCAAGGCGGGCGCGGCCTTCCTCATCCTCGACCCGGCCTACCCGCCCGGGCGTCTGGCCGAGTACCTGCGCATCGCGCGGCCGCGCGGCGTCGTCGAGCTGGAGGAGGCGGGCGAACTCCCCGCCGCCCTCGGCGAGTTCTTCGCGGAGCCCGGCTGCCGGCTCAGCCTGCCCGCCTTCGCCGACGCCGAGGCGTGGGGAGGGCTCGGGCGCTTCTCCGACGAAGACCCCGCGGTCGAGGTCGGGCCGGACGACCTGGCCTACGTCTCGTTCACGTCGGGCTCGACGGGGAAGCCGAAGGGGATTCTCGGGCGTCACGGGCCTCTGTCGCACTTCCTGCCGTGGCAGCGCGAGTTCTTCGGCCTGCTGGAGAGCGACCGCTACAGCATGCTCTCGGGCCTGTCGCACGACCCGCTGCACCGCGACATGTTCACGCCGCTCGCGCTCGGCGCGACCGTCTGCGTCCCCGACCCAGAGAAGATCGGAGTCGCCGGCTGGCTGGCCGGATGGATGGCGCGCGAGCGCGTCACCATCGCGCACCTCACGCCGGCGATGGCGCAACTGCTCACGCAGGGCGCGGCCGGCGCCGACGACGAGGGCTCGACGAAGACGCCGCTGCGCTACGCCTTCACGGTCGGCGACGTGCTGACGAAGAACGACGTGGCGCGGCTGCGCCGCATCGCGCCCGCCGTCACCTGCGTCAACTTCTACGGCTCGACCGAGTCGCAGCGCGCCGTCGGCTACTACGTCGTGCCCGACGACGACGCGGCGGAAGGGCGCACGAAGGAGATCATCCCGCTCGGGCGCGGGATGAGGGACGTGCAACTGCTCGTGCTCAACTCGGCCGGTCGGATGTGCGGCGTCGGCGAGGCCGGCGAGATTTACATACGCAGCCCGCACCTCGCCGCCGGCTACCTCGGCGACGAAGAGCTGACGCGCGCGAAGTTCGTCGCCAACCCCTTCACGGGCGCGCCGTCCGACCGCCTCTACCGCACGGGCGACCAGGGCTCGTACACGGCCGCGGGCGACGTGGAGTTCCTCGGCCGCAACGACCAGCAGGTGAAGGTGCGCGGCTTCCGCATCGAGCTGGGCGAGATCGAGGCCGTGCTGGCCTCGCACCCGCGCGTGCAGGAGGCCGTCGTCGTCGCGCGCGCGGACGCGCGCGTCGGCAAGCGCCTCGACGCCTACGTCGTCCCGCGCCCGCGTCAGACGGCCGGGGCGGACGAGCTGCGCGCCTTCCTCAAGGCGAAGCTGCCGGAGTACATGGTGCCCGCGGCCTTCATCCAACTCGGGGCGCTCCCCGTGACGCCGAACGGGAAGGTCGACCGCCGCGCGCTGCCCGAGCCGGACGCGTCGGCGCTCGCGCTCGCGCGCGAGTACGTCGCGCCGCGCGACGCGACCGAGGGTAAGCTGGCCGAAATCTGGGCGTCGGTGCTCGGGGTCGAGCGCGTCGGCGTCGACGACAACTTCTTCGACCTCGGCGGACACTCGCTGCTCGCCGCGCAGATCAACACGCGCCTGCGCGACGCCTTCGGCGTGGAAGTCCCCCTGCGCAGCCTCTTCCAGTCGCCGACGGTCGCGCGGCTCGCCGAGTCGGTCGCCGCGGCGCGGCGGCGGCAGGAGGAGGAGGAGGAGTTGCGGCTCCTCCAACTCGTCGAGCAGTTCTCCGACGAGGAGGTCAGCCACGAACTACTCAAGCGCGCCGGGCTGGAGTCGCCCGGCCCCTAGCCGCGGGGGAATCTCCGCGAGATTGCTGTTAACGGTTCGCCCCGCGCCGGCGTCACTAATAGTCACGGCCGGCGCCGAACAGGGCGGCACAGTCCGACACGGTTCGGCTTCACCCGGATCCGCGGGAAACGCCTCGACGCAGGGGCCGTTGGGCGGGTCAAGATTAGACCTAACTTCTGCATTAAGGAGAAAGCGATGAGAACGAGAATGTTCTTTTTGTCCGTGGTACTCCTCGCGTGCCTCTTCGGTTTGGGGCTGCGCGGGAACGCGGTGAGCGGCGTCGCCGCGGCCCCGGCCGCCGCCGCCGTCGTGGTTGACGACTTCGAGGACGGCGACCTCAGCGCGCCGGGCGGCAGCTGGTACAAGATTTCCGACAGCATCGCGGGCGGGTCTTCCCGCGCCGAGGCGCAGGTCGTGGCCGGCGGCGCGGGCGGCAGCAAGCGCTCGATGCGACTGTCGGGCGCGCTCACCAACGACTTCAAGTTCGGCCCCTTCGCCGGCGTCGGCGTCAAGATCGCCGGCGGCCCGCGCGACCTGTCGGGCTCCACCGGCATCCGCTTCTACGCCCGCGGCGACGGCGGCAAGTACCGCATCTCGGTGCCGTGCGCGGCCGTGCGCGACCACAACGAGTTCGGCAAGGACATCACGCCGGGCGCGGCCTGGCGGCTCTACAGCATCCCGTTCGCGCAGCTCGCGCAGCAGCCGGGCTGGGGCCGCCCCGTCCAGTGGAGCGGCCGCGACGTGAAGGGCTTCGAGCTGGTGGCGATGGGCGCCGCGCGCGGCTTCAACGTGCAGATAGACCAGGTCAGCTTCTACTAAGCGCGGGGCGGGTGCGGCCCCGCGGCCGCGCCCGCGCCCGAGCGGACGACCCCGGCCGGCGGGCCGGGGGCGGGCCTCACCAGCACGCCCCCGGCCGCGCACGACCCTTTGCCCCGAGCCGACAACAGACACGCCACCCGCGCGGCCGTCTCCCGCGCGCGCCCCTTTAATTCCCCGAACAGCGCAACGCACGCCTGCCGTCTCCCGGGAGCAGCCTCCCGGGGAGGGCATGGCCTTCCCTGAACGGCCGAATGACCGGGAGAGAACCCCCACCGGGGAGGTAACCATGAAGCCACCACCACCGCCGACACACAAGCTGAGCAGCCTGGATTTCAAGCCGGAGAAGACGGTCGTCCGCGTCGGCGACCAGGAGATCGGGAACGGCGACCTGACGGTCATCGCCGGCCCCTGCGCCGTCGAGAGCCGCGAGCAGTTGACCTCCATCGCCGCCCGCGTCAGCGGGCTCGGGCTGAAGTTCTTCCGCGGCGGCGCCTACAAGCCGCGCACCTCGCCCTACTCCTTCATGGGGCTCGGCAAGGAGGGGCTCGAACTCCTCGCCGAAGTCCGCGACAAGTTCGGCCTCTACGTCGTCACCGAGGTGACGAGCGTCGAGTGCGTCGGGCTCGTCGAGCAGTACGCCGACGTGCTCCAGGTCGGCGCGCGCAACATGCAGAACTACGACCTGCTGCGGCGCGTCGGCCGCGCGCGCAAGCCCGTGCTGCTCAAGCGCGGGATGACGGCCACGCTCGAAGAGTTCCTGCTCGCCGCCGAGTACATCCTCTACGAGGGCAACCCGGACGTCATCCTCTGCGAGCGCGGCATCCGCACCTTCAGCGACCACTCGCGCTTCACGCTCGACCTCGCCATCGTGCCCGCGCTCCAGCAGATCAGCCACCTCCCCGTCATCGTCGACCCGAGCCACGCCGCCGGGAGCGCCGAGAAGGTCATCCCGCTGGCGCGCGCCAGCGTCGGCGCCGGCGCCGACGGGCTCATCGTCGAAGTCCACCACCGCCCCGAGCAGGCATTCTCGGACGGCCACCAGGCGCTGACGCCCGACCTGCTCGACGTGATGTACCAGCAGGTGCAGCAGATCTTCGCGGTCACGCGGCAGGGCGGCGCCGTCCTGGCGGCCGGCTAACCCGGGGCCGCGCACGCCCCCGCGGCCCGGCACTTAAACCTCTAAGGAGAACACCAATGGAAGAGTTGAGCATCAACGGCGGCCGGCCGGCCAAGCGCAAGCCCTACCCGGAGTGGCCCGCCTTCGACGAGCGCGAAATCTCGTCGGTCGTGGACGTGATTAAGAGCCGCAAGTGGTGGCGCATGGTCGGCGAACAGGTCACGGAGTTCGAGCGCGAGTTCGCCGCCTACCACAACGCGCGCGCGGCCGTCGCCGTCACCAACGGGACGCAGGCCATCGAGGTCGCGCTCGCCGCGCTCGGCGTCGAGCACGGCGACGAGGTCATCGTCCCCGCCTACAGCTTCATCTCGACGGCGACGGCCGTGCTCGGCGCGGGCGCCGTCCCCGTCTTCGTCGACATCCTGCCCGACTCCTACTGCCTCGACCCGTCGAAGCTGGAGGCGGCCATCACGCCGCGCACCAAGGCCATCATCCCCGTCCACATGGCCGGCCACGTGGCCGACATGGACGCCATCATCGAGGTCGCCGACCGCCACGGGCTCCCCGTCGTCGAGGACGCGGCGCACGCGCACGGCGCGGAGTGGCGGGGCAAGCGCGTCGGCGCGCTCCACCGCGGCGGCGGCATCTTCAGCTTCCAGGCCGGCAAGCTGATGACGGCCGGCGAGGGCGGGCTCGTCATGTCGAACGACGAGGAGTTCATCGAGCGCTGCTTCCTCTACGGCAACTGCGGGCGGCCGCGCACCGACCGCACCTACCAGCACACCGTGCTCGGGAGCAACTGCCGCATGTCGGAACTGCACGCCGCCGTGCTGCGCGCGCAGATGGACCGGCTCGACGAGCAGATCGCCGTCCGCGAGGCGAACGCCCGCCTGCTCGACGACGCCATGAGGCGGGTGCCGGGCGTCGAGCCGCAGGGGCACGACCCGCGCGTCAACCGCCACCCGCACTACATGTACATGTTCCGCTACGACGAGGCGGAGTTCGGCGGCCTCTCGCGCATGGACTTCGTGGACGCGCTCATCGCGGAAGGCGTGCCGGCCTTCGTCGGCTACCCGGCCATGTACCGCACGCCCGTCTTCATCAACCGCGCCTTCGGCGCGCGCTGGAACCCGGCCGACCCGCTGCTGCCCGACTACTCGCAGACGAGCTGCCCCGTCGCCGAGCGGGTCGGCGACACGGTCGTCTGGTTCCACCACCGCGTGCTGCTCGGCGACGAGCAGGACGTGCGCGAGACGGCGGACGCCGTCGAGAAGGTTCGCGCGCACGCGCGCCGGGCCGTCGGCGCCGCCTCCTGACGGGGGCGGCCAGCCGCCCGCGCCCCGCCGCACTCCACGCCCCGACACCCCATTGGAGGAAACATGCTGAAGGCCGTCATCTTCGACCTCGACGGTGTGCTCATAGACTCCGAGCCGCTGATGCGTTACGCGTTCGAGCGGGCCTACCGGCACGTCATCGGCAGCGGCACCCCGCCCATCGAGTCCTACCTCGAACACATGGGCGAGTCGTTCCCGCGCATCATGCAGCACCTCGGCCTCCCGCTCACGATGTGGGAGCCGTACAGGCAGTTGTGCCGGGAGAACATCGGGCGCATCCAGCTCTTCCCGCAGAGCCGGCTGCTGCTCGCGGGACTGCGGACGCTGCGGCTGAAGCTGGCCGTGCTGACGGGCAAGGACAGGGAGCGCACGCTCCACACCCTTGAGCACTTCGGCCTCCTCCACTACTTCGACGCCGTGGTCGCCTCCGACCAGTTGCGGCAGCCGAAGCCGCACCCGGAGGGGGTGCTGCACGCGCTCGACCTGCTCGGGCGCGCCCCGCACGAGGCGGTGATGATCGGCGACGCGGTCAGCGACATCCTCTGCGCGCAGAGGGCGGGCGTGCGCGCCGTCGCCGTCACGTGGGGCATCAAGCCCGAACTCGTCCAGACCAACTGCCGCCCCGACCACGTCGTCCACGACTGGGAGTCGCTGACCGCGCTCCTGCTCTCGCTGGTGCGCGGCGTCGCGTCGTCGGCGGCCGTGACGGCCGGGGCGTCGCCGCTCATCGGTCAGGCGGGCGCCGTGGTCGAGGCGCCGGGGCTCCTCGCGCGCCGCGGCGAGGCGGGGGTGCGGCTCGATGAGCACTGAGCCTCTCGTCGTCGGGCTCGACGTGGGCGGCACGCAGGTGCGCGCGGCGCTGGCGCGCGGCGGGCGCGTGCTGGCCGGCCGCGCCGAGCGCTGGCCGGCGGGGCTCTCGGCGGCGGGCGAGCTCGACTTCGTCGCCGACGTGGCGCTCGGGCTCGTCGGGGAGGCGGGCGCGGGCGTCGCCGCGGCCGGCGTCTCGCTCGCGGCGCTGCTCGACGCCGAGGGGCGCGTCGTGCAGTGGCCCAACCGCCCCGAGTGGCGCGGGCTCGCCTTCCGCGAGCAGCTTTCGGCGCGGCTCGCGGCGCCGGTCGTGGTCGAGGACGACGCGAACGCGGCGGCGCTGGCCGAGGCCGCCTTCGGCGCGGGGCGCGGTTGCCGTCACCTGCTCGTGCTGATGGTCGGCACGGGCGTCGGCGCGGGGCTGGTGCTCGACGGCCGCCTCTTCCGCGGCCGCCGCGGGTGGGCCGGCGAGATAGGGCACGTGACCGTGCTGCCCGGGGGCCCCGAATGCCCCTGCGGGAAGCGCGGCTGCTTGCAGGTCTTGTCGGCGGGTCGCGCGCTGGAACGCGTCGCCGCCGAGCACGGCCTGACGCACCCTTCGCAGTTGGCCGAGGCCGCCGCGGGCGGCGAGCTTTGGGCGTCCGAGGCGTTGTCGGCGAGCGGCCGCTGGCTCGGCTTCGCGCTCGCGGGCGCCGTCAACCTCTTAGACCTTGAGTTGATAGTGGTCGGCGGCGGGCTGAGCGGGCTCGGCGACCCCTGGTGGGGCAGCATGGAGGAGGCGTTGCGGGAGAACACGCTCAACGCGGAGGCGCGGCAGGTGAGGGCGGTGCGCGCTGAGCTGCCAGACACGGCCGGCGTGCTCGGCGGCGTCGCGCTCGCGCGCGAGTTCGTGCGGGGCGCGGCCGAGAAGGAGGAGGCGCGTCGTGTCTAACCGCGTCGCACTCTCGCTCGCGCCGCGGGACACGGAAGCCTGCCTGTCGGCCCTGCGCCGGCACGCGTCTTCGGTCGGGCTCGCCGAAGTGCGGCTCGACCGTATGGAGACGTTCGACCTGCCGCGGCTCGTCAAAGAGAGCCCTTGCCGCCTGGTCGTCACGTGCCGGCCGCCGCGCGAGGGCGGCGGGTTCGACGGCTCCGAGGCGGAACGGCTCGACACGCTGGCGCACGCGTGGCGGCTCGGCTGCGCCTACGTCGACGTGGAGTGGGACAGCCTCGAAGCCCTGCGCGCGAAGCTCGGCGACGGCCGCCGGCTCATCGCCTCAAGGCACTGGGCGTGCGGGATGCCGGCGTCGCTCCTCCCGGCTTACGAGGAGCTGTGCGGGCGGGCCGAGGCCGTCAAGCTGGTCGGCGCGGCGGCGTCGGCGGCCGACGTGCTCCCGGTGCTCGAACTTCTGAGGCGCGCGCGCGGCCCCGTCGTCGCGCTCGCGATGGGCGCGGCCGGGAGCCCGACGCGGCTGCTCGCGCCGTGCTTCGAGAACTGCCTGCTGACCTACGCCGCGCTGTCGCCGGAGGAGGCGACGGCCCCGGGGCAGTTCGCCGTCTCAGAGATGCTGGAAGTCTACGGACTGCAATCGGTCGGGCCGCACACGGCCGTGCACGTCCACCTGTGCGCGGACGCGTCCGGGTGCGGGGCCGTCGCGCGCGGCAACGCGGGCGCGAGGGGCGAGTCGCTGCACGTCCCCGTGGTCGTCAACGCGGCGGAGGCCGGGGCGTTCGCGCGCGGGCTCAAGTCGTGCATGCCCGGCGTGAGGTTGACGGCGGACGCGGGGCTCGGGGCGTCGGTCGAAGACCTTTTAGGTGAAGCGTCCTTCGCGTAGGCGCGGAACGAGATGAGCGAGATGAACTCGGCAGTCGAGACGGCGCACAGGCTGAAGCTGACCGTGGCGGGGCGGCCGGAGTCCACGGACATCCTGCTCGGCCCCGGCGTGTTGTCGGAGGCGCCCGCACTCCTCGCGCCTTACCGCGGCGGGCGGCTGCTGCTGGTGGCCGACGAGGGCGTGCGGCCGCTCTACGCGGAGCCCCTGCGCGACGCGCTGCGCGAGGCGGGCTTCGCGGCGACGCTCGCGGCCGTACCCGCGGGCGAAGAGTCGAAGACGCTTGAGACGCTTTCGCGCCTGTACGCGGAGGCGCACGCGGCCGGGCTCGACCGCAGCGACGCGGTCGTCGCGGTCGGCGGCGGGATGGTCGGCGACGTGGCGGGGATGCTCGCCGGCACATACATGCGCGGCCTCGCGCTCGTGCAGGTGCCGACCTCGCTCGTGGCGATGGTGACGGCCAGCGTGGGCGGCAAGGTCGGCGTCAACTTCGACGCGCACAAGAACCTCGTCGGCTTATTCAAACAGCCTTCGCACGTCCTCGCCGACACCGACACGCTGCGGACGCTGCCCGCGACCGAATACCTCTCCGGCCTCGGCGAACTCGTCAACGTCGGCGTGCTCGGCGCGCCCGAGGTCTTCGAGTCTCTGGAGCGGGACGGCGCGGCGCGCCTGCACACGCTGGTCGCGGCGGCGATTCGGTGCAAGTGCGACATCGTCGAGGCAGACCCCTTCGACCGGCTCGGCGTGCGCGCCCGCCTCAACCTCGGCCACACCTTCGGCCACGCGTTCGAGACTCTGAGCGGCTTCACGCTCGCGCACGGGCTGGCCGTCTCGGTCGGCCTGCACGTCGCCGCGCGCGTCGCGGCCGAACTCGGCCTCTGCGACGCCTCGCTGCCCGCGCGCGTGCGCCGCACGCTGGAGGCGCTCGACCTGCCCGTCTCGCTCAAGGGCTACCGCGCCGGCGACGTGATGGCCGCGATGCGCCACGACAAGAAACGCTCGGGCGGCAGGCTGCGCTGGGTGCTGCCGACGGCCGTGGGCGAGGTGCGCATCGTCGGCGAGGAGGACGTGCCGCCCGGGCTGGTCGAGCGCGTGCTGGACGAGCTGGTGGACAGGGGGGAGGGTTTATGAGCGGCAACGCTTCGGGGCGTCCACTGCGCGTCGGGATAGTCGGCGCCGGCCGCATCGTCGAGCGCGTGCACCTGCCGACCGTCGGCGGCCGCCCGGACACGTCGGCCGTCGGCATCTACGACCCCGAAGCGGCGCGCGCGCGCGAACTGGCGGGCAGGTTCGGCGTCGAGCACGTCTGCGGCGAACTGGACGAGCTTCTGCGCCTCGACCTCGACGCCGTCATCGTCGCCTCGCCCAACGCGACGCACGCGCAGACCTGCGTCGCCGCGCTCAGGTCGGGCGCGCACGTGCTCTGCGAGAAGCCGCTGGCGACGAGCGCGGCGGAGGCCGAGGCGATGGTGAGGGCCGCAGAGGAGTCGGGGCGCGAGCTGATGGCCGCCTTCGCCAACCGCTTCCGGCCCGAGGTGGCCGCGCTGCGCACGGCGATGCGAGAGATGGGGCTCGGGGGCGTCGAGGGCGTCCGCTGCGGCTGGCTGCGGCGCAACGGCGTCCCCGGCGCGGGCACATGGTTCACGCGCCGCGCGCTTTCGGGCGGCGGCGTGCTCATCGACCTCGGCTCGCACCTGCTCGACCTCGCGGTCTGGTTGAGCGGGCGTCCGCGCCTGCTGCGGGCTGCGTGCGTGCTCGACCGCACGGCCGCGCCGGGCGCGCAGGCCGCGTGGTACACGGCCGCCGGCGCGCCCGACGCGCCCGACCTCGACGTTGACGTTACGGCCAGCGGCTTCGCGGTCTTCGAGGGGCCGCTCAACCTCTTCGTCGAAGTGAGTTGGGCGTCGAACGTCCCCTTCGACCAGACCTACTTCCAACTGAGCGGGCGCGGCTGGATGGCGCGGCTCGACACGCTCTTCGGCTTCAGCCCGAACGGCCAGCGCCCCGAGAACCCTCTGCGCCTGTGGGTGGGCGGCGAGCCCGTGCCGACCGAGGCCGCGGCCGCGGGCGACGTGTTCCAGCCCTTCCGCGACCAGTGGGACTTCTTCGTCGAGAGCCTGCGCGGCGGCCGGAGCCTGCGCGCGGGGCTGCACGACGCGCTCGCCACGGCGCGGGTCGTCGAGGCCATGTACGAGTCGGCCGCCGAGTTCGATTCCGCGCCGGGCGCGGCGTCGGGCGTTTCGGAGGGGCAGACTTTCTGACGAGTGCCGTATGACCGACTTCGCCAAACGTCTGGAGATGCTTTCGCCCGAGCGGCGGGCGCTGCTTGAGAGGCTGCTCCTTGAGAAGCGCACGGCGGCCGAGGCGCGCGCGGCCATCCCGCGCCGGAAGGAGGCCGACGCCGCGCCCCTCTCCTACGCGCAGGAGCGGATGTACTTCCTCGACCTCCTGCGGCCGGGCAGCGCCTTCTACAACATGTACAAGGCGGTCGAGCTTTCGGGGCCGCTCTCCGCTCAGGCGCTCTCCGACGCCCTGCTCGAACTCACGCGCCGCCACGAGTCGCTGCGCACGACGTTCAGCGAAGGCGCCGACGGTCTGCCCGCGCAGGTCGTCGCGCAGGCGCCCCGCCAAGGCGAACTGCCGCTCGTAGACCTCTCGGAGCTGCCGGAGGCGCGGAGGCAGCACGTCGCCGCGGCGCTCACGCGGCGCGAGGCGCACCGCCCCTTCGACCTTGAGCGCGGGCCGCTGCTGCGCGCGACGCTTTTGAAGTTGGGCGAGGAGGAGCACGTCCTGCTGCTCACGATGCACCACATCGTCTCGGACGGCTGGTCGATGAGCGTGCTCGTCTCTGAAGTCTCCGCGCTCTACGAGGCTTTCGCCGCGGGCAGGCCGTCGCCGCTCGCCGAACTACCCGTTCAGTACGCGGACTATGCGGCGTGGCAGCGGGAGTGGCTCCAGGGCGAGAACCTTGAACGTCAACTCTCCTACTGGCGCGGGCGGCTGGCGGGCGCGCCCCCGCTGATGGAGCTGCCGGCCGACCGCCCACGCCCGGCCGAGGCGACGCACCGCGGAGGGCGCGTCCCCGTCCGCGTCGGCGCGCAGGCGTGCTCGGGGCTGCTGCGCGTCGGGCGGGAGGGGGAGGCGAGCCTCTTCATGGCGCTGCTCGCGGCGCTCAAGCTGACGCTCTCGCGCTCTTGCCGGCAGCGCGACGTGGTGGTCGGGACGCGGGTAGCCGGGAGGGTGCGGCCGGAGCTTGAGGGGCTCGTCGGGCTGTTCGTCAACGCGGTGGCGCTGCGGACGGAGGTGGACGAGGAGGCGAGCTTCCGCGAACTTGTGCGTGCGGTGCGCGAAGGGACGCTGTCGGCCTTCGACCATCAGGACGTGCCCTTCGACCGCCTCGTCTCCGAGTTGCGAGTCGAGCGCATCCCCGGCGCCAACCCCGTCTTCAACGTCATGTTCGTCCTGCAAAACCTGCCGACCTCCGAGGCGCGCGCACGCGGCCTGCGCCTGCGCCCCGTCGAAGTCGAGAGCGCGACGGCGAAGTACGACCTCGACCTCACGGTGTGGGAGGAGGACGGCGGGATCGCGGGCTGGGTCGAATACTCCTCAGACCTCTTCGACCGCGAGGGCGCGCTCCGGCTGGCTCAGCGGTTCGAGCGCGCCTGCGAGCAGGCCGCCGCGCGCCCTGACGCCGCGCTGCGCCAGTTGGAAGACCTGCCCGACCAGGAGCGCCGCGAGGTGTTGGAGGAGGCGAACCGCACGCGCACCGACTACGAGCGCGGGGCGCTGGTGCCGGAGCTGTTCGAGCGCGCGGCGCGGCTGCGACCCGACGCCGTGGCCGTCTGCGGCGAGGGCGGCGAGGTCACTTACGCCGAGCTGCGCCGGCGAGCGCGTGCCGTGGCCGTCAGCCTCCGCCGCCTCGGCGTGGGGGCCGAGACAGCGGTGGCCGTGCTGATGCCGCGCGGCGTATTGACGGTGGCGGCCGTGCTCGGCGTCTTCGAGGCCGGCGGCGTCTACGTGCCGCTGGATGTCAGCTACCCGGAGGCGCAGTTGCGCGGCGCGCTCTCACAGTCGGGCGCGCGCGTAGTGCTGACGACGAAAGAGTGGGCGGAGAAGGCGCGGGGGCTGAGTGTTGATAAGAGAGCGCGCCTGCTGCTCCTCGACGACGGGCTGCGCGAGCTTGTGACCCGAGAGGCCGAAGCGGACGAAGGCGAGGTGGCGGGCCCGTCGCCGAAGCCTGCCACGGCCGGCAACCTGGCCTACGTGATGTACACGTCGGGCTCGACCGCCGAGCCGAAGGGCGTCGCCGTCGAGCAGCGGCAACTGCTCAACCGCCTCCACTGGATGTGGCGCGCCTACCCGCTCACCGAAGACGAAGTGCTGTGTCAACGTACCTCGGCCGGCTTCTCCGTCTCGATGTGGGAACTCCTGGGCGGCGTGCTCTCCGGCTGCCGCACGGCGGTCGTCGGCGAGGAGGAGGGGCGGGACGTCGGCCGGCTCGTGGCGGCCATGGAGCGCGAGGCGGTGACGCGCGTCGTCGTCGTCCCCTCGCTGCTCAAGGCCATGCTCGAATGGGGCGGCGAGGGGCTGGGCAGGAGGCTGAGCGCGACGCGGCTCTGGAGCAGTTGCGGGGAGCCGCTGGCGCTCGACACCGTCGAGCAGTTCGGCCGCAGCGTCGGGAGCGTGAGCGGCGCGCGGCTCGTCAACCAGTACGGAGCGTCCGAGGTCAACGACGCCGGCCACGAGGTCGTGTGGGGCGCGGCTGGAGGGGAGAAGCGCGAGCCGGTGAGGGGGCGGTGGGCCTCAATCGGGAGGCCGATAGACAACCTGCGGCTCTACGTCCTCGACGCCTACATGCGCACCGCCGGCGCCGGCGTGACCGGCGACCTCTACGTGGGGAGCGAGAGCCCGGCGCGGTGTTACGTCGGCAGGGCGTCGGAGACGGCCGAGCGCTTCGTCCCTGACCCCTACTCGGAAGCCCCCGGCGCGCGCCTGTACCGCACGGGTGACGTGGCGCGGCGGCTGCGCGACGGGAGGGTGGAGCACCTGGGGCGTGCGGACGGGCAGGCGAAGGTGCGCGGGATGCGGGTGGAGCTGAAGGGGGTGGAGGCGGCGCTGCTGCGGCAGGAGGGTGTCAGAGAAGCGGCGGTGGTGGCGCGCGAAGGGGAGGGCGGGACTTCGCTGGCCGCCTACGTCGTCTGGCGCGAGGGCGAGCGCGTGCCGGCCGCGGAGTTGCGCAGTCGCCTGCGGCAGGAGCTTCCCGCGCAGACGGTGCCCGAGGCGGTCTTGACGCTGAAGGAGATGCCGCTCCTTCCGAACGGGAAGGTTGACCGCCGCGCGCTGGCAAAGCTCTCGGGCGCGGGCGAGGAGGAGGGCGTGGGCGCCGTCGCCGCCGAGGTGCCGCGTACGCGTACGGAGGAGTTAATCGCGGGCGTGTGGCGCGAGGTCCTGGGCGCGGAGCGCGTCGGCGTCAACGACAACTTCTTCGACCTCGGCGGACACTCGCTGGCGATGTCGCGCGTCAGCCGCCGCCTGCGCGAACTCTTCAAGGTCGAAGTCCCGCTGGTCGAACTTTTCAGGAACCCGACCGTCGCCGCGCTGGCGAAGCATTTCGAGAAGGGCGACGACCGCGAGGCCGCGCTCCGCAGGTCGAGCGATCGCGCGGGCAAGCGCAAGAGCGCGCTCGGCCGCCACACCCGGCGCGCTTAGAGAGGTGAGAGAGATGACAGGTCTTACAGAAGAGCGTACGGCCGTTGAGGGCGTCGCCGTCGTCGGGATGGCGGGCCGCTTCCCCGGTGCCGCCGACGTCGAGGCGTTCTGGCGGAACCTGCGCGAGGGCGTGGAGTCCATCTCCTCCTTCACCGACGAGGAGCTGCTCGCCTCCGGCATAGACCCTTCGAAGCTCGGGCCGAACTACGTCCGCGCGCGCGGCGTGCTGGCCGGCGTAGAGTTGTTCGACGCCTCCTTCTTCGGCATCAACCCGCGCGAGGCGGAGATTATAGACCCGCAGCACAGGGTCTTTCTCGAAACCGCCTGGGAGGCCGTGGAGGCGGCCGGCTACGACCCCGAGAGGTACGACGGCGCGGTCGGCGTCTTCGCCGGCCCCAACGTCAACACCTACTTCCTGCACAACCTCTACACGAACCCCGAGCTGCTTGAGAAGTACGGCTACTTCGAGATGGCCGTGCGCAGCCGCCCCGACCTTCTGACGACGCTCACCTCCTACAAGCTCAACCTCAAAGGCCCGAGCGTGGCCGTCCAGACCGCCTGCTCCACGTCGCTCGTCGCCGTGCACATGGCCTGCCAGAGCCTGCTCAACCGCGAGTGCGACATGGCGCTGGCCGGGGGCGTCTCGATCAACCTGCCGCAGCGTGCCGGCTACTTCTATCAGGAGGGCGGCATCAACTCGCCCGACGGCCGCTGCCGCCCCTTCGACGCCTCCGCCAACGGCACGGTCTTCGGGAACGGCGTCGGCGTCGTGGTGCTGAAGCGACTTGAAGAGGCTCTGGCGGAGGGCGACACGATTCACGCCGTCATCCGCGGGTCTGCGGTCAACAACGACGGCTCGGTCAAGGTCGGCTACACCGCCCCGGGGCTCGAAGGTCAGGCGGCGGTAATCGCCGAGGCACAGGCGATGGCGGAGGTCGAGCCCGACACCATCGGCTACGTCGAGACGCACGGGACGGCCACCTCGCTCGGCGACCCCATCGAGTTCTCCGCGCTCTCGCAGGTCTTCGCCGCGCGCCCCGCGCGCCCGCGCTCATGCGCTCTGGGTTCAGTGAAGGCCAACGTCGGACACCTCGACACGGCGGCGGGCGTCGCGGGGCTCATCAAGGCGGCGCTCGCGCTTCGTAACAGAGTGCTGCCGCCCTCGGCTTACTTCCGCGCGCCCAACCCGCAGATAGACTTCGCCGGCACCCCCTTCTACCTCAACCCGGAGCCGGAGGCGTGGGAGTGTGAGGAGGGGCGGCCGCGCCGCGCCGCCGTCAGCTCGTTCGGCATCGGCGGCACCAACGCGCACGTCGTCATGGAGGAAGCGCCCGAGCCCGCGCCGGGCGACGAGCCGCGGCGCGACCGACAACTGCTCGTGCTCTCTGCGCGGAGTGAAGCGGCGCTGGCCGAAGCGACCCGCCGGCTGGCCGCGCGCCTCGAAGGTGGAGAAGGTCAGGGTCAGACGGAGGCGTCTTACCTGGCCGACGTGGCGCACACGCTTCAGGTCGGGCGCAAGGCGTGGCCGCACCGCGCCGCGCTCGTCTGCCGCACGCCCGCCGACGCCGGGCGCGCCCTCGCGGGCGGCGTCGGCCTCCTGCGCGGGACGAGCGCGGCGGGGCAGCGGCCGCGGGTGGTCTTCATGTTCCCCGGTCAGGGGGCGCAGTACGCGGGCATGTGCCGCGAACTCTACGAGCGCGAGGCGGCGTTCCGCTCCGCCTTCGACGAGGCGGCCGCGGCGCTCAGGAGCGCGCCGGGCGGGCTCGACGTGCGCGGCGCGCTGTGGCCGGCCGCGGAGGACGAGGCGGCCGAGGCGCGGCTCAGGCAGACGCAGGCGGCGCAGCCCGCGCTCTTCGCCGTCTGCTACGCGCTGGCTGGGATGTGGCGCGGGTGGGGCGTGGAGCCGTGGGCGATGGTCGGCCACAGCGTCGGCGAGTTCGTGGCGGCGGTGCTCTCGGGGGTGATGAGCCTGGAGGACGGGGCGCGGCTGGTGGCCGCGCGCGGCCGTCTGATGCAGCGGATGGCGCCCGGCGCGATGGCCGCCGTCGGGCTCGGCGGAGACGAGTTGCGCGAGAGGATCGACGGGCTGAAGGCGGGCGGCGCGTTGTCGGTGGCGGCCGAAAACGGGCCGCAGTTGTCCGTGGCTTCGGGCAGCGAGGAGTGGGTCGGGAAGCTGGAGGCGGAACTCGCGAGAGACGGGGTGTGGACTAAACGGCTGCGCACGTCGCACGCCTTCCACTCGGCCTTGATGGAGCCGGCGCTTGAGCCGTTCGCGGCTGAGGTCGGGAGGACGCATCTTAACGCGCCGCGCCTGTCGTACGTGTCGAACGTGACGGGCGGGTGGGTGACGGCGACTGAGGCGACCGACCCCGGTTACTGGGTGCGGCACCTGCGCGGGACGGTGCGGTTCTGGCAGGGGCTTGAGACGCTGCGCGCGGAGGCCGGCGAGGGGGCCGTATTTCTGGAGGTCGGGCCCGGAGAGACCTTGTCGAAGCTGGCGCTGGCGCGCGCGGATTCGGGCGGCGGCGCGCGCGATGCGGCGAACGCCCCGCGCGTGGTGGCGACGCTGGCGCGGACGCAGGGCGGCGGCGGCGAGGTCGAGGCGGTGCTGAAGGCGACGGGCGAGCTGTGGACGGCCGGCGTCGAGTTGGACTGGGAGAAGTTCAAGGGCGGCGAGCGCAGGCGGAGGGTGGAGCTGCCGACCTACCCATTCGAGCGCCAGCGCTACTGGATCGAGCCGCGAGCCGGCGGCGCGCGCGGCGGGCGGGCGCCTTCGCTGAAGCGTCTGACGGACATCACCGACTGGTTCTACGCGCCCGTGTGGAAGCAGAGTCCGGCGCCTCTGCCCGCGCCGGCGGCGGCCGAAGACGACGGCGCGTGCTGGCTCGTGTTCGAAGACGCGTGCGGCCTTGGCGCCACTCTCGCGGGCGGCCTGCGCGGGCAGGGGCGCGACGTGGTCAGCGTGCGGCGGGGCGAACGCTACCGGAGCCTCGGCCGTTCGGAGTACGCGCTCGACCCGGGCGCGGCGGCCGGCTACGAGGAGTTGCTGGAAGAGCTTGAGCGGCAGGGGAGGCGCGTCGGCAAGGTCGTACACCTCTGGGGCGTGACGGGCGGCGCGGGCTGCGCCGACGCGGCGGGCGTCGAGGAGTCTCTGCGGCTCGCGCGCGAGGCCGAGAGGTCGGGCTTCTACAGCCTGCTCTGGCTGGCGCAGGCGCTGGGCAAGGGGCGTGAGGGCGCGGAGAGCCCCGCGCCCTGCGACATCACGGTCGTCACCAGCAACGCGCAGGCAGTGCTCGGCGAAGATTTGCTCTACCCGGAGAAGGCGACCGCGTGGGGGCCGTGCCGCGTCATCCCGAAGGAGTACCCGAACGTCAACTGCCGCGGCGTGGACGTGACGACGCCCGCCTCCGACGCCGAGCGCGAGTGGCTCGCGGGGCGGCTCGCGGCCGAGACCGGGGCGCGTGGCGGCGAGCAGACGGTCGCGTACCGCGGGCGCCACCGCTGGACGCAGACCTTCGAGCCCCTGCCGCTCGCGGCGCGCGCCGCGCGCCCGGCGCGCCTGCGCGAGCGCGGCGTCTACCTCATCACGGGCGGCCTCGGGAGCATCGGCCTGACGCTGGCCGACTACCTCGCGCGGACGGCGCGCGCGCGGCTCGTGCTGGTCGGCCGCACCCCGCTGCCCGAGCGGGGCGAGTGGGAACGCCTGACGCAGACGGGCGGCGACGCGGACGGCGTCGTCTCGAAGGTCGAGAAGGTCAGAGAGCTTGAGGCCATGGGCGCGGAGGTGCTGACCTTCGCCGCGGACGTGACAGACCCCGAGGCGATGCGCGCCGTGCTGGGCGCGGCGGCCGAACGCTTCGGGCGGCTCGACGGCGTCGTCCACGCGGCGGGCGTGGCGGGCGGCGGGCTGATGCAGTTGAAGACGGAGGGGGCGGCGGCCGAAGTCCTCGCGCCGAAGGTCGCGGGGACGCTCGTGCTCGGCGCGCTGTTGAAGGACGCGCCGCCCGACTTCTTCGTCTGCTGCTCGTCGGCGCTCGCCGTCACGGCGCCGCTCGGGCAGGTGGACTACGCCGCGGCCAACGCCTTCATGGACGCCTACGCGCACGCCTCGACGCACGCGCGCGGCGCCTTCGCGGTCTCGGTCAACTGGGACGCGTGGCGCGAGGGCGGCATGGCGGTCAAGGCGGGCGCCGCGCAGCCGCCGGCGGCGGCGGTCGAGGCGCTGGCGCACCCGCTCTTCGAGGGGCGTCTGGTCGAGCCGGGGGCGTCGGGGGCGCGCGGGGTTTACGTCACGCGCTTCCGCGGCACGCAGCAGTGGATTCTGGACGAGCACAGGTTCGAGGGGCGCGCGGTCGTGCCCGGCACGGCCTTCCTTGAGATGGCGCGGGCGGCGGGCGAGCACTTCACGCGCGGCGCGCTGACGGAGCTGCGCAACGTCGTCTTCCTGTCGCCGCTCTTCGTCGGCGACGGCGAGGAGAAGGAGGTGCACACGGTCGTCGAGCGCGAAGGCGAGGCGGTGGCTTTCCGCGTCCTCGGCAGGGCTTCGAAGTCGGACGGCGCGGCCGAGTCGTGGCAGGAGCACGCGCGCGGCCAGCTCGTCGCGGCGTCGGCGCCCGCGCCGAAGCGTTACGCCATCGAGGAGCTGAAGCGGCGCTGCGGCGCGCAGCAGATAGACCTCGGCGAGTCGAACGGCGCGAACGGGCGGGGCGCGCACTTCGCCTTCGGCCCGCGCTGGAAGAGTCTGAAGCAGGTGCACGCCGGCGCCGACGAGCTGCTCGGCCGGCTTGAGCTGCCCGAGGAGTTCGCCGCCGACCTCGAACTGTTCGGGCTGCACCCGGCGCTGCTCGACGTGGCGACCGGCGTGGCGGCGAGGAAGTCGGGCGGCGGCTTCTACCTGCCCTTCTCGTACCAGCGCGTGAGGCTGAGCGGGCGGCTCCCGCGGCGCCTCTACAGCTACGTCCGGCGCAAGGGCGGCGGGCACGACGGGCGCGAGACGCTCGCGTTCGACGTGGCGCTGCTCGACGAGCAGGGCGCCGAGCGCGTCGTCATCGAAGACTTCATCCTGAAGCGCGTCGACGGCCTGCCGGCGCCCGCGCCGAACGGGGCGCCCACGGGAGAGCGCAGCCCCGCGCCCGCCGCGGTGGCCGGCGGCCTGAGCGCCCGCCCGGCCGCGGCGGCGGCCGACGCCGCGCAGCCCGCGCTCGGGCGGCTGGCCGACGGCATCTCGTCGGAGGAGGGCGCCGAGGCGTTCGCGCGCATCCTCGCGGGTGAAGTCCCGCCGCAGGTGGTCGTCGTCACAAGGGACCTGCACGCGCTGTCGGAGAGGGCCGAGTCGTTCACGCAGGCGGAGCTTTTGGAGAAGGCCGTGCAGACCGACCTGACGGAGCCGCGCCACCCGCGCCCCGCCCTGCGCACGGCCTACGCCGCGCCGGCCAACGAGGTCGAGCAGCGGCTGGCAGAGCTGTGGGAGCGGCTGCTCGGCGTCGAGCAGGTCGGCGTCAACGACAACTTCTTCGAGCTGGGCGGACACTCGCTGCTCTCGCTCCAGCTCCTCTCGCGCCTGCGCGAGTCTTTCCAGATCGAACTCACGATGCGCGAGGTGTTCGAGGCGCCGACGGTCGCCGAGCTGGCGCGCGTGGTCGAGGCGGTCATCATGCGCAAGATCATGGACAGGATCAAAGACCTGCCCGAGGCGGAGGCGCAGGTGCTTTTGCAGCAGTTCCAATAGAGCACGCCCGAGGGGAGAAGCCCGTGGAGACAGTTGAGAACCTTCCCGAGAAGGACGCCGAACTCTCGCCGACCAAGCAGGCGCTCGCGCAGACGCTGCTCAAGAAGTGGCTGCGCGGCGAGCTGCCCGAGGGTGCTCAATCTTCGACGCCCCTCAAGCCCCTGCCGCGCGAAGGCGCGCTCCCGCTCTCCTACGCGCAGGAGCGGATGTACTTCCTCGACCTCCTGCGGCCCGGCAGCGCCTTCTACAACATGTACAAGGCGGTCGAGCTTTCGGGGCCGCTCTCCGCACAGGCACTCTCCGACGCCCTGCTCGAAGTCGAGCGCAGGCACGAGCCCTTGCGCGCGACCTTCCGCCCGGGCCCCGACGGGCTTCCAACGCAGGTCGTCGCGCAGGCGCCGGCCGCGCCCGCGCAGAGCGGCCTCACGCTCTCGCCGCCGCCCCCGCGCGCCGCCGTGCCGCTCGTAGACCTCTCGAAGCTGCCCGAGGCGCAACGCCGCCACGTCGCCAACGCCCTGACGCAGCGCGAGGCGCACCGCCCCTTCGACCTCAAACGCGGGCCGCTGCTGCGCGCGACGCTCCTCAAGCTGGGCGAGGAGGAGCACGTGCTGTTGCTGGCGATGCACCACATCATCTCGGACGGGTGGTCGATGGGGCTGCTCGTCTCCGAAATCTCTTCGCTCTACGCGTCGTATGCGGGCGGGCAGCCCTCGCCACTCGGCGAGCCCGAGCTTCAGTACGCGGACTACGCGGCGTGGCAGCGCGAGTGGCTCCAGGGCGAGAACCTTGAACGTCAACTCTCCTACTGGCGCGGGCGGCTGGCGGGCGCGCCCGCGCTGATGGAGCTGCCGGCCGACCGCCCACGCCCCGCCGAGGCGACGCACCGCGGCGGCCGCGTCCCCGTCCGCGTCGGCGCGCAGGCGTGCTCGGGGCTGCTGCGCGTCGGGCGGGAGGGGGAGGCGAGCCTCTTCATGGCCTTGCTGGCGGCGCTCAAGCTGACGCTCTCGCGGTCGTGCCGGCAGCGCGACGTGGTGGTGGGCACGCGGGTGGCGGGCAGGGTGCGGCCGGAGTTGGAGGGGCTCGTCGGGCTGTTCGTCAACGCGGTGGCGCTACGGACGGAGGTGGACGAGGAGGCGAGCTTCAGGGAGCTGCTGCGGCGCGTGAGGGAGACGGCGCTGGGCGCCTTCGACCATCAGGACGTGCCCTTCGAGCGGCTGGTGTCGGAGCTGCGCGTCGAGCGCGTGGCGGGAGCCAACCCCGTCTTCAACGTCATGTTCGTCCTCCACCAACTGCCGCCGCGCGAGGCCGAGGCACGCGGCCTGCGCCTGCGGTCGGTGGAGGTCGAGAGCGCCACGGCGAAGTACGACCTCGACCTCACGCTCTGGGAGGATGGCGGCGGCGTCTCGGGCTGGGTCGAGTACTCTTCAGACCTCTTTGACCGCGAGGGCGCGCTGCGCCTCGCCCGCCGGTTCGAGCGCGCCTGCGAGCAGGCCGCAGCGCGCCCAGACGCCGCGCTGCGCCAGTTGGAAGACCTGCCCGAGCGTGAGCTGTGGGAGGTGACAGAGGAGGCGAACCGCACGCGCACCGACTACGAGCGCGAGGCGCTGGTGCCCGAACTGTTCGCCCGCGCGGCCGCCGCCAGGCCGGACGCCGTGGCTGTCTGCGGAGAGGGCGGGGAGGTCACTTACGCCGAGCTGCGACGTCAGGCGCTGAGGGTCGGGCGGCGGCTGCGCGCGCTCGGCGTCGGGGCCGAGGAGCCGGTCGGGGTACTGATGCCACGCGACGTGCTGACGGCGGCCGCGGTGCTCGGCGTCTTCGAGGCCGGCGGCGTCTACGTCCCGCTCGACGTGACCTACCCGGAGGCGCAGTTGCGCGGCGCGCTCTCACAGTCGGGCGCGCGCGTCCTGCTGACGACGAAGGCGTGGGCGGAGCGTGCGCGTGAGTTGGGCGGTGCGGGCGTGAGCGTGCTGCTCCTCGACGACGGGCTGCGCGATGTCGGGGAAGGTGCCGAGGCGGTTGAATTAAAGAAGGCGGCGCGTGCCGGCGCGGGGAATCTGGCCTACGTGATGTACACGTCGGGCTCGACCGCCGAGCCGAAGGGCGTGGCCGTCGAGCAGCGGCAGCTACTCAACCGCCTCCACTGGATGTGGCGGGAGTTCCCCTTCGGCGAAGACGAGGTGCTGTGCCAGCGCACGGGCGCCGGCTTCTCCGTCTCGATGTGGGAACTCCTGGGCGGCATCCTCTCCGGCTGCCGCACGGCGGTCGTCGGCGAGGAGGAGGGCCGGGACGTCGGCCGGCTCGTGGCGGCCATGGAGCGCGAGGCGGTGACGCGCGTCGTCGTCGTCCCTTCACTGCTCAAGGCCATGCTGGAGTGGGGCGGCGAGGGCCTGGGCAGGAGGCTGAGCGCGACGCGGCTGTGGAGCAGTTGCGGGGAGCCGCTGGCGCTCGACGCCGTCGAGCAGTTCGGCCGCAGCGTCGGCGAGGCGGCTGGGGCGCGGCTCGTCAACCAGTATGGCGCCTCGGAGGTCAACGATTCGGCGCGTGAGGTCGTGTGGGGCGCGGGCGCGGACGAGGGCGGCGAGCGCGTGCGTGGGCGGTGGGCCTCAATCGGGAGGCCGATAGACAACCTGCGGCTCTACGTCCTCGACGAGGGGATGCGCGCCGTGGGCGCGGGCGTGACGGGGGACCTCTACGTCGGGAGCGAGAGCCCCGCGCGGTGCTACGTCGGCAGGGCGGCCGAGACGGCCGAGCGCTTCGTGCCCGACCCCTACTCGGAAGCCCCCGGCGCGCGCCTGTACCGCACGGGGGACGTGGCGCGGCGGCTGCGCGACGGGAGGGTGGAGCACCTGGGGCGTGCGGACGGGCAGGCGAAGGTGCGCGGGATGCGGGTGGAGCTGAAAGGCGTCGAGGCGGCGCTGCTGCGGCAGGAGGGTGTGCGGGAGGCGGCCGTGGTGGCGCGCGAAGGGGAGGGCGGGACTTCGCTGGCCGCCTACGTCGTCTGGCGCGAGGGCGAGCGCGTGGGCGCGGCAGAGCTGCGCAGTCGCCTGCGGGCCGAAGTGTCCGAGCAGATGGTGCCGGCCGTGCTGGTCGAGTTGGAGCGCCTGCCGCTCCTTCCCAACGGGAAGGTTGACCGCCGCGCGCTGCCCGAGCCTTCGGAGGCGTCGGGCGCGGAAGGCGGCGCGGGGGGCGCGTACGCCGAGCCGCGCACGCCCGCCGAAGAGTTGATCGCGGGCATCTGGCGCGAGGTCCTGGGCGCGGAGCGCGTCGGCGTCAACGACAACTTCTTCGACCTCGGCGGACACTCGCTGCTCGCCATCCCGCTCGTCTCGCGCGTCAACGCGGCCTTCAACGTCGACCTGCCCCTGCGCCGCCTCTTCGAGTCGCCGACGGTGGCGGCGCTGGCCGTCGCCGTCTCGCAGCACAGGGGCGAGGCGGCGGGCCGCCCCGAGTCGGCCGCGCCGCTCCCGCAGGTCGAGCCGGACCTTGAGCGGCGGCACCAGCCGTTCCCACTGACACACATCCAGCAGGCTTACTGGGTCGGCCGCAGCGAGGCTTTCGAGCTGGGGAACGTCGCCGCGCACAGCTACCTCGAACTGGAGGGCGACGCGATTGACCTCGGGCGGCTGGAGGCGGCGCTCAACCGGGTCATCGCGCGCCACGACATGCTGCGCGCCGTCGTGCTGCCCGACGGGCAGCAGCAGATTCTCGAACAGGTGCCGCCCTACCGCCCGGAGGTCTCGGACCTGAGTGGTCTCGACGCGGCGGCGGCCGAGGCGTCGCTGGCCGTGACGCGGCGGCGCATGTCGCACCAGGTACTGCCGAGCGACCGCTGGCCCCTCTTCGAGGTGTGCGCCTCGCGCCTGCCGGGCGGGCGCGTGCGGCTCCACGTCAGCTTCGACCTGCTCTTCTCCGACGCGTGGAGCTGGCAACTGCTGGCGCGCGAGCTGACGCAGTTCTACTGGGACGAGGGCGCGGCGTCCGCCCCGCTCGAACTCTCCTTCCGCGACTACGTCCTCGCCGAGAGGTCTTTGCAGGACACGGAGGCTTACCGCCGCTCGCAGGAGTACTGGCAGAGGCGGCTTGAGACTCTGCCGCCCGCGCCCGACCTGCCGCTGGCGCAGAACCCTGGGACGCTCGAACGCCCGCGCTTCATGCGTCAGCAGGCGCGGCTCGAAGCCGCGGAGTGGAAGCGGCTCCAGGCCGCCGCGCAGCGCGCAGGGCTCACGCCGTCGGGGCTCCTGCTCGCCGCCTTCTCCGAAGTCCTGACCGTGTGGAGCAAGAGCCCGCACTTCACGCTCAACCTGACGCTCTTCAACCGGCACGCCTTCCACCCGCAGGTCAACCAGCTCGTCGGCGACTTCACCTCGCTCAACCTGCTCGAAGTCGACAACACGCGCCCCGAGGCGTTCGGTGTGCGCGCTCGCGCCTTGCAGGAGAGGCTCTGGGACGACCTCGACCACCGCTACGTGAGCGGCGTGCAAATCCTGCGCGAGCTGTCGCGCGCGCGCGGTCGCGGGCAGCGCGCGACGATGCCCGTCGTCTTCACCAGCACCATCGGCCTCGGCGGCTCCGGCCGGAAGGAGGCGGCGCCGCGCAAGCTCGGCGAGATGGTCTACAACATCAGCCAGACGCCGCAGGTCTGGATCGACCACCAGGTGCACGAGCACGAGGGCGCGCTCGTCTTCAACTGGGACGCCGTCGAGACGCTCTTCCCCGCGGGCGCCCTGCAAGACATGTTCGCCGCCTACTGCTCGCTGCTCGCGCGCCTCGCCGAGAGCCCGGAGAGCTGGCAGGAGGTGCGGCCGCCGCTCGTGCCCGCCGCGCAGCTTGAGGCGCGCGCCGCCGTCAACGCGACCGACGCGCCGCTCTCGGACGAGCTGCTGCACACGCTCTTCAACGCGCAGGCCGAGGCGCGCGGCCCGCACCCGGCCGTCGTCGCCGCCGACCGCACGCTCTCTTTCGCGGAGCTGTCGAGCCGCTCGAACCGCGTCGGCCGCCTGCTGCGCGAGGCGGGCGCGCGCCCGAACGAGCTGGTCGCCGTGGTGATGGAGAAGGGCTGGGGTCAGGCCGTGGGCGCGCTCGGCGTGCTGCAATCGGGCGCCGCCTACCTGCCCGTCGCGCCGTCGCAGCCGGCCGAGCGCCTGCGCTACCTGCTCGAACACAGCGAGGTGCGCGTCGCGCTCACGCAGTCGAAGTTCGCGGGCGCGCTGGCGTGGCCCGCGGGCGTGCGCGTCGTCGCAGTGGACGACGAGGAGGCGCTCGCGGGCTTCGAAGACTCGCCGCTCGAACCGGCGCAGCGCCCCGACGACCTCGCCTACGTCATCTACACGTCCGGCTCCACGGGGCTGCCGAAGGGAGTGATGATCGACCACCGCGGGGCGGTCAACACGATCCTCGACCTCAACCGGCGCTTCGGCGTGACGCCGCACGACAGGGTGCTCGCGCTCTCTTCGCTCAGCTTCGACCTGTCGGTCTACGACATCTTCGGGCTGCTCGCGGCCGGGGGCACGGTCGTCATCCCTGACCCGCAGGCGGCGCAGGACCCCGCGCACTGGGCCGGGCTGACGGCGCGCGAGCGCGTCACCGTCTGGAACTCGGTGCCGGCGCTGATGAAGATGCTCGTCGAGTACCTCGCGGGGCGCGGCGAGCGGCTGACGCCTTCGCTGCGGCTCGTGATGCTGAGCGGCGACTGGCTGCCCGTCAACCTGCCGGGGCAGGTCAGGGAGCTTTCCGACGGCGCCGAGGTCTACAGCCTCGGCGGCGCGACCGAGGCTTCGATCTGGTCGATCCTCTACCCGGTCGGGGAGGTCGGCGCCGACTGGAAGAGCATCCCCTACGGCCGCCCGATGGTGAACCAGCGCTTCCACGTCCTCGACGAGTGGCTTGAGCCGCGCCCGGTCTGGGTGCCCGGCCAGCTCTACATCGGCGGCGTCGGGCTCGCGCGCGGCTACTGGGGGGACGAGGAGAAGACGCGCGCCAGCTTCTTCACGCACCCGCGCACGGGCGAGCGCCTGTACCGCACGGGCGACTGGGGCCGCTACCTGCCCGGCGGCGACATCGAGTTCCTCGGCCGCGAAGACTTTCAGGTCAAGGTGCAGGGCTACCGGATAGAGCTGGGCGAGATAGAGGCGGCGCTGCTCGACCACGACTCGCTGGGCGGGGCGGTCGTCGCGGCCGTCGGCGAGGCGCGCGGCGAGAAGCGCCTGGTCGCTTACGTCGTCCCCGCCGAGGGCGCCGGCGCGCCGACGCCCTCGGAGCTGCGCGCCTTCCTCAAGGCGAAGCTCCCCGAGTACATGGTGCCCTCGGCCTTC
>DASVWB010000122.1:0-2113 GCA_036389815.1 Pyrinomonadaceae bacterium | reverse complement strand
GCACGTCCTCGTTGCCCGGCTGCGCGAGCATCCACTCGACGAGCGCGTCCGCGGCGCGCGGGACGTTGAGGGTGTTGGTGAGCAGAATCGGCGTCTCGATCTCGCCGAGTTCTTCGACCTGCGTCGAGCCCGCGAGCTTCCCGAAGCCGTTGCCGACGAAGACGGCCGCCGGCACCTTTTCGCGGAAGAGGTTCCCGGCGTGCGGCAGTACGGCCGTCACGCCGGTGCGCACGTCCTCCCCCTTGATTAAAGTGGTGTGGCCGACGCGCACGCCCTCGACGTCCGTGATGGCGTCGAGCCGCCCCGCCGGCAGCACGCCGACGCGCAGGCCGATGTCGCGCGCGCGCGGCCGCCTCCGTTCGTCCACCTTCTGTGCCATCGCGGGCAGGAGCAGGAGCAGCAGCGCGAGTGCCAGCTTCGTCGTAGTCGTCCGCATCTCTCGGGGTGCCCGGCGCGCGCCGCGCGCCTCAGCCCTTGCGGCCGCGGCCGCCCGCCGACTTCTTCGACCCGCCGCGCTGTGCCCCGCCGGAAGACTTCCCGCCCGACGACTTCCGGCCCGCCGGGCCGCCGGACGAGGTGCTGCCGGCGGAACCTTTGCGCGCGCCCTGCGCGCCGCCCTTGCCGCCTCCGCCGCCCTTACCGCCAGACTTGCCCGCGCCCTTCTTGCCGCCGCCGGAGGTCGCGGCCGAGGCCGAGCGCGAGGCGGACTTCGTCGCGCGCCCGGCCGCGCCCGACACGGCCTGCGCCGCGCCGCGCGCGGCGCCGGACGCGGCCTTCGCGGCCTTGCGCGCCGTCCTGCCCGCGGGCGTCTTGGAAGCCTGCCGCGTCACGCGACCCGCGGAGTTCGACGCCTGCCGCGCGGCCTTCCCGGCCGACCTCGAAGTGCGGCTCGCGGCGTCGAGCGACTCGCGCGAGGTCGCGCGCGCCGCCGCCGAGGCCGAGCGCGAGCCGGCGTCGGCGACGTTACCGGCCGCGTCCGCCGCGGCGCCGCCCATCTCCTTCGCGGCCTCGGCCTCCGCGCGCGCCATCTTCGTGTTCTCGCGCGCGGCCGTCTCGACGGCCCTCTCGGTCTCGGGCTCGGGGCGCACCAGCTCGCCCGCCGTCGGGCTGACGGCCCCGACGGCGTCCGAGGCCGTCTCCATTGCGGAGTTCGTCAGGCCGGCGGCCGTCTCGCCCGCCTGCCCGACGACGCGCGCCGCCGTGTCCACCACCTCGCTCACAACCCTGCGCGCCGTGTCGAACACGCCGCCGCCTCTTTTCCTGGTCGCCATCTTCACCTCCCTGGAATCAAGTAGACAGTAGACAGTAGACAGTAGACAGTAGAAAAACAGTCGTTAATGAATCGCCCGTGTGTTGGCGTCAGCACCCGCGACGCGGAGCGCTACTGTCTACTGTCTACTGTCTACCGACACTTCACATTACTCCGCCCTCGCGGAAGCGTTCGAGCTGCGTGTCGGCGAGGTGCCGCTCGCGCGCGTCGAACAGGAGCTTGGCGGCCGCCGCGCCGAGCAGGGCGCCGACGCCCGCGAGCGCGAACCAGCCGCGGTGCGTCGACGCCCAGAGCTGCGGGCTCGAAGCGGTCGCGCGCGCGTCGAAGCTGCCGCGCGCGCCGTGGTCGCCGGGCACGGGCTCCCAGAGGTTGTCGCGGCGGTCGGGCGCGACCGGCTGGTCGGTCTGCTGCTCGTCGTAGGCGTTGCGCGCCACGTACCAGTCGGCGAACTCCGGCGCGAGCTTGTCGCCCACGACGGCCTTCACCGTCGGCCAGCCGACGTAGAGCTCGCGCCGCTCGTTGTGCGCCGCCCAGTAGACGGCGCGCGCGCCGACCTCGGGCTGGTAGATGGGCGGGACGGGCTGCGGCTCGCGCGGCAGCCGCGACTTCACCCAAGAGAACTGCGGCGTGTTCATCGCCGGCAACTGCACCATCGTCACGCGCACGTTCGACTTGTCGTGAATCAGCTCGGCGTGCAGCGAGTCCATGAAGCCCTGTATGGCGTGCTTCGCGGCGCAGTAGGCCGACTGCAAAGGGATGCCGCGGTAGGCGAGCGCCGAGCCGACCTGCACGACCACGCCGCGGTCGCGCGGCAGCATCCTTTTCAGCGCCGCGAGCGTGCCG
>DASVWB010000121.1:0-8826 GCA_036389815.1 Pyrinomonadaceae bacterium | reverse complement strand
GGTGGCCGAGACGCGCCGCTTATGTTTTTTCTACTGTCTACTGTCTACTGTCTACTGTCTACTAGCCTTCCGGCTTCCCCTTACACGTCGGGCCGAAGAGGGCGGGGATTTTGCCGCTGATGACGGGGTAGTCGCCGGCCTCGGCGTTGAGCGGGAGCCATTCGGCGTACTGTTCGGGTAAGGCGGCCTCGGCGAAGATAGCCTCGACGGGGCACTCGGGGACGCAGGCGTCGCAGTCGATGCAGGTCTCGGGGTTGATGTAGAGGCGGTCGGGCAGCTCGTGGAACGCCTCGACGGGGCAGACCGCCGCGCAGTCCGTGTACTTGCAGTCAACACAGTCTTCCGTGACCACGTAAGTCATCGCTCGGTGAATTCCCTCCGCGCTCGTTCGTCTGTGAAAACATGAATGCCGGTTCACACTGCTTCTAAGACAAATCTCCGGACTAGTCAAGCGGCAAGGGCGGCGGGGCCGGGGAGCCCCGCCGCCCTCCCCTCCGACGCCTTTGCGGGCTCCGGAGGGTTCACCCGACGACGAACGAGTCGAGGCGGATTCTTGAGAACGACCCGTTGCCGCTGAGCTCCGCCTGCCCGTACTTGTTGATGTTGACCTGAAGCTCGCCGCCGCCTTCGTAGCGGAAGACGAGCTCCTCGCCCTGATAGCTGATGAGCACCCCCCACGTCGCCTTGCTGAAGCCGCCTATATTGTCTTGCCCCACGTCGGTGAAATTGACGTCGCCGAGGCCGGGGACGGTGATGTAGCCGCTGCCGAGCGTCTTGGGTATCTTGGCCGGCCTCGTGTCGTTGGCGTTGATGATGCCGCCGAACGCCCTTAGCGTCTCGTGGTAGTGGTTCGTGACGGTGACAGTATAAGACATTGTGTTCTCCTTAGAACGGGGTTGGGAGTTGACGACCGGCGCCTGTAAGAACGGGCGGCGCCGAGGTGGGTCGCATTTGGTGGAACGGCCGGAAAGATATGCGCGCCGCGGACTTTTGTCAACGGCGAGGGCGCGGGAGGGGCGGCGAAGCGTTGCCGCCCCTCGTCCGGGGCCGCGAGGCGCGCTTTTGCTTGGCGTCCGGGCCGGCGCGCTAACGGTTGGACTTGCAGCCCGGGTGGTCGCAGGTGCAGACCGAGGTCGGGTCGGAGTCGTTCGCGTCCTCGCAGTAGTCGCTGCAAAACCTGCGCCCGCCCGCGACCATGCAGGTGCAGGTCTGGTGCGCGCACTTCTTCTCGTCTGTTCTCACGGGGTCTGCCATCTCGACGTTCTCCCTCGTTTAAGTTAGCGCCCGTCGTTGCCGCCCGTGCGCGTGTCGGCCGCGCCGGGCTGCGTCTCCGTCCGGTTCGACTGGTCGCGCGTCTGCATGGGCGGGTTCGCCTCCTGCACGACCTCGTTCTCGCGCTCGTGCATCGCCTGGTTCTTCTTGTCCTTCCGCGCGCCGTCCTTCTTCTGCCTGTCCTTGTCTGACATGTGTCCCTCCGTGTTATCAAAGATTGATTCATCGATTCATCGATTCATTTCTTCGCTGAACCGACGAACTGATGAGCTAATGAATAAATCCCGTCACCCGGCCGTCGTCTCGCCGCCGAGGAGCGTGAGCACCTCGCCGGTGATGTAGCTGGAGTCCGCCTCCGACGCGAAGAAGACGTAGGCGGGCGCCACCTCTTCGGGCTGCGCCGGGCGGCCCATGGGCTTGTCCGCGCCGAACTCGGCGACCTTCTCGGCCGGCTTGTCGGCCGGGTTGAGCGGCGTCCACACCGGCCCCGGCGCGACGCAGTTGACGCGGATGCGACGCCCGACGAGGTTCTGCGCGAGCGACTTCGTGAAGGCGTGGATGGCGCCCTTCGTCGCCGAGTAGTCGAGCAGTTCCTTGCTCCCCTGCAAGCCCGTGATCGAGCCCGTGTTGATGATGCAGGCGCCCTCCTCCATCCGTTCGAGCGCCGCCTTCGCCATGTAGAAGTAGCCGTAGATGTTCGTCTTGAAAGTCAGGTCGAACTGCTCGTCCGACACGTCTTCAATCGACTCCTGGTGCTGCTGGAAGGCGGCGTTGTTGACGAGGATGTCGAGCTTGCCGAACTCCTCGACGACCCGCTCGACGGCCCGGCGGCAGAAACGCGCGTCGCGCACGTCGCCCGGGATGAGGAGCGCGCGCCGCCCCTCGCGCTCGACCGCCTCGCGCGTCTCCTCGGCGTCCCCCTGCTCTTCGCGCAGGTAGACGATGCCCACGTCCGCGCCCTCGCGCGCGAAGAGGACGGCGACGGCGCGGCCGATGCCGGAGTCGCCGCCGGTGATGAGCGCCGCGCGGTTGTTGAGCTTGCTCGAACCGCGGTAGTGGGGCGCCTCGTAGCGCGGCTTCAGCGCAAGCTCCGACTCCAGCCCCGGCTTCGCGACGTGCTGCGCCGGCATCGGCGACCCGGGCTGTTCCAGCACCCGCGGCGGGGACGACCCGCGCAAAGCGGCCAGCTTCTCGGCCGCGGCCTTCGCCGCCGACTTCTTCGCCGCGCCGCTTTTCCCGGCGGACTTCGTCCCGCCCTTCTTCGCCCCCTGCCTGTTCGTCTTAGTCGCCATCGGTTCTCCCGCCGGATGAGCCTCCGCGCACGGACGCGCGCCGAAAAAATTCTCTGGGGGATTTCGGTCGAAGGGGATTCGGGACGGCAGGAATTATAGGCAGGCCGCGGCACGGATTTCTAGTTTAACTATCAAGATTCTGTCCTGAACGCGAAAGGAGGATGGGAAGCAGCGTGCTTCCCATCCTCCTTGCTTGTGCGCCGTGAAAGTTGAGACTTTAAGCGCGCTTGAGGTTGCGCGCGGCCTGCGCGCGGGGCGCGGGCTTCTCCTCTTCGGTGGACTGCGCCATGCGGACGCGCTCGGCGCGGGCGGTCATGCGGCGGTCGAGGTCTGCGACCTGCTCCGGCGTGAGCCGGTAGATGTTCGGCTGGTTGTGGTAGACGCGCGCGCCCGTCACCACGTCGGCCTGCTTGAAGCCGAGGCGCTCGGCCTTCTCGACCAACTCCTGCACGGTCATCTGCGGCTGGACGAGGGTGAGCGGCTGCTTCTCCTCGATGGTCTCGGGGACGGACGGGGCCTTCGGGGCCTCCATCGGCAGGTCGCCGCCGTGCTCGCGCTTCATGTGGTCGAGGAAGTCCTTGAAGGTGACGCTGCCCGTCAGCTCGAACCCGACCTCGAAGGCGGGGCTGTTCGACTTCACCACCTGGAAGACGCGCACGATCTCGCCGTCGCGCTCTTGCAGAGAGACCTCGACCATCACGTCCACGAAGTATTCCAGACCCGAGGCCGTCATCGGCAGCACGCGCCCGACCTCGTTGTCCTCCTTCGACTCCTTGCCCTTCGCCGGAATCTGGTCGACGATGACGACCGACTTGCCCGACTCCATACAGAGCCGCCGGAGCACGCCCTGCAAGACCATCTGGTCGGCGGCCAACTCCTCGGCCGAGGGCTGCGCCAGCGGGTCGCCCGTGCGCTCGCGCACGGCCTTGATCGTCTCGGCGTGCTTGGCGGAAAAGTACGCCGCCCACGAGTCGAGGCCGAAGCAGCCGTAGTTCTGCTCCCGCCCCTCGCCCGAGAGCGCCCAGTCGATGAACTCGGGCAGCTCGTCCGAGTGCTCGACCTCGATGCCGTCGAACTTGTCGCCGACGCCTGAGAGCAGGCGCGTCTTGCGCTCCACGTCGAAGATGCAGAGCCGCCCCAGGCCGGCCTCGGCCAGGGAGCGCAGGAACCAGCTCTTGCCCGTGCCCGCGCCGCCGCGGACGGCCATCACCAGACGCTGCTGGCGGGGTCGCCGGCTCAAAGGGTTGATTCTCGGTTTCGTCGTATTGCTCATCTCGCTCATTCTCCTCAAAAGCCGGTTGCGGCCTGAAAATCCTGGAGGGGGGCCTCTCTTTTAGCGCCTGACCGGCGGAGAACTCTTCCGGAACTTCGGGAGTCGCTCCGCGATTCGCAGGGCACTGTATCACAGGTGAAACGCCCGCGCAACGCTTTTTCACACGTGAAACGACCCCCGCGGCTAAAAATTTGTAGCGAAGTCCGCCGCGCGGGGCTGTACGACCGCTGGTAGTAGTTCGGCCGCTCCTCTATCATCCGAGCCATACGCCCCCACGGCGGAGACTTCTGTCCCACAACTTGCGACACCAAAGAGCCGGAAGGATTAACATGCCTGACTTCGCTTCTTCCGCGCGCGGCAGGGCCGCGCGCCCTCGGCCGCTGCGCCTCGTCTTCACGCTCTTGGTCGCGCTCCTGTCGGCGCACGCGGCCGCTGCGCAGACGGCCGACACGGGAACCGTCCGCGGCCGCGTGGTAGACCCTAACGGGGCGCCCATCCAGAGGGCGAAGGTCACGGTGACGAACGCGCAGACGGGGCTCACACGCGCGGCCGAGACCGACGACGAAGGGCTCTACCAGATCGCGGGGCTCCCGCTGACGGGCAGCTACAAGTTCGAGGCAACGAGCACGAACTTCCGCCCCGTCACGGTCGAGACGGTGGAGCTGCGCGCGGGGCAGGCGGCGACCTTAGACGTGACGCTCCAGGTGGGCTGCGTCGAGTGCGTTGACGTGGTGACGGTCTTCGGCACGACCGACGCCCTGCAGGCCGACTCGCCGCAGCTCGGCACGCGGCTCGACCTCCGGAAGATCGACAACACGCCCGTCTTCGGCCGCAAGATCACGAACCTCGTCCAGCTCAACTCGGCCGTCCGCCCGGCGCGCGGGACGGGCGACCTCTTCCTGAACAACTTCCTCTTCGTCACCAACGGCAGCGGCCGCCGGCAGACCTCCTTCATCCTCGACGGCAGCACGGACGACGACGCCTGGGGCCGGCAGACGCTCTTCACCAACATCCCGCTCTCGGCCTTGCAGGAGTTCACCGTGCTGACGAACGCGGCCTCGGCCGAGTACGGGCGCACGACCGGCAGCGTCGTCAACATCGTCACCAAGTCGGGGACGAACGACCTGCACGCGGACCTCGTCGCGCTGCACCGCCCGGGCGAGTTGCAGGCGCGCAACCCGCTGGCCGTCGCGGGGCGGAGGACTATCGACAGGCTCGCGCAGTTGAGCGGCGTCGTCTCCGGCCCGGTCGTCCGCGACCGCACGCACTTCCTCTTCGGCGCGGAGGTGAACTTCCAGCGGCGCGACGCCGTCATCACGTCCGTGCTCGCGCCCGGCATCTTCACGGGCGACTTCAGGCAGGGGCTCCTCTTCGCGCGCCTCGACCACCGGCTCGACTCGGACAACACCATGACGGCGCGCCTCAACCTCGACGGCTTCCGCGACGGGAACCCGGCCGACGCGGTCGGCGGCAACAGCCTGCCCTCGGCGGCGCGCGTCTTCCGGCGCAAGACCTACGCCGCGCAGGTCGCGGAGACGGCCGTGCTCGGGCCGACGCTCGTCAACGAGGCGCGCTTCGTCGCGCTCGTCGGCTCGCCCATCACGCAGTTCGAGCCCGTCAACCTTTCGACCCAGTTCGTCCGCGCCGGCAACGGCGCGGCCACCGAGGGCGAGTCGCGTGAGACCACGCTCATCAACCACCAGTACCAGCTCGCCGACACTCTGACCTGGGCGCGCGGTAACCACTCGCTGCGGCTCGGCGGCGACGCGACCTTCTCCACGTCCGGCGGCAACGGGACGGAGTTCGGCAACGCCTTCACGCTCGGCCAGTTCACCTTCGCCGCCAACGCGGGCTGCACGCCGCCGACGAGCAGCAACTGCGTGCCGACCTCGCAGCTCACGCTGGCGCAGGTCTCGCGCTACACGCAGTCGTTCGGCAACGCCAACTACAACGTGCGCGAGTGGCTCTGGTCGTTCTTCGCGCAGGACAACTGGCGCGTGCGGCGCGACCTGACCTTAAACCTCGGCCTCCGCTACGAGCGCCAGACCTTCACCGACGACACGAACAACTTCAGCCCGCGCGTCGGCTTCGCCTACTCGAACCTCTTCGGCGACGGGCACACGGTGCTGCGCGGCAGCTACGGCATCTACTACTCCGAGGTCAAGGCGAACACGGGCGCCTCCTTCGCCATCAACGGCCCGGCGGGCATCTTCACCTTCACGGCGACGCCGGGGCAGACCGGCTTCCCGACCTCCCTCGCGCCGCTGCCGGCGTTCCCCGCGGGCGTCGTGCTGCCGCCGCGCGACGTGACCATACGCCCCGGCCGCGCCGCCTTCTACGCGCAGTTCGGCATCGACACGGCGCTGCTGCGCGGCTACCCAGACAAGCTCCTCAACCCCTACACGCAGCAGGCGACCGTAGGGCTGGAGCGCGAGCTGCCGGGCGGCTGGTTCTTCGACGCCGACTACGTCTACGCGCACACCATCAAGATAGACCGCGCGCTCGACCTCAACGCGCCGAGCCTCTTCGTCCCCGTCAACACCGCGGCGGGGCGCACGCGCTCGGCCGCGGCCGCGGATTTGACGCGCCCGATACGCCCCGTCAACGGCGGCTTCCGCCGCATCGCGGTCGTCGTCAACCAGGGCAGCAGCCTCTACAACGGCATGCAGCTCAACCTGAACAAGCGCTTCGCGCGCGACTTCTCCGTGCTCGCCAGCTACACGCTCTCGCACACCATCAACACGGTCGAGCCGGACGCGCCGGGCGGCGACCGCGCCGACCTCAACCTCGGCGAGGAGGGCGAGCGCGCCGACAGCCTGCTCGACCAGCGCCACCGCCTCGTCGTCAGCGGCTGGTATAACCTGCCCTACCACTTCGTCGTCGGCGGCGTGACGACGGCCGCCTCGGGCCGCCCCTACAACATCACCGTCGGGCAGGACGTGAACGGCGACAACGCCAACACAGACCGCCCGTTCGACTACGCCACCGGCACCTTCGTCGGGCGCAACACCGGGCGGGGCACGCCCGTCTACGACACTTCCGTCTTCGTCGAGCGCGACTTCCAGTTCGGCGAGCGCGTCCACATGGGGCTGCGCGCAGAGGGCTTCAACGTCTTCAACCACCCGAACATCGTCGCGCGCAGCGGCGCGCTCGGCGGCATCAACGCGGCGACCGGCCTCTACAACGTGCCCGCGACCTTCGGCCAGGGCATCGCCGGCATCAACGGCGTAGACCCCGGCCGCCAGTTCCAGTTCCAGATGCGCCTGCGTTATTAAAGTCACGATGAGAAGACGACGAATACTCGCCGCGCTGGCCCTCGCCGCGCTCGCCGCCGCGCCGGGCTGCGGGCGCTTCTCGAACCCGGCCAACGAGGCGAAGGCCGAGCGCCTGGTGGTCATCTCGCAGGTCTACAACGAGATCATCTGGGCGCTCGGCGCGCAAGGCGCCGTCGTCGGGGTGGACTTTTCGAGCACGTACCCGCCCGAGGTGAAGAACGTGCAGACGGTCGGCTACCACCGCGCGCTCTCGGCCGAGGGCATCCTGTCGCTCCACCCGACCGCCGTCATCCACGACAACAACATCGGCCCGCCGCAGGTCGTCGAGCAGCTCAAGGGCCTGAACGTCCCAATGAAGAGCTTCGAGGCGAAGAACGACTCGGTCGAGGGCACGAAGGCGCTCATCCGCGAGATGGGCGCCTACTTCCACAGGGAGCAGCGCGCAGAAGAGCTTTGCCGCGCGCTCGACTCGCAGATGGCGGCCTCGCTCGAATCGGTCAGGAAGTACGACGACCGCCCGCGGGTCGCCGTCATACACTTCGGTCGCGCGTCGAACGTCTTCTTAGTCGTCGGCAAGGGCGGGGGAGGGGACGGCGGCGCGGCCGGGCGGATGATAGAATGGGCGGGCGGAGAGATGGCCATCAACTCGGAGAGGATGCAGCGCATGGAGTCGCCCGAGACGGTCGCGCAGGCCAACCCGGACGTGATACTGGTCACCGACTACGGCTTCGACCGCCTCGGCGGCTCGCTCGACCAGATCAAGCAACTGCCCGGCGTCGCCACCTCGAACGCCGCCAGGACGGGGCGCATCTTCCGCGTCGAGGAGAACGTGCTGATGTACTTCGGGCCGCGCTCGGGCGAGAACGTGGAGAAGGTGGCCGCGCTCATCCACCGGAAGTGACGAACGGACGCCGACACAGCGGGGCGCTGCTCCTCGCACTGTGCTTCGCCGCGCTGGCCGCGCTGGCCGCGTCCATCCGCTTCGGCGCCATAGATTTTTCCGTCCCCGCCATCGCACGCGCGCTCGCCTCGCTGCTGCCGGGGCAGCCCGCGCCGACCCTCGACCAGCGCATCTTCCTTGAGCTGCGATTGCCGCGCGCCGTCCTGTGCCTGCTCGTCGGCGCGAGCCTCGGCGTGGGCGGGGCGCTGATGCAGGCGCTCTTCCGCAACCCCATCGTCGAGCCCGGTCTCGTCGGGACTTCGAGCGGCGCGGCCTTCGGCTCGGCGCTCTTCTTCGTCCTCGGCGGCGCGCTCGGCATCGGCCAGAGCCTCTGGAGCCTGCCCGTCGCCGCGTGCGCGGGCGGCGTCGCCTCGACCTACCTCGTCTTCCTGCTCGCGCGCACGCGCGAGGACGGGCGCGCGTCGGTCGTGATGCTTCTGCTGACGGGGCTCGCGGTCAACGCGCTCTGCATGAGCGCCATCGGGTTCCTGACCTACATCGCGCGCGACCCGCAGGCGCGCTCCATCACCTTCTGGAGCCTCGGCACGCTCTCGGGCGCGAGCTGGCGCGCCGTCGAGGTCGTCGCCGTCTCGACCCTCGGCGGGACGCTCCTCGCGCTCCGCTACACGAAGCAGTTGAACGCCCTGATGATCGGCGAGGACGAGGCGACCTACCTCGGCGTGAACGTGAACCGCCTGAAGTGGGTCATCCTCTCCGTCAACGTCGTCGTCGTCGCCGTCGCGACGGCCTTCACGGGCGTCATCAGCTTCGTCG